>CATMHL010000011.1 GCA_950068185.1 uncultured Pelagibacteraceae bacterium | reverse complement strand
TTGTTATTTGAATACTATGAGAACAAAAATTACAAGTACTAAAACTCCTCCTAATATCTTGTTACGCATTAATTCTAACTTTAATTCTTCTTCTCTTAAACTTTTATAAGCTAATGTGTTGGGGTTAAATTTACCTTCTGATATTAGAGTCATAACATCATTTGCTTTGTCCATAATAATAGGCAAATCTGGCAACCTACTAAGTACTTCAGAAGCCTTATTTACAACTTCACTTGCTTTATTAATTGGGTCTTTAACTTCTTTTAACCAGTTTTCTAATATTGGTTTTGATACGTCCCATATATTAGTATCAGGATCAAGCTTTCTAGCAACTCCTTCAACAACAACCATAGTTTTTTGTAAAAGTAATAACTGTATTTGGGTTTGCATGTTGAATTTTTCAGTAATTTCGAAAAGTTGACTTAATAATTTACCACCAGATATATTTTTAACAGATTGTCCAAAAATTGGCTCCCCTATTGAACGTAGCGCTTGTGCAAATTCATCTTTTGAAACTTCTTTTGGAACCAGTCCTGCTAAAAAATGTACTTCAGCTACTTTTTTGTAATCTCGTTTAATAAAACCATAAAGTATCTCAGCCAAATATTTTCTATTATTTTTATCTAATCTTCCCATTATTCCAAAATCAACTGGCGTAATACTGCCATCCTTATTAACAAATAAATTTCCTTGATGCATATCAGCATGAAAGAAACCATCTCTGACCGCATGTCTTAAAAAATGTTGAATGATATCTTTTGCTAGTTTTTTTGTATCAATATTTAATGATTTTAGATTTTCAATTTCTCTTATTGAAATTCCATTTATTTTGTCTAAACATAGAACTCTTTTACTTGTGTAATTCCAATAAATTTTAGGAACCTTAAATCCAACATCATTTGTTGTATTTTCATAAAGTTCATTGGCAGCGGCTGCCTCAAATCTAAGATCCATTTCCATATTTGTGATTTCACGCAGCAGCTGTATGACTTCAATTAACTTTAATCTCTTTGTTTTTCTTATGAGATTTTGAATAATATAAGCTAACAGCATTAAAGCATCCAATTCCTCGTTAAATGTTTTTTCTATATTTGGTCGTAAAATTTTAATTGCAACTTCTTTTTTTTCGGCAAAATCGCTAATTGTAGCAAAGTGCACTTGCGCAATAGAAGCAGCCGCTATTGAATCTGAAAAATTTATAATCTTATCGAAATTTTCTTTTCCAAGTTCTTTTCTTAATATATTTTTTGCCTCTTTTAATTGGAAAGGAGGCAATTTGTCTTGAAGTTTTTCTAATTCTTTTGCAATATCTTCACCAATTATATCTGGTCTGGTTGCTAAAAATTGTCCCAATTTTATAAAGGTAGTCCCCATACCTTGAAGTGCATTACATAATTTTACTCCTGGGGACAAATTGTTATTATTTTTTTTGCCATTAAAGCTAAAGCCGATTACGAAAAAAAGTATTTTGATTGTAATTGGAGGATCGTATATTTCATAAATAGATGAAATTGCGCCGGAAGTGGACAACTTCCTTCCAATTTTAAATAGCATAAACAATTTTTTAAACATTTTTATACTTTCCAAGCTGAATGAATAGCTACAATTCCACCGCTTAAATTTCTATAGGATACGCTTACAAAATTATGTTTTTTTATTTGTTTGAAAAATTCTTCCTGAGAATGAAATTTTTCAATACTGTTAATTAAGTACTCATATGGTTCTGATTTGCCTATTATGAATTTACCAATTTGAGGTATTGCTTTTGAATAAGTTTTATACAATTTATTTAAAATTTCGTTTTTTACTTTTGAAAATTCTAAGCATAAAAATCTACCACCAGGTTTAAGAACGCGATAAGCCTCTTTAAGTGCGTTATTTATATTACTGACATTTCTAATACCAAAACTAATTGTGTAATAGTCAAAATGATTATTTTTAAATGGCAGTTTTTCCGCACTATTGCAGAACCATTTGACCTTAGCATTTTTTTTAAATCTTTTTTTATTTAAATCAAGCATTCCCTTGTTTTCGTCTATACAACATACTGAACCTCTATAATTAATCTTATTTAAATATAATTTTGCTATATCTCCAGTACCAGAACCCACGTCAATTAATGTTGTATTTTTTTGTGGATTTAACCAATGGATAAAGTTTTTTTTCCAAAGTCTATGAATACCTAAAGACATTAAATCATTCATCAGGTCATATTTGTCAAATACATCTTGAAAGATTTTTGTCACAATTCTTTCATTGTTTCTGTGGTAGGTTTTCATTTAATTTAATAGATCATATGTTAAGTTTTTTCACAATATATATAGTATATAAATGCCAGAACTCCCAGAAATAGAAATTGTAAAAAGATCTTTATTTAAAAAGATAAATGGAGCAAAAATTGTAAATGTGAAAATTAATAATAAAAATTTGCGATACAAAATAACAGATGCGTTACCAAAAAAATTAATCAATGAAAAGATATTAAAAATTTCAAGAAGATCTAAGTATTTAATTTTTCATTTTAAAAATAAATTACTTTTGGCTCATTTGGGTATGAGTGGAAAGTTTTTAATTATTAGAAGTAAAGATAAAAAAATGTTTAAAACAAGCTTTTATTATGATTTAGATATATTAGCAAAACACAATCATATTCACTTTATTTTAAACAATGGTTTAGAATTAATTTATAACGATGTAAGAAGATTTGGTTTTTTTAAGTTATTTGAAAATATCAAATTGAAAGAAATTACCTATTTAAAAAAACTTGGCCCTGAACCCTTTAGTGTTTTATTTTGTATAAAATATGTTCAAAAGTTTATTAAAAATAGGAAAAAAAATATTAAAAATTTATTAATGGACCAAACTTTTGTAAGTGGACTTGGTAATATTTATGTAAATGAGGCTTTATTTTTATCGAAGATTCATCCACTAAGGCAATGTAGTAATTTAGAAAGAAAAAGTATTAAGAATTTAATTTATAATATTAGAAAAGTTTTGAAAATTGCAATCAATCAAGGAGGTTCTTCAATTAGAGATTTTAAAAATGTATACGGTAAAAGTGGCAATTTTCAGCAATTTTTTAATGTATATGGACAAGAAAATAAAAATTGTTCTCGTATTTCGTGCAAAGGAAAAATAAAAAAAATATCAATATCCAATAGATCTTCTTTTTATTGTAACGTTTGTCAAAATTAATTGTTATTGACCCATATGAATGAAAAAGATATACATTCACCACTTTCATGCCAATTACTAAATCTGCGATAAGGCGCACAAAAAGGACTCAACTACAAGCTTCAGTAAATAGAATAAGAAAAGGTAAATATAAATCTGCTATTAAAGAAATGGCTGCCTATCTTGCCGCAGGGAATGCCAAAAAAGCTAAAAGTTTTCTTCCAAAATTCCACTCACAATTGATGAAAATAGCCAAAACCGGTGTAATTAATAAAAAAACTGCGTCAAGAAAAATCTCTAGAGTTACTAAAAGAATCAACAATTCAAAAAAAAATAAAGCTTTTTTGTAAATAACTTACAAGAATTAGTCAATTAAGAGTTGATAAATTTGTAATGCAAGTTTCTGACGAAACTAAATAAAAAATAATTTTTTAAAAACAATCCAGATCTAGTTAAATCATATTCAAAGTTGTATACACCAAAAAACAATTTTAAAAATTTTTATATACAACCTAATAAAAAATAATTTTTGTAATACAACTTGTAAATATTGCAAAGTAATTAAAAAAAAATTAAAACTTCCTAATTCTAAAAAAAATTATTTATGACAGAAATATTATTAAATCAATCTTCAAACGATCTTTTGGTAAAAGAAGAGAATCAGCTTAATTGGAACAAGGTTCTTGAAAAATTAAAAAAAACTTTTGGAAATGATATTTATGAAAGTTGGATAAAAAATGTAAATCTTAAAAAGGAATTTAATCATTATATTATTTTATCTGCCCCCACTAGATTTGTTAGAGATTGGATAGTTTCTAGATACGCAGATAAAATATTGGATATAATAAAAACATTTAAAAAAAGTATTCAGAGAATTGAATTTTTGATTGATGAAACTCAAGAAAAATCTGATAAATCTCTTTTTTTAAAAAAAGGCCAAGTAACATCAATTGAAAATTCTTTTTTGAACTATTATCGATTTAATTTGAGTAATAGATTTGATAATTTTATGGTAGGTGAGAGCAATGAGCTAGCGTTTACCGCAGCTAGGAAAATATGTATTCAGTCTGCTCACTATAACCCGCTATTTATTTATAGCGCTGTAGGAATGGGAAAAACTCATCTATTGAATGCTGTTGGATTAGAAGTTGGAAATTCAAAAAAGGTGATGTTTGTTTCAGCAGAAAGATTTATGTACCATTTTATTAAGTCTATAAAAAATAATGAAATGGTTAAATTTAAAGATTTTTTTAGGAAGGCTGATATTTTTATTATTGATGATATTCAGTTTGCAAGTGGAAAAGAAGCCATGCAAGAAGAATTTTTTCACACTTTTGATGCTTTAATTGAAAAAGGTTCACAAATTGTTATATCGTCGGATAGGCCTCCTTCAGATCTTGATAGAATACAAGAAAGAATCAAATCTCGTATGTCGGGAGGTTTGGTAATTGATATTCAACCACCTGACTTAAATTTAAGAATAAAAATATTAAAAAGCAAGTTTGAGGAAATTAAAGTAAATTTTAAAGAAAATTATAATTTAAGCGATGAAATTTTTGAATTTTTAGCATCTGAAATTACATCCAACATCAGGGAAATGATTGGAGCTCTAAATAGAGTTTTGGCTTTTAGTAAAATTAACACAAAATCTCCAAATGTCTATGAATGTAAAAGAATTTTGAAGGACTTTGTAAATTCCAATATTAAAGTAGTAACCGTTGAGTTTATTCAAAATTTAGTTGCTTCACATTTTAATCTAAATATTCACGACTTGTTATCACCTAGGAGACCACGATCACTTGCTAGACCAAGACAGATAGCCATGTATCTAGCTAAACAATATACGACAAACTCTTTGCCAGATATTGGTAGAAAATTTTCTAATCGAGATCATACTACCGTAATTCATGCTGTCAAAAAGATTGATGAGCTAATTAAAAAAGATAATGAGATTAGGCAAAGCATAATCGAAATAAAAAAAAAATTGCTTTAACAGCTAAAAATGGAATTTACAATTGATAGAGATACCTTCCTAAAATCATTAGGTCATGCGCATGGGATTATTGAAAAAAAAACAACATTGCCAATCCTATCAAACATTTTGATAGAGGCAAAAGATTCAAAAATTAAAATTACTGCAACAGATCTAGACATAATTTATTTTGAAGAAATGTTACCGAAAGAAGTGAAAAAAGAAGGCTCAACCACAACTTCTGCTAGTGTGCTTTATGATATATTGCGAAAATTGCAACCCAGTGCTAATGTTGAACTGACTTTACTAAATAGTAATAGGTTGAAGTTGGTCTCTGGAAATTCTAAATTTAATTTATTGTGCTTGTCTTCGGATAATTTTCCATTATCAGAGGAAGATGTTGGTGAAAAAAAATTTGAAGTTTCTCCTCAAAAACTACTTAAACTTTTAAACAAGACAAAAATTTCAATTTCCAATGATGAAACTAGACATTACCTTAACGGAATTTATCTACATAAAACAAAATTAGAAAATAAATCATTTCTATGTGGCGTATCAACAGATAGTCACAGACTTTCCTCTAGTAGTTTGGAAATTGATTCAAATACTCATATTGAATCTATTATCTTACCAAAAAAAACTATCTTTCAATTAATTTCCTTATTAGAAAAAAGCAACAAACCTATAAAAATATCAAATAATAAATCAAAAATTAAATTTGAAATGGATACAGGTATATTAACTTCTAAAGTTATTGATGGTAGATTTCCTGATTATAATAAAGTTATACCTAAAGACAATGATAAGATTTTAAAAATAAAATTAAACGAGTTTAAGAATTCTATAGAGAGAGTTACTACTGTTTCTTCAGACCATAAAGAAGGTTTGAAAATGTCTATATCGAAAGATTCTGTACAATTGTCAGTTAACAACCCTAACAGTGGGGAGGGTGTTGAAAATATTAATGCAAAATTTAATTCTAGCGATTTAAGTATAAGTTTTAATAGCAGATATCTTATGGATATAATTTCTCACATTGAAAATGAATTGATAGTTATTAATTTAAAAGATCCAGGCTCTCCAGTACTTATTAGAGATTTTTCAGATAAAAATAGTTTTCATGTAGTTATGCCAATGAAAATTTGATTTATTTCGTTTAAAGACAATAATAGATTATTTTTATATTTTTCAATGAGTAATCATTCAATACCAACGATAATTTAAGCAATAGATTTGTTATAGATTTAATTAATTAAAAAAAAATGTTAATATAAGTAGAAAAAATTCACTATTATGATCAAGAAAAATCAACAAGATAACTCAAAATATAGCGCTGAATCCATAAAAGTGCTTAAAGGTTTAGAGGCAGTACGAAAGAGACCAGGAATGTATATTGGTGATACTGATGACGGAACAGGTCTTCATCAAATGGTTTATGAGGTAGTTGATAATTCTATTGATGAGGCTTTAGCTGGCTATTGTAAAAATATTAAAGTTATAATCAATCCAGACCAATCCGTTTCCGTTGAGGATGATGGAAGAGGAATTCCAATAGATTTACATAAAGGGGAAAAAAAATCAGCAGCAGAGGTGATCATGACACAACTTCATGCTGGAGGCAAATTTGATCACGACTCATACAAGGTTTCCGGTGGACTTCATGGTGTTGGTGTTTCAGTAGTTAATGCTCTATCTGAAAAATTAAGTTTAAAAATATTTAGAAACAAAAAAGAATATTTTGTTGAGTTTAAAGATGGAAAAGCTTTATCTCCTTTAAAAGCTAAAGGAAAAACAAATAAAACAGGAACTCTTATAAATTTCTTACCGTCAAGAAAAGTATTTTCTGATACTAAATTCAGTTCATCAATCTTACAAAAAAGAGTGAGAGAACTTGCTTTTTTAAATAAAGGTTTACGTATTATTTTAGTGGATAGGACTGGAAAAAAAGAAAAGGAATATAAAAACAAATACGATGGTGGTATTCAAGAATTTGTTGAGTTTTTAGATAAAACTAAAACAACTTTGGTTAATAAGAACGATCTTAGTTTATTCAAAAAACCGATTTATATTTCAGGTTCAAAAGATAATGTCGAAGTGGAATGTTCATTAAAGTGGAATGCTGGATATTCTGAAGACATGTTTGCGTACACAAATAATATCCATCAAGAAGACGGTGGAACACACTTGTTAGGTTTTAGAAGCGCACTTACAAGAGTAATTAACAAGTATGCTATAGACGGCAATTTTTTAAAAAAGAATAAAATTACACTTACGGGTGATGACACTAGAGAAGGTCTAACGGGGGTTTTGTCAATAAAAATACCTGATCCCAAATTTTCATCACAAACGAAGGATAAGCTTGTTTCATCAGAGGTAAGATTTATTGTTGAATCTATAATAAACGGTAAATTGTCAACTTGGTTTGATCAAAATCCTGGAATCAAAAAAGTAGTATTATTAAAAATAGTTCACGCTGCTATTGCAAGAGATGTTGCCAGAAAAGCTCGTGAAAGTGTTAGAAGAAAAGGATCTTTAGAATTATCAGGCTTACCTGGTAAACTTGCGGATTGTCAAATTGGTAAAGCCGAAGGGACTGAATTATTTATCGTTGAAGGAGATTCAGCAGGAGGATCAGCAAAACAAGGAAGAAATAGGGAGTTTCAGGCGGTTCTACCCTTAAGAGGTAAAATACTAAATACTTATATCGATACTAATGGTTCTAAAGCTAAAAACGGCAATGGCCAAGATTTGCAGACTAAAGCTTTTTCAAAAATGATGTCCTCTAATGAAATAGTTACTTTAATTAATGCTCTGGGCACAGGATCTAAGGATTTTGATATTGAAAACCTAAGATATGAAAAAGTTATTATTATGACAGATGCTGATGTTGATGGATCTCATATAAGAACGCTCTTGCTAACCTTGTTTAATAATTATCCTTTTAATGAACTTATAGAAAAAAATCATATCTATTTGGCTCAGCCTCCTCTTTATAAAATTACCAAAGGATCAAAGAACTATTATATAAAAGATGATAGGGAGTTAGAAAACTTTTTAATCAAATCTTCAGATAAAACAAAAGGTTCAATTAAAAAAAATAGTAAGGAATTTAGCAAATTTATTGAAAAAGAAAAAAGTAAAATTAGTATTCAAAGGTTTAAAGGTTTAGGGGAGATGAATCCAGAGGAATTATGGAAGACAACTTTGAATCCTGAACAACGTACATTATTACAAGTAAGATATTCAAATAATACAAAAGCTAAATCAAAAAGAGATCAAGATTTAATCCAGGTGCTTATGGGTGATGAAGTTGCCCCAAGAAAAGATTTTATAATTAATCGCGCTTTAGAAGTTTCAAATTTAGATATATAATTTCCGAATGAAGTTTTCGGAGTTTTTTACATCGAAGGATAATATCCAATTAGACAAAAAAACTTTAGTCATTTTAAGATGGATAGCTATAATTGGACAATACATAACAATAAGTATTGTTTATTTTGTTCTCAAATTTGAACTTCCTTTTATTTATTGTTCCATAATTATTTTTATTGGTGTTTTAACTAATTTTTATTTGCAATTTAAGTTTGGCAAAAACCAATTAAACAATTTTGCTTCAACATTTTTTTTATTTTACGATCTTCTCCAATTGTCTGTATTATTATATTTAACAGGAGGTGTAACAAATCCTTTTATAATTTTGTTAATTGTTCCAGCTATAGTATCATCAACTTTTTTAACTTTAAGAAGTACTATAAATTTATCTATTGTTACAATAATAGTTTTAATTGTATTAACAATTAATCATTTACCTTTACCTCATATTGGTGAATTACATTTTCATGTACCAGATATTTATTTATATGCTGTTCCAATTGCTATCATAATAGGATTAATCTTTTTAACTTATTTTGGAGTTAGGTTCGGAATTGAATCTAGAAAACGAACTGAAGCTTTAAATAGGCTAGAATTGATCTTAGCTAAGGAACATGAATTAGAATCTATCGGTTTACAGGCAGCCGCAGCCGCTCATTCTTTAGGAACGCCCTTATCAACTATTACCGTTATAGCCAGAGAATTAGAAAAAGAAATTGGTAGTAATCCAAAATATTCAAAAGATGTAGATTTACTTTTATCACAATCTAAAAGATGTTCGGATATTTTAAAAGATCTTTCCAAAGATCAACTTAAAGAGGATAATTTTTTATCAAATATAAAAATCGAAGAATTGTTAGATGAAATTATAAGATCGTTTACTGAAATTTCTGAGAAAAAATTATTTTTACTTGCAGAAAAAAATAAACATAACCCACAAATTGAAAGAACGTTAGAAATAACCTACGGATTAAGAAATTTTATAGGCAATGCTGTTAAGTATAGCAATTCATCCGTCGATATTACTTTAGAAAGTAACGATAAAATTACTGAAATAAAAGTTTGTGATGATGGACCAGGATTTTCAGATGATATTTTAGATGTGTTAGGTGAACCTTACATACGTTCAAAAAATAAAATTATTAGCTCTAAATCTGGGTTAGGATTAGGAACTTTCATAGGTAAAACATTGCTCGAAAGAATGAAAGCAAATGTTAAATTTGATAAATGCCCTAAAACAAACGGTGCTATGGTAACTATTAAATGGCAAACGAAAGATTTGCTAGCTATCTAACTTTTTCTTGAATTCAAAAGAGTAGGCAATTATTTTATATGCAAGTTTTGCAACTAAAAAATTATAAGAATCAAATCCTTTTATAGGCGAAAGTTCATTTACATCAGCTCCCACAATATTAGAAATTTGTGCTGCAATTTTTATAATTTTCATTGTTTCATCCCAAAACAAGCCTCCTGGTTCAGGTGTCCCTGTAGCTGGCATTATACTAGAGTCCAAACCATCTACATCAAAAGTTAGGTATACTTTTTTATTTTTTATAATTTTTCTAAATTTATTTAAATTCCATTTTAATTTGTCTTTAGCCCAAAAAATTCTTATTCTTTTTTTATTTTTGTTTAAAAAAAGCATTTCAGTTGAAGAAATATTTCTTATCCCGAATGATATTACGCTTACGTTTGGATTATCTAGACATCGCCTTATAGCAGATGCATGTGAAAATTTATTTCCATTGTAACTATTTCTTAGATCTGCGTGAGCATCGAAATGTAACAAACATATTTTACCAAATTTTTTCACGAATGGTCTAATTGCACCTGGAGTTAGAGAATGTTCTCCTCCTAAAATTAGGGGAAATTTTTTTTTCTTTAACAAATGTTTGTTAATATTTTCTATTTGTTTAAGAGCCTCTAAGATACTTTTTTTTATTGGAAAAGGTTGCAGAGTCTTTATCCCAATATTTTTATGGGGTTCTTTGTTTAAATCTTCATCAAACAACTCTACCTGATGTGAAGCTTTAATTATTTCTCTAGGGCCTTTATTAGTTCCACCACCATAACTTACAGTTTTTTCAAGGCCAAAGGGTATTACAACGACCTTTTCTTTAACATTACTTTTATTATCTATTCCTAGGAATCCCTTTTTATTTGAAAGATATTTCAATTTTTAACCGAATATGTTTGAAAAACTTTTACGCTGTCTTTCCTTCCAATGATTTCGATGGTAGGCATCACTAGCTATAAGAGGCAGAACGCTGGTTGCTTCAGCAAAAATCATTTGTTCTTTTGAAATATCAACTTTTCCCCAAGAACTCGCTTCTTTGAGAGTAGAACTGCTACAAGCACCGTCTCTGACGTCCGCTATAGTAATTTGTATAGCATATTTATGCATATCAACATTTTTGCCTAAAAGTTCAGCGCAAACTACTGTGTCTTGTACGAAGTTTTTTGGAACTCCGCCACCAATCATAAAAAGACCAGAGGATTTAGATTTTATTTTTATTTCTGTTAACTCTCTAAATTCTCTAATGGAATCGATAGTTACACATTTTTTAGGATTTTTTTCTTGATGCATTACCAATCCGAATCCAGCGCTAGAATCAGTGAAAGCTGGGCAAAATATTGGAACCTTATTGTCATAAGCTGCCTCAATTAAAGAACCCTTTTTTTTTGCATTAGTTTTTAAGTATTTTCCGATTTCTCTTATAAACTCCCTTGAAGTATAAGGCTTAGGTTCTAGGTTATCGGCTATATCACAGATAGTTTTATCGCAGGTTTGAAGCTGTTCTTCGTCAATATAGGTATCATATATTCGATCAATGTAGTTTTCTCTTAACTGAGTGTCATCTTGAAATTGGGATCCTTGATAATGTCTAAAGCCTAATGCTTCAAAAAAATCCATATCAATAATTGAAGCTCCAGTAGCAACTATTACATCAACCATATTATATTTAATCATATCAGAATATATTTTCATGCAGCCTGCTGCTGAAGTAGAACCTGCGAGAGTTAAAAAAATTGTACAATTATTATCAGACAACATTTCATTAAAAATATTTGACGCTTTAGCAGTATCTCTTGAAGTAAAAGACATTTTGCCCATAGATTCTATAATTTTTCTTGAATCAAAAGTTGTAATATCAATATGTTCAACAGGTTTTTCTAGAAAGGTCTTTTTATTATGACCCAACTTCGGATTCTTTGGGTTATTCATTTAAGCAACAAGGTAATGGGAGGCGTTATCCTTTTCGTACATAGACATTAAAGGTTTATCTTGTACTTCAAAAATTTGATTAGAATAAAAACCATTAAATTTAGTTCTAAAAGTTAGTGAATAAGCACCCAGCTGCCCAACTTCAATATAATCACCTTCCTTTAAATTATTTGGTAAAATAAACGGACCTTTCATGTAGTCTATACTATCACAAGTTGGACCATACAAACTGTAAGCAGTTAATTTTTTTGAAGCCATTCTTCCATTAGGCAGCATTCTTGTTGGAAGTACGAAGTTCAGAACACCCGCATCAAATAAGCTACCATAAGTTCCATCGTTAATATAAAGCTTTTGTTTTTTTCTAAGAACAACTCTTACTACTGAAGATCCGCTTTCAGCAACAAGTGCTCTTCCTGGCTCACACAATAATTCAGGTTTATTTTCTAATTTTAAATTGTCAAAAGCTTTTTTAATTTCGCTTATGTAATTTTCAAGAGGTTGTGGATTTAAATCTGGATAAATAGACGGAAATCCTCCACCAACATTTATTATGTCTGGAATTATTTTAGTTTTTTTAATTATATTTCCTAAATCTCGAATTCCTTTAGCATAAGAAATCGGATGCATACACTGTGAACCCACATGGAAACTTAAGCCAACTTTTTTAGCATATGCTTTAGCCAGTCTTAATAAACCTAGTGCTTCACTAGGAAGTGCTCCAAATTTTTGTGATAAATCAATTTCTGCATGTTCGTTTGAAATGGAGACTCTAACATAAAGAATTAAATCTTTAGCATTGTTAGTTGCTTCAATAATTTTTTGAAGTTCATCTTTTGTGTCAAAGGCAAAATCTCGAATATTATAATTTAAATATGCTTCTTTAATATGCTCACGACTTTTAATAGTATTCATATAGTAAGCTCGAGCTTTGGGAAAAATTTTTCTAATTAATCGAATTTCATTAATTGAAGCAACATCAAATCGATCAATACCACTTTCACCTACATATTTAATTATTTTTTCAATTGGATTAGTTTTTACTGCGTAAAGAATTTGTCCTGGGAAGTTACTTCTAAACCAGCCGCAGGCTGATTTAATTGAACTGGGTCTTATGCAATAAATTGGGTCTACTGGTCGAATAGTGTTAACCAACTCGTTAACCGAATTAAATTTTTGCATCTCATGCATTCCCTTTTTTATTAAACAAAAAAATTAAAAAAAATTTATAAAAAACTCTCCTAAGAATCGTATTTATAGAAATGATAAGTAATGTAAAGCAATAATTTACCCTTTTGAAAATGCATTTTTTTAATTAATATTTGTGCTAGAATAAATTTAAAAATTAAAAAAATGAGAACAGAACAAGAAAAAACAAATCTTCAAAAAATCAGCGATTTTGCTGATAAATCGCTACTTATAGTTGATGATGACAACCCTTTAAGAGATAGATTAGCTCGGGCGATGGAAAAGAAAGGCTTTCAAGTAACTCAGGCCGAAAGTGTGGAAAAGGGGATAAGTCAGGTCAAAAATACACCTCCAGCGTTTGCAATTGTTGATCTACGTTTAGGTGACGGGAGTGGATTAAAAGTGGTTGAAGAGATTCAAAAGTATAAAAAAAATAGTAGAGTCGTTATACTTACTGGATATGGAAATATACCAACTGCGGTTGCAGCGATTAAAGCTGGGGCCATTGATTACATTCCAAAACCTGTAGACGCAGATGATGTAGAAAGTGCTCTTCTGGCATCACCAAAATCTAAAGCTACCCCACCAAAAGACCCAATGTCTGCTGATAGAGTTAAGTGGGAGCATATTAATAGAGTTTTTGAATTATGTAATAGAAATGTTTCTGAAACAGCACGAAAACTAAAAATGCATCGTAGAACCTTGCAAAGAATTCTTTCTAAAAGATCTCCTAAGTAATTTTTATTAATTTTTTAGCTTTTAACAAGGTTGGAGTTAAAAACAATAATAATAACATTTTAAATAGTTCTGCTAATAGAAATGGTTCAGCACCCAATTTAAATATTGGTTTGTCCCATCCAATTAATGTACCCAACCAAATTAAACCGAGAATATAAATAAAACTTACCGAAAATATTAATTTAAAAAAAGTATTTATTAGTCCTTTATCATATTTAAATA
Source organism: uncultured Pelagibacteraceae bacterium (assembly GCA_950068185.1). Lineage (GTDB taxonomy): Bacteria > Pseudomonadota > Alphaproteobacteria > Pelagibacterales > Pelagibacteraceae > AG-414-E02. The sequence goes on along the minus strand of CATMHL010000011.1, from coordinate 4,794 downwards.
AACCTGCAAAATAAACAGCAACTAAAAAACCAATTAGATAACCCATAGTTGGTCCAATAAAATATGCTATACCAATTCCTTTATCTGGAGAAGATGCAAATACTGGCAGTCCAATTATTCCTTCAAGCAAATAAAGTGTTACAGTTGCTAGACCTATTTTATATCCCAGAGTTATTCCAATTAACAAAATTACAAAAGTTTGCATTGTCATAGGTACTGGATAAAAAGGAATTTTTATTTTTGCAGATATTGTTATAAGAATAGATCCGATTATTGTTATTAAAGTTAGTTTAATAATTTTTTCTATTCTTGAAGTTTTATCAATTGCTTCCATATAAACACAATACAACTTTTTTTAATCAAATCTAGTTTTTTGTAAGATCAATAAATACGTCCTCTAAATTACCTTCGTCAGTTGAAATATCATAGATTTCCATTCCTGCATTTTTGACCTTGTTTATTATTTGATCTATTTTATGTTTTTTTTTTTCGTATAAAGCTGTTATTTCATTATTGGAACTATATGAAAATTTTATTCCATTTAAATCTTTTGGATTAAATTTGTTTATTTCTTTTACTTTAAAAATAATTTTTTTAGTTTTTATGCGATCCAGTAAATTTTCTGTTGTATCCAACGTAACTAGATTTCCTTTATTCAGGATTGCTATTCTGTTGCACATTTCTTCGGCTTCGTACATTAAGTGAGTAGTTAAAATTATCGTTACTCCTTGTTTGTTGAGGACTTTTACGTTGTTCCATAAATTTTGACGTAATTTAACATCAACTCCTGCAGTTGGTTCATCTAAAACTAATATAGGTGGTCGGTGAACCATTGCTTTAGCAATTAATAATCTTCTTTTCATTCCACCTGATAAACTTCTTGCATAAGCATTTGCCTCTTTTTCAAGGGAAACTAGTTTTAATATTGTATCGGTTATTCTATCTTTTTTTGGTATTCCATATAATCCAGCTTGAAGTTCTAAAAGATTTTTAGGACTAAAAAATGCATCAAGATTTACTTCTTGAGGAACAATTCCAATAGAGGATCTAACTTGTCTTGGATTTTTGTCTAAATCATAACCCCATACATTAACGCTACCTGAATTTTTTATAACTGTACCAGCTAGGATATTTAAGAAAGTAGTTTTCCCAGCCCCATTTGGTCCAAGCAATCCAAAAATTTCGCCTTCTTTCACCTCTAAGTTTAAATTGTTTAATGCTTTGATCTCATTTGATGATTTTTTAAAATAAATTTTAGTTAATTTTTCTACTTTTAAAGCATTTTTTTTATTCATGATGATTTAGCTTTTATATATCCATAACAATAATTAAAATAGGTTAATATCAATCTATGAATTCCATAAAAAAAACTGATCATTTTTATCTTATTGATGGCTCGGGGTACATTTTCAGAGCATATTATGCGTTACCACCTCTTTCTAGAAAAAGTGATGGATTACCAACCGGAGCAGTAAATGGTTTCTGTACTATGTTGTACAAACTTCTAGAAGACTCTCGGTCTGATGATAGTAAAAACAAACCTACACATTTTGCAGTTATTTTTGATTCTGCCAGAAAAAATTTTAGAAACGAAATATATGAAGATTATAAAGCAAATAGAACTGATACCCCTGAAGACCTCGCTCCTCAGTTTGAATATATCAGAAAATCTGTAGAAGCTTTTAATGTTGTATCTGCCGAGATGTTTAACTATGAAGCTGACGATTTAATTGCCACCTATACAAAACAAATCCTAGAAAAAGGTGATAAGGTTACAATAGTTTCGGCTGATAAGGACCTAATGCAACTTGTAAGGCCAGGAGTAAGACTTTACGATCCAATGAAAAGTAAAGTTTTAGGAAATAGGGAAGTTAAAGAAAAGTTTGGCGTAGATCCCAATAAAGTTGTAGACGTTCAGGCCTTAGCAGGAGATTCATCCGATAATGTTCCAGGTGTCCCAGGAATTGGAATTAAAACTGCCGCAGAATTAATAAATAAATATAAATCTTTAGAAAAATTATTGGAAAAAGCACATGAGATACCACAAAATAAAAGAAGAGAAACAATATTGGAAAATAAAAACAAAGCTCTTTTAAGTCGTAAACTTGTTGAACTTAAGTTTGATGTTCCAGTTAAGCAAAAGTTAGAAACTTTCGAGTTAAAAAAAATTGATAAAGAAAAATTGTACGATTTTTTACGAGAAATGGAATTTAACCGTTTACTTAGTCAGGTGATTTCTCATTATGGAGAATCTGCTGAAAAAAGAGTAGAAAAAAAGAACTCCGCGAAATTTGATCTAAAGAAATACCAGATCATTTTGAAAATTAGCGAGTTAGAAAAATGGATAAAAAAAGTTGAAGAAAAGGGAATTGTTGCCGTAGATACTGAAACGGATTCCTTAAATCCACATGAGGCGAATTTAGTAGGAATTTCATTCTGCTATGAAGAGGGAAATGCGTGCTATATTCCACTCAAACATGCAACAGAAAAAGTTTTAGAAAAAAAAGTAGTATTAAAAAAGTTAAAAAATATATTGGAAGATAAAAATATCAAAAAAATTGGACAAAATATAAAATTCGATTACATCATCCTTTTACGTAACAAAATTAAACTAAATCCAATAGAAGACACCATGTTAATGTCATATGCTTTAGATGCCGGAAGACACAGACACAACATGGACAATTTGTCTGCAATTCATTTAAATCATAGACCTATATCATTTAAAGAAGTTGCTGGTTCGGGAAAAAGTCAAATTAGTTTTGATAAAGTACCAATTAAACTAGCTACACAATATGCTGCCGAAGATGCAGATGTAACTTTCAGATTGTATGCTCTTTTTAAAGAAAGATTAGATCAAGAAAAACTTTTGAAAGTTTATGAATTATTTGAAAAACCAATGGTAGATTTATTAGCGCAAATGGAAATAGAAGGTATAAAAATAGATCCAAATTTTTTACATGAGCTTTCCAAAAAGTTTGATAATAAAATCATAAAATTAGAAAAAGAAATTTTTAAAAAATCCAAAAAAGAATTTAAAATTGGATCACCCAAGCAGCTGGGTGAAGTTTTGTATCATGAATTAAAAATAGCTGCTTTAAAAAAAACAAGGAAAGGTGGTTTTGCGACTAGCGCAGCAGTTCTTGAGGATTTAGCATTTAGGGGACATAAACTACCACGTCATGTTTTAGATTGGAGACAATTAACTAAATTAAAAAATACTTATACAGATACACTTCCTGAACATTTGAATATTAGAACCAATAGAGTTCATACATCTTTCCTTTTAGCAGCCACAACAACTGGCAGGCTAGCTTCAAGTGAACCTAATTTACAAAATATTCCAATTAAAACTAAAGATGGCAAGGAAATCAGAAAAGCTTTTATTGCTGAAAAAAATCACCTTCTTATTTCAGCTGATTACAACCAAATAGAAATGCGTATACTTGCTGATATTGCAGATGTAAAAGAATTAAAAAAGGCTTTTAAAAATAATGAAGATATACATTCTTTAACTGCTAACCAGGTTTTTAATATCCCATTAAATAAAATTGATGATGAAACACGTAGAAAAGCTAAAACAATAAATTTTGGTATTATTTACGGAATATCTCAATATGGTTTAGCAAAGCAAATTTCAGTTTCGAATCAAGAAGCTGCTGAGTTTTTAAAATCTTATTTTAAAAAATTTCCTGAAATTAAAGATTATATGAATACAACAATAAATTTCTGTAGAAAAAGTGGTTATGTAAATAATATTTTTGGAAGAAGGTGCTACATTACTGGCATAAATGATAAAAATTATAATGTTAGAAATTTTCAAGAGAGAGCAGCTATCAATGCTCCTATCCAAGGTTCTGCAGCGGATATAATGAGATTGGCAATGATAAAGATAAACCTATTTATGGAAAAAAATTCTAATTATAAAACCAGAATGCTTTTACAAATACATGATGAATTAGTTTTTGAAACTCCAAAAGAAGAAATTGAAAAAATTATACCAATTATTAAAAAAAATATGTCAGACGTATCAAGTAGTGAACATCACCAATTTTCTATACCTCTTACTGTTGATATAAATTCAGGCAATAATTGGGGTGAAGCGCATTAATTGTTCTTATACTTGCCCAATTTGTGACAATTTAGTATTTCTATATAGAGCGTATTTTAAATTATGAGTTACACAATCGCATTGGTAGATGATGACAGAAACATACTTACCAGCATAAGTATGGCTTTAGAAAATGAGGGGTTTAGGGTTCAAACATATATTGATGCAGAAAATGCATTAGTTGGTATTAGTAGAAATCCTCCAGATTTAGCAGTGATAGATATTAAAATGCCCAGAATGGATGGAGAAGAATTGCTTAGAAGATTAAGAAAAAAAACCACAATACCAATATTATTTTTGACTTCTAAAGATGAGGAAGTTGATGAATTGTTAGGTTTAAAACTTGGAGCAGATGATTTTATTAAAAAATCTGGAGGATTTTCTATTAAAGTGCTTATTGAAAGAATAAGAGTCCAATTAAGAAAAAAAGCAACTAACATTGATGAATCAAAAAATATTATCAAACATGGAAAACTTGTTCTAGACTCTTCACAACTTGAATGTGAGTGGAATGGCAAGTTTCTTCCAGAAAAACTTACAACAACAGAATTTTTGATAGTAAAAGAGCTTGCAAAAAGACCAGGAATAATCAAAGAGAGAGCTCAGTTAATGGACATAGCATACAAAGATAATAACGATATAGAAGACAGAACTATAGATAGTCATGTTAAAAGGATTAGAAA
>CATMHL010000010.1 GCA_950068185.1 uncultured Pelagibacteraceae bacterium | reverse complement strand
AAAAAATGAAGACAGTTTCTGCGTTGCATACTGCGCAATACTTTCTCCTAATCTATGCCTTTTTCTCTTTCCCAACAATAATGAAGGGCGAATCACAGCGAGCTTAGGAAAATTTAGATTATTTAATTCTTCTTCTACTTGGCCTTTATTTTTTAAATAAAAACCAGAACTAGTTGGGTTGGCACCCAGAGAAGACACATAAACAAAAGAATCTACTGAATTTGATTTTGCTATTTGGGCAACATTTATAGGAATGTTGTACTCAATCCTTCTGTATTCATTTTTATCCGGAGTATCTTTTCTAGTTGTGCCAATACAAAAGAAACAATCATCCCCTACAATGGAACCTTTATGTTTTTCCAAATTGGTAAAGTCCGTTTGAAAGATTTCTACTTTTGAATTATTGTTTTTTGGTACAGAACGAACAAACAGTTTTATGTGCTTGTAGTTATTATTTTGAACAATAATATTAAAAAGATGATTGCCAACCATCCCAGATGAACCAAATATCAATGCTGTTTTCATTAACGTTATCCTACCACCAACTACGTAGAATGTTGAAGGTTTTTAAACCCATAACCAAGATCGCTAGAAACTTTTGAAAAATTTTTTCATTAAGTATTTATTTTGACTCTAAAGCTGTCAGTTAGAACTAAAGGTTAAATTGAAGATGTTAAAACCTGATAGGTACCCTAGACGCATTAAAAAGTTCAAACTTTATCAAAATTTCTGACGCTCCTTATTGAAGGAGCACCGCCGAGTCCGCGGAAGCGGACGAGGCGAATAGTGGACTCTTTTGTGACTCAGTTGGTCACAGTTATTTGCTTGACGTGTCACACTTGAAATGATTCAATATTATTAAGTGAGTTTAGAAAGAGATAAGGGTTGAATGGGTAGCTCTAAAAAAACCAAAGATTCAGTCACTTTCGTGACCGAACCTTTAATTTTGTGACGCTGTTGAAGTACTACCTTCGTCACTGCCGCGGGAGCTGTTTAGTACTACTGCCCCCCGTTTTCTGCCCGATAAGCTTGAACCTCTCGGTCTTTCCTTATCTGGCCAGTTAAGAGTTGCCTCTTAAGTCGAAATCATTACATCACATTAAGAAAAATTTTTAAATCACTATCTAGTTGTTTTACTTAATTACAACTTGAAACTGTTAGTCATGTGGATAAATAATTATTGACTGTCTTACTTATCCATCCTCCTCCTAAAACTTTATCCCCAAATCTATTTTTTGAATAAAATACACAAGCTTGTCCAGGTGATATTCCTATTTCATTTTCCTCTAAATTAACCTCTGTCTTAGTTTTATCTAAATTTACTTTAGCTTTAATTAATTTCCCTGTTGATCTTACTTTAATAAATAAACCGTCACTGTGATTCTCAATGTCACTTAAAAAATTTATATCTTTTAAATAAATTTTTTTAATAGATAAAGCTTCTCTATTTCCTACAATAACTTTATTTTCTTTAGCTATAATGTTTACTACATACAAGGGCTCTTTATGAGAAATGCCAATGCCTTTTCTTTGACCAATTGTAAAATTAATTATCCCTTCGTGTTTTCCAATTACTTTACCTTTTGTGTCCAAAATATCGCCTTCTTTAAAAGATTCTGGTTTATATTTATTAATTACTGAAGCGTAATTCCCATTAGGTACAAAGCATATATCTTGGCTATCTGGTTTATCTGCAACATTTAAATTAAGTTCTGAAGCTATTTTGCGTGTTTCTTCTTTATTCAAAACCCCCAAGGGAAATCTTAAAAAATTAAGCTGCTCCTGAGTAGTTGTAAAAAGAAAATAACTTTGATCTCTTGTTAAATCAGCTGCTCTATACATCTCTGCATTTCCATTGTTTTGAATTCTATTAACATAATGTCCAGTAACTAAAGCATCTGCATTTAACTCCCGTGCATAAGCATATAGGTCTCTAAATTTTACAGTTTGATTACATTTCACACATGGTATAGGTGTTTCCCCAACAAGGTAGCTATCAACAAATGAATCAATAACATCTTTTTTAAATCTCTTTTGATAGTATAAAATTTTATGATCAATATTTAATTGCCGGGATACTCTTTTTGCATCTAAGATATCTTGACCTGCGCAACATTGCTTACTTTTTTTTGAAGATTTGGCATCATCATAAAGTTTAAGAGTAATACCAACTACATTGTAACCTTCTTTTTTCATTAAACCGGCTACTGTAGATGAATCAACTCCTCCAGACATGGCTACAACCACTTTTGTATCTTTTGGATGCTTTAAAAAGCCCAAGGAATTTGTTTTTTTTGCTACATTATTCATAAAATAATGTATTTGTTTTATTACATAAAATGATATTTTTCCACAAATGTTTTTAAATTATGAGCCTGGAGATTTTGTAATTAACCCTAAAAATACAAGTTGGGGAACCGGCCAAATCCAATCGGTAATCAAAAACAAGGTAACGGTTAATTTTGAAAATGTTGGAAAGAAGGTTATAAATAGTGAAGAAATTATTTTAGAAAGAATTAATAAAATTGAATAATTTAAATTTAAAAAATATTACTAAAAATCTCATTGATACGTTCTTAAAGGCCGGAAAAATTGCTAAAGAAATTAGTCATCGAGGAGCAAAAATTACAATTAAAGCTGATAAATCACCCGTAACTGATGGCGATTTAGCTGTTGATAAACTTTTAAGAACTAAAATAAAAAGTCTTACTCCAAATATACCTATTGTTTCTGAAGAAACGGTTGATTTAAACATTAAAAATGAAGATAAAACTTTTTGGTTAATCGATCCAATAGATGGAACTAGAGATTATATAAGGAAAAGTGATGAATATACTTTAAATGCAGCTCTAATAATTGATTTAAAGCCTGCTCTTGGTATCGTTTATGCCCCAGCAAAAAATAGATTATTTTTTTCTTATGGTAAAGGTCTTGCTTTTGAAATTAATAATGGAAAAAAAGTAGATTTAAATTGTAAAAAAATAAATACCGATGAAATAATAGGGTTAGAACACTCAGGAACAACTCCAAATGAAATTATAGATATTTATAAAAAATATAAAGTTTCACAAATGCTTAAAATGTCTAGCTCTTTAAAGTTTTGTATTTTGGCAGCAGGCGAAGCCGATATTTATGCTGCAAAAGCTAGAGCTTGGGAATGGGATATAGCTGCTGGACATGCAATTTTAGAACATGCTGGAGGATACATAACTACACATGATGAAAAAAAATTCCTGTATGGAAAGGAAAATTACAAAAATCTACCAATAATAGCGAAAAGAGCTTTGAGTTTAGAAAAATAATTACAACTTTAAGTTGTGTATAATTAGTTAATTTGCATCTTTTTTTTTATTTATAAAAACTATAAGCTTATAAATAAAAGGGAGTCGATGATTAAAAGATTGTTTGTAATAGCAGTGCTTGGTGTGACAGTCTCAGGGTGTTTTTTTATGGCACCCCTAGCCTTAATAGGACCTATATCATCAGGTTTCAGTACAGCGTCATTAATACAGACAGGTGTTACTACTGGAGCTAATTACGTGGTGAAAAAAAGTACTGGGAAAACAATTTCAGAACACGTTACGCAATCGCTTAAAGCAGGCGTCATAAGTCAATCTTATGCACCCAAAGATGGACTTGGCAAAATATTGGAACAAACTTACGAGCCTAAAAATAAACTTAGTGAAAGATGTAGAAAGTATGATTTTTATTGCAAAAGAAAGCTCAATGATAATCCTGCTCTTGCAAAATCATTGTTACCCAAAATAAAAATCAATACAGGTTGCAAGAAGCGTGACTATTATTGCAAAAGGATGAGCCGAAAAGAATGGTTCCAATATATTAACCAGAATAAAAGTCTACTAGGCAGTTCATAACATAAGAGTTAGACTATTTCATATTAAGAATGTTAAAAACAACACTTACCATAGTGATATCGGTTACTATATTTGGTGTATTATTTTTCCTCTATGTAAAAAAATCACTAAAAAAAAGATTAGATTATTATTTATCTAAAAATAATAAAAAATAGTTACAATTTAGAGCATCGTACAGAATTTTTTAAATTCTTTTATGGGTATTTCTAAAACTTTTTTCGATATTTCGTAGCTAAAACCAGATCTTGCCAGAATTGAAATATCTTTTTTATAAAATAATGGTCTATTACTTTCTTCTCTACAGGGTCCTATTCTCCTTCTTTTACATATTTTTATTGCAGAAAAAAAATCAGGATCCGACTCATTTTCTTTAATCTTAGAAATGCTAGCCTTAATATACTTTTCATCAATTCCCCTTTTAATTAAATTATATCTAATTTTATTTAACGAATAACCTCTTCTCAAGAATGCTTTGGATTTCGCATCTGAATAATACTCATCACTTAAAAATTTTTGATCGACTAGTGAGAAAATTACAGTATCTATTAAATTGAAAATTTCCTTTTTGCTAGATATTTTTTGTTTTTTTTTAATAAGTTTTTTGAATAAATATGTCCTTAATTGTTGTTTTGATGAACTGTATTTTTCTAAATACAAATAGGCAAAATTTCTTATATCATCAATTGTTGTTTCCAGATCTTTCTTATTTTTTATAGGATTCATGTTTTTTATATACTATATTGCTTATTAAAAATTATATGCTAATCCAATTTCAAGCGTATTTAACATTTGAAAATATATATCTGTGGACAAGCTTTGGTATTTTACCATTTTGGATTATGTTGATTATTATTCCAAATTCTAAAGTTACTCAATTTTTTGTCAATTCAATAATCTTGCCTCTTATTTTGTCTACAGCCTATGTTTACGTAATTTATCAAACTATTTTGTTGGACGAACCAATATTTGATGTTTTTAGATTATATTTAGGCTTAGATAGCCTATATGCGGTATTTGCCACTGAAAGTTTTTTACTTATTTTTTGGTTACATTTTGTAGCTTTAAATCTTTTTTTAGGATCGTGGATATCTAGAGATGGAATTAAATACAATATGAGGCGTAGTCTAATATTCGCTCCGCTAATCTTGGTATATTTTACAGGACCATTAGGCTTTGTTCTGTACTGGATAATAAGAGTCTTTTATGCAAAAAGAATAAGTCTTCATGATTAAATCACTTGAATAAGAACCTATGAAAGAACAAAAAACCCAAGTAAAAACAAGTTTTTTTAAGAAAATATTTATAAAAATTTGCAGAATTTTTGGCTACGAAATAATAGACCAAAGTAATTTTTACGTCCCTACTCAAGAAAAGAATCTTAGTGAAAATCTTAATATTCCAGGAAAAAAATCAATTACTCTGCCATTAGGTGAAATAAAAATTTCACGTAAAGTTAACGCTTTAACAATAATTTTTAGATCTTGTACAAATATTAATATGTTGACTCAAAATAAAAAAAGATTATTTGATCAAAATAAATCTGAATATACTTTTAGATCTTTAAATTCCATAATTGCATCTTTAAATCAAGCTAAAATAACTTTTCCTAAAATAGAATTTGATATAGTTATAATTGATTATAATTCAAAAAAAGAAGATCTCGAACAAATTAAAAAGCAATTGAAAAAATCAAATTTTAAAAATTCTATCATTTCTTTAGATATTAACGAATTTATCAACAATATCAAAAAAGTTAACGCTAAAAATGAAAACGTGACAGAAAATCAAATGTCAAATATGTCAAATATTCACAAATCTTTACTAGTGGGAAAAAACCAAAGCAATGATTTAATTTATTTTGTTGAGGATGATTATCTTCATAAACAGGACTCAATTAATGAAATGATTTTTACTTACGAGCGCATATCATCACAAATAAATCGAGAATTAATTCTTTGTCCTGCTGACTATCCTTATCTATACACAAAAATTGATCCTACCAATATTTTTTTGGGCGCAAATAAACACTGGAGAAAAATTGATGAAACTTTATGTACATTTTTAACAAGCAAAATTCTTCTCGAAAAATACTGGGAAAAATTTATATCAATGTGCCAATTTGAGCACTATCCATTCGAGCAGCCGCTTCATGATATATATAAGACTGAATATTGCTTATCACCAATTCCCTCTTTGGCTCTTCATTGCACAAATGTTAACTCAATTTTCGGACTTTCACCCAACATGGATTGGAAAAAGACCTGGGATGAGAATGGTGACTACTAATATAGCCTAATTAAAAAACAGCCTTTATAGATACAAAGGCTGTTTTTTAAATCTTATTTATTAAACATTTCTTTAAGTGCTTTCGCCGGCAAGAACTTAACTTTTTGAGAAGCAGCAATTTGTATTTGCTCACCCGTTCTTGGGTTTCGTCCTACTCTAGCTTTTCTTTTAGCCACTTTATATGTACCAAAACCAGCAATTTTGACCTGTTCATCGCTTTTTAAGCAACTTAAAATAATCTCAGTAATTCCATCAAATTGACGCTCGGCATCAGCTTTACTGAGATTCATTGTTGACGATATCTTTGCAACTAGTTGTTTTTTGTTCATTTCAGCCTCTTTTTGTGCTTTTTTTTAACTCTTCTCACAAATGCTAGGAAAATCAACACTTTTTTTAGTATTTTTGAAAGATATCAACACAATATATAGATTATAGGCTGAAAAATATTGATTTTATTGATCTTTTTAACAATTCAAAATTTAATAGATACTTTATATTAAAATAAACCTAAGTCCTTCAAATCATTAAAAGTCACAAAAAACATCAAGGAAAACAATAAAAATAAGCCGATTCGAAAAAAACCTTCTTGGGTTTTTTGGCTTAAAGGTCTACCTAAAATTTTCTCAATTAAATAAAACATTAAATGACCTCCATCGAGCATTGGAATTGGAAACAAGTTTATTAAACCCAAGCTTATTGAAATATAAGCCATTATGCTAAGAAAAGGGATTATACCATGCTCTGCTACTTGACCGGTAATTTTTGCTATTCTTATTGGTCCACCCAATTGAGAAGAATCAGCAGATCCTGTAATCATTTTTCCTAAGTAATTTAATGAAGTAACAGTGACAAACCAAACTTCTTTAACTGAATAATAAATAGCTTTACTAGGTCCCAGTGGTTGTTTTTTAAACTCATTGTTTAAGAGGGACAACTTTATTCCAATCATTCTTTTTTTAACTGAATTTCCTAATGAGTCTTTAGCATCTACCAAGTCAGGCCTAACTAATAGAGAAACCTCCTGGTCGTTTCTGAGAACTATAAATTCAATTGTTTCTGCAGTAGAAATATTAATAAAAGTAGAAACTTCTAAAATACTTTCAACTTTTTTATTATCTATATATATGATCTTGTCATTTTTTTTCATTCCCGCAACAAAAGCTGGGCTATCTTTTTGAACTTCATCTATTATTGCCGGTGTCATATCCTTACCAACGAACATATTAATTATTGTAAAAATTAATATGGCCAAGGCAAAATTAGCTAATGGACCCGCTGCAACAATTATAGATCTTTGATATAAAGGTTTTAATATAAATAATTTTTGCCTATCCTCTTCTTTGTATTGATTAATTGTCTCCTGCTGCTCCGATTGACTAAAAACGTTTCGATCACCAAAAAATTTCACATACCCGCCTAAAGGAATCCAGCAAATTTTCCAACGAGTTCCTGATTTATCATTCCATCCAAAAATTTCTTTTCCAAAACCTATGGAAAAATCTGTAATCCCTACTCCATACTTTTTAGCAAAATAATAATGGCCATATTCGTGAATAAATACAACAATGGTAATTAAGATCAGAAATGGTATTAGATAATTCATTAACTCCAAGGTCCTTTTATAACTTTAGTTTTTCTTTTTGTTTTTTTGTTAAAGAACAATATCAAAATCAGTCCTGAAACAAAACCACCAATATGAGCTGCATAAGCAACTCCTCCTCCCTGTGAGGACACCGTGTATGAATTAATAAACTGTAAAACAAACCAATAACCTAAAACATATAAGGCTCTTATTTTAATAATAATAATAAAGAAAAATGGAATTAAAACAAGAATTCTAGCTTTGGGATGGTTAATTATGTATGCACCTAATACTCCGCTTATTGCGCCACTAGCCCCAATCACCGGTATTTGAGAATGAGTATCCATTAACACATGTGCCATTGCAGCGCCTATTCCACAAAGAATATAAAAAATAATAAAATTTCTTGACCCTAAATTATCTTCAATGTTGTCCGCAAAAACCCATATAAAAAGCATATTCATAATTAAATGCATCCATCCACCATGCATAAACATAGAAGAAAAAATCGTCATGTAAGCTGGTACTGCATAAAGATCCATGGGTAACTGGTCGTGTCCCATTAAAACTGAGGGAATTAATCCATAAGAAAGGATAAGAGTTCTATAAGACTGAGATCCAAGCTGCATTAAAAAAACTACAACACATAAACCAATTAAAAAATAAGTTACTATCGGTCGACTTGAAGTCGGGTTATCATCTTTTAAAGGAATCATAGTTCATTATAATAATTGCTGGCACAACTGTTGCTAGTAAAAAAGACCAGAATAATAAAGAACTTGATACAATCTGAGGAAATAAATCAAATGGCAACAATGTCCCTACTAAAATACTCTTGGAAAAATCAGGGCTAGGAAAAAGTAACAAACCTAAAAACAAACCTAATGATATAGATAGCATTGCATTCTTTTCTTTAAAATTTTTCTTATAAAAACCATAAAAAACGGTAAATACAGCTGCACAACATAAAAGGTCAGCCAGTAAAAACAGATACAAAATACTAAACCCTTTTGAAGCAATAATGAGAGAAATGATTGATAGAATAATAATCAAAATTTTTGATAATTTTAAAAAATTATTTTTAATAGGATTTTGATAGATTTTTTTTCCATCTACAACAATTATGCTTGAAATTGCATTAACTAGAGTATCAATAGTGCTAACGGTTAATGATACAGCCATAATAATAATCATTACAGACAAAAACTCAGTTTTATCTTTTAATAAAATAGAGAAGAAAGCTAAATCAGGATTTACTTTATCGTCCAGTGAAACGGCAATTATTCCACTTATTCCCATAAAAAACACAATTGGAATTATAATTATAAATGATAAACAAAGGCTTTTTTTTAACACAGCATTATTCTTTGCTGCAAAAACTCTTTGCCAATTTCCTTGATGAAAAAGATTTGTTGCAGCAACAGCTATAAAAAAAGTTAAACCTGCTGTGTAGTTTGGAATATATTTGTAGCTTAATAAGTGTTGTGAATTAATTTGAATTATTTCATAAGAAAGGTAATCAGAATTTAGAGAAAATAAGTAATAGACACAGACAAATAATAAAATTATAACAATAAAAAATTGTAAGTTGTCAGTTAAAATAGACGCTTTTAAACCACCGTATAAAGTATAGATCAATGTTGTGACAATAACTAATGTTGCAGTTAACCATAATGGTGTGCCTGAAATGTAATTTACTAACATTGAAACTGCCGTGACCTCTGCGCATAGGAAAATAAACATATAAAAAATAGTTAATATCAAAATTAATTTAAATAAATTTTTTCCAAACTTGTGGTAAATAAATTCAGTAAGGGTATTGCCTTTAGGAAAAACTCTTCTTATCTTTTTTCCTAAAAAAATAAGTGCTATCATTGGAAAAGCAGTTCCAAGAGAATAACCAATTACAGAACCTATCCCTCCCCAAGTGGCTGCTGACGCTGGACCAAATAATATCCAAGCTCCTAATGCAGATGCAACAAAACTAGTAGTTAACGATAATGTTCCAACATTCCTACCTGCTGTAAGATAATTTACTAAACCTTGATGTTTTCTTGAATATGAAATTCCAATTATTGCAAATAATAAACTAACAGCAATAATTAATAGCAAAGCTAAATTTTGACTTAAAAAATATACTTGGTTTTGCATTTCATTCCCTCACTGAATTACCAGTCAGGTTCTTTGGGTTTAATCTCAGTCTATAAAGACACCCCTTAGAACTAAATTATGATAACAATATATTTGATGTAATTGAAGCTAATTCTTCTATTCCTTCATGAAGTTCATGCATTCCTTCATAAGCAAAATAAATAGCTAGCGCGAAAAGTAAAATGCTTGATGCTCTAAAAAACATCCCTACAGGAATAATTTTAGTTATTTTATTTAATCCAAAATAAACTCCAATAAGAGCTAAGGTTCCGACTGTTGCTCCAACAAAAACTGGAATAGTGTTGTAAATTCCAGAACCTATTAAGGCAGCATAAAATAATACTATTTCAAAACCTTCCCTTAAGATCGCTAAAAAAACTGTGAAGGACAATATGAAAGAATTCCCCGCTGCTATTGCTTTATCAACTTTACCTTCAACATGTTGTTTTGCATGGTGACAGAAGAAAGCGACGTAAGTTAACATTCCTGCAGCAACTAACATCACCGCACCCTCAAAAAGTTCTTCGTGCGCATGAGTTATGCCGGCTATTTTTTTAAAGCCTAAAGCTACAAACATAGATGCAACAATACCTGCTGCAATACCCCAAAATACTGCTGGACGTTTATTTCTAGCTCTAACTTTATCCAAGTACATAAAAACTAGAACAGCAATAAGCATTGCTTCAAATCCTTCTCTAAGAAGAATAAAAAATGAACTTAAGAAAGGTGTTAAAGAATTTTCCATAATTGAATTTATTTCTACTAATTCTAATTAAAGTTGTCAATGAGAATGATTATCAATCGCAATATGTCGCATATAATACAACCAAAAAGTGTATAGTGACTTAGGATATCTATGTATATGTTTAGTTGTAGGAGACTTATATGTCAGAGAACAAAACATCAATACTTTTATCTGATGTTTCTGTCGAAGGAAATTTGGTAGAAAAAGATAAAATTATATTAGACGCAAAGATCAGTGGAGACATAAAAGCTGATGAAGTTATAACTCATTCAAGATCAAATATTATAGGGAATATTAAATCAAAAATTGCTTCATTGGGTGGAAAACTTCAAGGAAATGTAAACTCTGATCAAATAACTATAAAGAAAACAGCAGACATTAATGGTGAGCTAAATCAAAAAACCTTGTCTATTCATGAAGGTGCGCGCTTAAAGATTAAAACCGAAACTTATAAATAATCGTTAAAACTCCCACTTACTTATTTTACTATATAAAAAATTTCTAAATGCTACTACTCTAGCTACATTTTTAAGGGATTGTGGATAGACGAAATGTGCTTCGGTTTTAGGTCCTTCAATTTTAGGCAAAACTCGAACAATATTAGGCACAGATACCGTCATGTAATCTGGAAGTGCAGCTAAGCCCACTCCGCTTTGTACCGCAAGCAGTAAACCATAAACGCTGTTTACTTTCATAATTGATTTTCTTTTTTTAGCATTCTTAACGCCAAGTTTTAATGCCCAATCAGGATTAAAAACTGGGGAGGGCGCTCCTTTCCCATAAGAAATAAATTTATGTTTGTTTAAATCAGATAAATTTTTTGGATGTCCATGTAGTTCTAAATACTTTGTTGAGCCGTAAATATGATAATTAATATCAATTAATTTTTTTTGTATATAATTTAACTGTTTAGGACGTCTCATCCAAATTCCAATATCAGCCTGGCGAGTACTTAAATCAAGTTCCTTATCATCAAAAATCAACTCGATTTCTATTTCTGGATTAAGTTTCATAAATTCTTGAATTCTAGGTGTTAGCCATGTTGTGCCAAAGCTAACAACTGTTGTCACAGTTAATTTTCCGCTTGGTTTATTTTTTTTGTCCAATAAAGTAGATTCAGTCTCTTTTAGTTTAGAAATAATTTCATGGGCAGTTTTAAATAGGTATTCACCATTTTCAGTTAATGACAAACCTCTCGCATGTCGTTCAAATAATTGGGTTTTCAACTCTCGCTCTAAAGATTGAATCTGCCTACTGATTGCTGATTGGCTTAGATTTAATACGTAAGTAGCCCTTGTGAAATTTCCAGACTCAGCAACGGCATGAAATATTTTAAGTTTGTCCCAATGCATATTTTATTTATTCAAATCCACCAAAACTCTTCCGGCAATTTCCCCTTTTAAAATTTTGGGGAAGATATTTAACAATTCCTCTAGATTAACCGTTTTTGTATATTTTTCTAAAAGTTTAAAATTAATAAGGTTAGCTACTTGGGACCAGATAAATTCTCTTCTTTTCTTACTTATCATTACTGAATCTATTCCCCAAAGTTTTACACCTCTAATTATAAAAGGCATTACGGTCGTATGAAGTTTATAATCGGCTGCTAATCCGCACGCAGCAACAATTCCATTAGGTTTGGTGTGTGAAATAGCATTAGCTAAAATTTTACCTCCAACAGTGTCTACCACTCCATCCCATAATCCTTTATCTAAAGGCCGACTTTCAACTTCTAGTTCTTTTCTATCGATGATTGTTGATGCTCCTAATTTTTTTAAAAAATCTGCTTTATCTTTTTTTCCGGTCACTGCTGTAACTTTGTAACCCATTTTTGATAAAACCATAACTGACATACATCCAACGCCACCAGTGGCACCGGTTACTAAAACATCATTTACTTTTTCGCCCAACAGTAATTCTTCTCTAGCTTTTATTGCAAAAGCACAAAGCAAAGAGGTGAATCCAGCCGTTCCAAGAATCATTGCATTTTTATTTGAAATTGATTTAGGTTTTTTTATCAATAATTCACTTTTTACTTTTACAAATTGAGAATATCCGCCTGGATATATTTCACCTACTTTACAACCTGTTAAAACAACATCATCACCAGATTTAAAATCTAGACTATCACTCTCAATAACTTTTCCTGAAAAATCAACACCTGGTATATGAGGGTACTCTTTAACAAGTTTGCCGCCATTTTTTAAAATCAAGGCATCTTTATAATTCAAACCTGAATAATCAACTTTTACTAAAACATTTCCAACTTTAAAAAAACTTTTATCTAAAATTTTTATTTCTCTGGAAAATTTTTCACCAGATTGATTCAGTACTATTGCTTTAAACTTATTGCTCATTTTGAAAACTTAAGATCTATAACTATTAAATATTAATTTTTGTTAATATATCTCAAGTATCGATTTTGAAAACTCAAATCCTCTTTGAACGCTCCAAGGAAGTAATTAGTCACAGTTGTTGTTTTTTCTTTTTTAATACCTCTACTTGTCATACATTGGTGCATAGCGTCTATGGTTACCGCAACACCTCTTGGTTGTAAGACGTGCATTATTGTTTTTGCAATTTGCATTGTTAAGCGTTCTTGTGTTTGTAACCTTTTAGAAAAAGCCTCAACAACTCGTGCTAATTTACTTAAACCCACTACTTTCTTTGAAGGAATATAAGCAATATGGGCAACACCTATAATTGGAGCCATATGATGTTCACAATGACTTCGAATACTAATGTCTTTTTCGATGATCATGTCATCATAATCTTCTATTTCTGTGAAAGTTTTTGTTAAATGCTTTGCTGGATCCTCTTTGTATCCTTGAAAATATTCTTTATAAGCTCTTACCACCCTTTTAGGTGTAGATTTTAAGCCTTCACGTTCCGGATCTTCCCCTATCCACCGAATTAATATTTCAATTGCTTCCTCAGCCTCTTGATCTGAAATATTCTGATTCTTTTCTTGTAATTTATCTGTGCCTTTAACTAATTTCATATCAATAATATCGTTATTATTTTAAATATCTATATAATGCAATTTATGTTTAAAAAAAGAGATAATATTAAAGAAGTCGAGGAAGGCAAGTATTTATCACCAAAATTTGATGAAAATGGCCTGATTCCAGTTATTACCACAGATTTCCAAACTGGAGACATATTGATGCATGGATATATGAATGATGAAGCATTAAAAAAAACAATCGAAACTAAAGAAGTTCATTATTGGAGTCGTTCTAGAAAAAAAATTTGGCGCAAAGGTCAGGTAAGTGGCTTTGTACAAATAGTAAAGGAAATTAGAATAGATGATGACCAAGACTCAGTTTGGTTGTCTGTTGATATTGGAAATGGAGCTAGTTGTCATGTCGGTTATCGCTCTTGCTTTTATCGATCAATACCTTTGGGTAAAATTAAAAATGAAGAAGAATTGGAGATGGAATTTAAAGAAAAGAAAAAAATTTTTGATCCTAAAAAAGTTTATAAAGATGAACCAAATCCAACAAAATTATAATGGCTGACGAAGTATTTCAAAAAAATGTCTTGGGTGAAAAACTTGAAGCCTGTTCTGTTGATCCTGTAACCGGCTGGTTTAGGGACGGTTGTTGCAATACGAATGAGACTGATCATGGTGTTCATACGGTTTGTGCTAGGGTAACCACAAAATTTTTGGAATGGGCAAAAATAGCCGGTAATGATTTGATAACGCCACATCCTGAATTTGATTTTCCTGGACTAAAGGAGGGCGAC
This sequence comes from uncultured Pelagibacteraceae bacterium, assembly GCA_950068185.1. Lineage (GTDB taxonomy): Bacteria > Pseudomonadota > Alphaproteobacteria > Pelagibacterales > Pelagibacteraceae > AG-414-E02. The sequence goes on along the minus strand of CATMHL010000010.1, from coordinate 6,860 downwards.
AGTTGGTGTGTTTGCGCTGGCACCTATGCTCAATCCATAGTTGAAGGAACTGCCTGTAAAGTTTACTTGAAAAAAACAAATCAAAGAACACTTGAAATAATACCTTTGGTAAAACTCAAGAAATACGCAATTGATCTTTCATAATTTTATTTTTATTACATATTTCCATATTTTGGACCGCCGCCTCCCTCTGGAACAACCCAAATAATATTTTGCGATGGTTCTTTGATATCGCAAGTTTTGCAATGTATACAATTTTGTGAATTAATAACAAACTTCGGACTCTTTTCATCTTTATCTCTTAAAACTTCATAGACCCCAACTGGACAATATCTCTGTGCGGGTTCATCGTATTTTTTTAAGGTATAATTGATGGGTAAAGATGCATCTTTTAATTGAAGATGTACAGGTTGATTTTCTGTATGGTTGGTTCCGGTCAAATAAACTGAGCTTGTTTTATCAAAACTAATTTTTCCATCTGGTTTTGGATACTCAATTTTTGGCATTTTACTTGCTGGTTTTAGAGTTTCGTGGTCTGCATGTTTATGTTTTAATGTAAATGGTAATATGCCTCTAAACAGAATTTGATCTAATCCAGTAAAAAGAATTCCCACAATTAAACCCCAACTAAAACTTGGCTTAACATTTCTTGCCTTATGCAGCTCTTTATACGCCCAACTACTTCTAAATTTACTTTCGTAAATAGATAAGTCGGTTTTATTTTTAATATTTTCAATTATTGTTTCAGCTGCAATAATTCCACTTTTCATGGCAGTGTGAGATCCTTTTATTTTTGGCATATTAAGCGTACCTGCATCACAGCCTATTAATAATGCGCCTGGCATATGCATTTTCGGTAAACTTTGAATACCTCCCTCAATTAAAGCTCTGGCACCGAAGGCAATTCTTTTTCCACCCTCTAACATTTTTTTTATAGCTTTGTGTGTTTTAAATCTTTGAAATTCATCAAACGGAGATAAGTGTGGGTTTTGATAATCAAGACCAATTACATAACCAATATAAATTTGCTTTTTTTCTGCATGGTATACAAAACTCCCACCGTATGTTTTATTATCTAATGGCCATCCAGCAGTATGCATAACTAAACCTTCTTGGTGCTGTTTATCACTTACCTCCCATATTTCTTTAAAACCAATGCCGTATTGTTGAGGGCTTTTTCCTTCATCTAGATTATATTTATTGATTAATCGCTTACCTAAATGACCTCTGCAACCTTCCGCAAAAACAGTAACCTTTCCATGTAATTCCATTCCTTGTTCGTATCCATCTTTTTTGTTTCCATCTTTATCTAATCCCATATCTAAAGTTGCTACTCCCTTAACAGACCCATCGTCTTTGTACAAAATTTCACTTGCAGGAAAGCCTGGAAATATTTCAACACCAAGTTTTTCTGCTTTTTCGGCTAACCACCGACATAGACTTGCAAGACTAATAATGTAATTTTTGTGGTTTTTTTGAACTGATGGCAAAAGCCATGTTGGCCAGCTCATAGATTCATTTTTACCCAAAAATAAAAATTTTTCTTTTGAAACTTTTGTTTTTATAGGAGCTCCTTCTTCCTTCCATTTAGGTAGTAATTCATCTAGAGCCTTGGTTTCAAAAACATTTCCACTTAAAATATGAGCTCCAACTTCAGCTCCTTTCTCTAAGATGCAGACATTTAAATTAGGGTCTAATTGTTTGAGTTTGATAGCAGTGGACAAACCCGATGGTCCAGCACCTACAATAACAACATCATATTCCATTGCTTCTCTAGGCATGTGAATGACTATATCAAACTTTTTATTTTTGGATAGTATTGAGTTTATTTAGCTCTTCTAAAAACTGCGGCAAAGCATCAAATAAATCCGCTTCTAAACCATAGTCGGCAATACTGAAAATTGGAGCTTCTCCATCTTTGTTTATTGCAACAATAATTTTACTTTCTTTCATCCCAGCTAGATGTTGTATTGCTCCAGAAATACCTACTGCTATATATAAATCGGGAACAACTACTTTTCCAGTTTGTCCAACTTGATGATCATTACTTATATAACCGGCATCAACTGCGGCGCGTGAAGCTCCTATCGCCGCATTTAATTTGTCAGCAATAGCATTTATTAGTTTAAAATTATCTCCACTTTGCATACCTCTACCTCCAGAAATAACAACTCGTGCTGTTCCAAGTTCGGGTCTTTCAGATTTAGCTTCTTCTCTTTTAATAAATTTTGAAATATTTGGTATATCAACTACGTCAATTTTTTCAATTGATGCAGACCCCCCTGACGTAGGTGCTGGATCAAATGATGTGGGTCTTATTGTAATACACTTTTTTTTATCACTGCTTTTAACCGTAGCAAAAGCATTTCCAGCGTAAATTGGTCGAACAAAAGTATCGGGACTATTAATTGTCATAATATCGCTCACTTGAGAAATATCCAATAAAGCCGCCACCCGTGGCATAAAATTTTTTCCAAACGTATTCGCTGAAGCAATTATATGAGTATAACCTTCTGCTAGTTTGACAATTAATGGTGTTATGTTTTCAGCCAAATAGTTTTCGTAATTTGGAGATTCTGAATATAAAACTTTCTTAACAAGAGGAACAGCAGCCACTTCTTTAGCAACATTTTCACTCTTATTTCCAGCAACTAGAACATGAATATCCGCATTAATTTTTGAAGCGGCATAAATTACATTAAGTGTAAAAACTTTTAAACTCGAATTGTCATGTTCTGCAATTAATAAAATTGACATTATATTACTTTGGCTTCATTTTTAAGTTTGCTAACTAACTCTGCTACGGTTTTCACCTTTATGCCACCCTTTCTTTTTGGCGGTTCTTCCACCTTCAATTGCTGAATTCGATTGGTAACATTAACTCCAAGATCTTTAACAAATATTTGTTCTATTGGCTTTTTCTTCGCTTTCATTATGTTGGGTAAAGAGGCGTAGCGTGGTTCATTTAATCTCAAATCACAGGTAACAATTGCAGGTAAATTAATCTCTATAGTTTCTAAACCTTCATCGACCTCTCTGATCACCTGTACAATTTTATCTTTTAATTGTATTTTTGAAGCAAAAGTACCCTGAGACCAACCTAATAATGCGGCCAACATTTGACCTGTTTGATTACAATCGTCATCTATCGCCTGTTTGCCCATGAAAACAAGATCGGGTTTTTCTTTTTCAACAATTTTTTTTAGAATCTTAGCTACACCAAGAGGTTCAACATAACTGTCAGTTTTTACATGAATACCCCTGTCAACTCCGACAGCCAAAGCTTTACGAACTGTTTCTTGCGCTTTTTCCTCTCCTATTGTGACTGCAATAACTTCTTTTGCTTTTCCTGATTCTTTGAGCTTAACTGCTTCCTCAACTGCATTGTCGTCTGGTGGGTTTGTTGACATTTTGACATTATCGGTATGAACACCTGTTCCGTCTTCTTTCACTCTGATTTGAACGTTGTAATCAATAACCCTTTTAACGGCGACTAGAATTTTCATTTAAGCTCTTAGTAATTTATTTTCGGGATCGTAAGGTGAATCTTCAATAATTGAAACTTTATGCATTTTTCCTAATATATCAATTTCTAATTTTTGTCCAACTTTTGCAAGTTTCGGCTTAACCATACCAAGAGCTATAGATTTATTTAATCGAAAACCAAAATCTCCTCCTGTTGCTCTACCCACGACCGAACCATTATTATAGATAGGGTTATTTCCTAAAACATCTGCGTCACTTACTCCGTGAACTTCCATAGTAACCAATTTATTTGAAAAACCTTTTTCTCTCCATTGATTCAATGCCGTAAGACCAATAAAATCCCCTTTATTAGGGTGAATAAACCTGTCCAATCCAGATTCATAAGGTGAATATTCTATTGAAAGTTCTGTTCCAACAAGCTTATAAGATTTTTCAACTCTCAAACTATTCATGGCTCTAATTCCGTAAGGTTTTAAATTTAAATTTTTACCAGTTTCCATTAATTTATCAAATATATGATTTTGGTATTCAATGGGATGATGCAACTCCCATCCCAATTCTCCAACAAAGTTTACTCTCATAGCGTTACAAGGAGCTAGGCCAATATCAATATTTTGTGCGCTTAACCATTTAAATTTATCATTAGAGAAATCCGTTTTTGAAATTTTTTGCATTAATGTTCTAGCTTTTGGTCCAGATACTACTAAAACACCAATATTATTTGTTAAATTTTCAAATTGAACAGACCCATCTTTTGGCATCCATTTATGAATCCAATCGTGATCAAGTCTTTGGAGCGCGCCAGCCGATACCAAGTAAAAACTATCTTCAGATTCTCTCATGATAGTAAATTCAGAATGAACTCCACCTTTTGTATTCAAAGCGTGACAAAGATTAATTCTGCCTATTTTTTTAGGAAGTTTATTTGCTACTAATTTATTTAAAAATTCTTCTGCCTTGGGACCTTTAATTCTACATTTTGCGAATGCCGTCATGTCTAACAGACCAACATTTTCACAAACATTCTTGCATTCTTTTTCCATACATTTAAACCATTTAGATCTTCTAAATGACCAATCATCCTCTTGTTTAGCGCCATCAGTTGCAAAAAAATTTGCTCTTTCCCATCCAAATTTTTGACCAAATACAGCTCCAAGTTTTTTCAAACGATCGTAACATGGCGCTTGCCTTAAAGGTCTACCAGCCGGTCTTTCTTCATCAGGATAATGAATTACAAATACGTTTTCATATGCTTCTTCATTTTTTTTCAATAAATAAGATTTTGTTGCATAAGAGCCGTATCTTCTTGGCTCAACACCCAACATATCTACTGTAGGTTCACCATCGATAATCCATTCCGCAAGTTGCCATCCGGCTCCTCCTGCTGCAGTAATTCCAAAACTATGCCCCTCGTTAATCCAAAAATTTTTTAATCCCCATGCAGGTCCAACTATAGGATTTCCGTCAGGCGTATAACAAATAGCTCCGTTATAAACTTTTTTAACTCCTACTTCTCCGAAGGCTGGTACTCTTTTAATTGCTGACTCGATATGTGGACCTATTCGATCTAAATCTTCTTGAAATAATTCATATTCGCTATCTTTTGAAGGACCATCTACATAACAACATGGAGCCCCACGTTCATAAGGTCCCAAAATTAATCCACCCGCTTCTTCTCTCATATACCATGAATAATCACTATCCCTAAGGACTCCCATTTCCGGTTTACCTTCTTTTTTTCTTTTTTGAATTTCTGGGTGAGGTTCCGTAACAATGTATTGGTGTTGAACTGGAATAACTGGAATTTCTAATCCTACCATTTTGCCAGTTTGTCTAGCAAAATTTCCACTACATGAAACAACGTGTTCACATGTAATGTCTCCCTTATCTGTAATTACCACCCATCCATCTTTGTTTTGTTTTATTGAAGTGACAACTGTATTTCGATAAATTTCGGCACCACGACTTCTTGCGCCAGTGGCAAGCGCCTGAGTAACATCAGCAGGTTGGATATAACCATCTTCTGGATGTTGTATAGCTCCAACCAATCCTTCTATGTTACATAATGGCCAAATTTCTTTTACATGCTCAGGTTTTAAAAATTTAACATTAACCCCAATGGTTTTTGCTACCCCAGCATACTGATGATATTCATCCATTCGATCTTTTGTTTGTGCTAAACGAATATTTGAAACAACGCTAAAGCCAACACTTTTGCCAGTTTCTTTTTCTAATGTTTTATATAAGTTGACTGCATACTTGTGTAACTGCCCTACAGAATAACTCATATTAAAAAGAGGTAATAAACCTGCTGCATGCCAAGTTGATCCAGAAGTTAACTCTTTTCTCTCAACCAAAACTACATCTGACCAACCTTTTTTCGCCAAATGGTAAAGCATACTAACCCCAACTGCTCCTCCACCAATGACAACAACTTTAGCTTTTGATTTCATAAATAAATAAGGTTAAATTTCTAAATATAAGAATATGATACGTCAAGTTCGATTTAAATGATTAAAAAAATTATACTTTTGCTTGCAATACTAGCTCCTTTCGGACTTTATTTTTTGTATTCTTGGCTGTTAAAACTAGAAAAGAAAAGGATACCAATTGTAAAGCTATCTGTAGCAAGTGTTATTTTGCTTATAATTGCATTAGGATTTTTAAGATTTTATGGAGATTTTTCACCCGATACAAAATATTCCCCTGCAAAATATGAAGATGGAGAATTAAAACCAGCCGAAAATAAATAATGAAAAAAGAATTAGATAATATTTGTGAAGAATGTAAAAAAGAGGATGAAAGTGTTTCTCAAAATTTAATCATGCATGGATATAAAATTTGCGATTCCTGCAAAATATCAAAAACTATTTTTCCAGTTTAACTTGGGCTTGGACCGAAGAGTCGCAGTATCATCACTAAAAATATAGCTTGAGTCAAAAAACCAATAACAACAACCCCAATTGCTCTCCATGTACTTTGATAATCTAGAGCCTGTCTAACGGCAATAATCATTGCAACTAACATCCATATTGCCGCACCGATAAAAGTTATGCTCATCAACTCGGGAGTAAAACCAAAAACTCGAATGAGTCCCGGAGCACTGGAAAAACCTATCGTTCTTAATAATTCACCATGATCGGCTTTTGTTGTGGGTTCTGGAAAAAGTTTTGCACCAATAAAATAGATTATGTATGCCCAAACATACCAACTGACTAACGATAAGAGTGGAGCCATCAAAAAATTAGACGCGCCAAGTGATATAGCTCCTACCCCTGCGGCTAAACTTGAAAGTATCACAACTCCTGCTGCTTGATAGGTTGCAGACTTATCAGCTTCTACTTCCTCATAAAGACTAACATCTAACTTACAAG
>CATMHL010000009.1 GCA_950068185.1 uncultured Pelagibacteraceae bacterium | reverse complement strand
ACACCTTTTAAATATAGATATAAAGGTATTAATGTCATAGCTCCTGCAAGGAATAACCAAAATGAAATTTTTAAATCACTTGGAGAAAAGAAATTATTTCCATCTTTTGATAATAAATAGAATACAATAATGGCAAACGGGGTCATAAAAGCGCTTTCAATAAACAGACCTACGTCGGCAGGAACTTTTAATTTTTTTCTAATTAAATTGTAGGTACTCCAAGTAATCGCAACAATTAAGCCAACCCAAGGAGTTGACTGAAAATTAAAGAGCAAAAAAATAACTGAAATAATTACTAGTGATATGGCAAGCAACTTTTTTTTATTGTATGACTCTTTTAAAAAAATTATACCAAAAAAAACACTTAAAATTGGAAAGATAAAATAACCAAAGCTAGCATCCACAAGTCTATTAGTTACAACTGCATATATCCATGTAAACCAATTGGTGACAATTAGTATTCCACAAATAAATAAGATTAAAGTTTTTTTTATGTTTTTTAAAACAAGAAAAACATCATTCCATTTTGAATATATTGATATTGTAAAAAGAAGTAAAAAAGCGGTCCAAACTGTTCTGTGAACAATTAATTCTATTGGATCAACAAAAGATACCGACTTAAAGTATAAAACACCTATAATTCCCCACCATAAAGAGCCAGCACCACCAGATAAAATTCCGTTAAAAGTATTTTTATTCATAAATTATTGCTATCAATAAATTGAAAACGAATTAAAATAAAGGTAAATAGCATGCGTTCCTTCTTCTTATATTGAAACACACAGTAATTCGGTTTATAATTATTGCAGCTAAATCTGAAAAAATTGGAAGCGTGGGTGAGAGGCTTAAACCAGAAGTTTGCTAAATTTCCGTTGGCGTAAGCCAACCGTTGGTTCGAATCCAACCGCTTCCGCCATTCTTAGTAATGAGGCTTATCTTCAAAGAAATTATAAATCTTAATAGGTTTACCAGATAGCATATATTTATAAACATTTACGTTTTCTAAAACACGTTGAACATAATTTCTTGTTTCCTTAAACTTAATTAGTTCAATCCAATCTATATAATTAATATTTCCTTTTTGGGGGTTCCCGTTAATTTTTTTCCAATATTTAACTCTTTTGGGTCCAGCATTATATGCTGCTAAAGCGAAAGGGTAGGATCCTTCATACACTTCTAATAATCCTGCTAAATAATAAGAACCTAATTTAATATTATAATCAGGATTTTTGAGTTTATTTTTTGAATATGGAAGTTTTGCTTGCTTAGCAACAAGCTTAGCTGTGTAAGTCATCAATTGCATCAAACCTCTTGCTCCAACATAACTAGTAGCATCTTCATCAAATTCACTTTCTTGTCTTATTACCGCTAAAACAAGCTCGTTCTTTGGCATTGTTTTTTGATTTACGATTTCAGATGTTCGAATAACTGGATAGTTTATCTCATTATAGAATCTTTTTTCATATGATGCTTGTTTAGCTATTTGGATCGCAAAATCATATCTTCCTACATCAATAGCAAGTTTACCAGCAAGTATTTCACTCCCTTTTTCTATATTTAAAGAGGCTAAGTGCTTAAGAAAATATTTAGAATATTCAGCTTTGTCTAGTTCCTTAAGTAATTGTATATTTTTAATTAAAGGATTTTTATTAAATTCTTTTTCAAATTTTTCATCAACTTTTTCTTGATCTTGTAAAGCAAAATTTTCTCCATGGTTCATTTCAACAAATGCAAGTTGTCCATAATATGTATTTAAATATTTTGCGGCTTCATTAAACCACTCCTCAGATTTTTGTTTATTTTTTATTTCTTTGTAAGTACGTGCCATCCAATAAGCACCACGTGATAAACTTATGGGATAACCAACGTTATTATAAAAATTTTTAAAGTGTTGTAAGGCCATATTTGGATCATTTAAAAAAGTAAGAGATATCCATCCCGAAAGCCATTCGGAATCGGCATAATCAGATCCTTCCGACAGAGAGTGATTACTTGAAACCTTATAAGCTTTAGCATATTTTTTTTTATATATTAATGATCTTGTTAATATACTTCTCTCCTTCCACCAAAGGTCAGGTCTAACTAATTTTACTGGATCGTTTGGAAGACTAAATAAAATTTCAAGAGATGGATCTAATCTTCCTCTCCTTCTTCGCCATTTAAGTCTGTCATATTTTAAGCCAATATCATTTTTATATTTTGCTGGAACTTTTGCTATAGCATTATCAACACCATAAGACTTGCTCATTAATAATTGTCTTGCTCTATATAAAGCTGTTTCATCTTTTGGTAAATACCTTAACATTCTTTGTACATCCCAATGTTTTCCTTCCCAAGCATGCCAATCAGCTCTTTTAATGTTATCCGATACGGTAATTATTTTTTTGTATTTTTTTCTCAAATATCTTAAATCTTTTTTTGAAAGTTTAGCTTTTATCCATCCATCTTTTATGAATCTTGAGCCTTCTTCAAAGTTACCTTCCTTAACATAAATTTCTCCAAGTTTAATTTTTCCATATTCACTTAGAGGCTCCTTACCATTAAACCATTTCTTTATAACTTTTGGTGATACTGTTTTTAGATACATTTTGTGTTCAGCAAGATATTTAAGTCTGTTTATTCTTGGATAATTAGGATTATTATTAATAAAAGTTAAATAATCGTAGAAAGTGGCTGAATTAATTGGCTCTATTAAATAAAACCAATTTACCATTTTAAATACCATTTTATTTTTAGCTTTTTTTGAAAGTTTTATCGCAGTCTGCCATTTTTTTTTCTTGACTGCTTCAAATGCAGCCTTGGCTATTTTAAGATCTCCACGTGATAGAATTGTTGACTTGGCAACAGATTTATCAATCTTTTTTTGAAATATTATCGGTTTTTTTTGAGGGTATATAATTTTACTTTCTGTGCTTTCTTCCAAAGTCTCTGCAGTTATTTTAATTTCTTCTGTTGGAATTTTTTCAGTTTCTTTTGTCGGTCTTTTTTGTGGGTATATTTCTTTTTTTTTTGCAGTTTTCTCTTTAGCTTCCTGATCTACCGTTGGCTTAGGAATAGGAAGAATACGATCAGCTGCAACTGTTTGTGATGTTAAAAAGATAGAAGATATCAAAATAATTACATTAAGTTTAAGCCGATTTTTCATAAATTTTTAGATGAATTACTTTTTTAAACTATGTTATAAAGATTTATGTTTAAAGGATCAATTGTTGCGTTAATAACCCCGTTCAAGAATAATAAGCTTGATGAAGATTGTTATATTTCTTTAATACATTATCACCTAAAAAATGGTTCTGCGGGACTTGTTCCGGCTGGAACAACTGGCGAGTCTCCAACATTAAGTCATGAAGAGCACGAAAAAGTAATTGAATTATGTGTTAAAGAATCTAAAGGTAAAATTCCTATTATTGCTGGGACTGGATCTAACTCCACAAATGAAGCTATATCTTTAACAAAATACGCTGAGAGAATAGGAGCTAATGCGGCCCTTGTTGTTACTCCATATTTTAACAAACCAACTCAAGAAGGTTTATATCAACACTTTAAATCTATAAATGATAATTGTTCAATTCCAATTATAATTTACAATATTCCTCCACGTTCTGTTGTTGATATGAGTGTAGATACAATGTCTAGACTTTTCGAATTAAAAAATATTATTGGTGTAAAAGACGCTACTGGCGATTTAAATAGAGTGGATCAACAAAGAAAAAAAATGGGACCTGATTTTATCCAATTATCTGGAGAGGACGGTACTGCGTTAGAATTTAATTTACATGGTGGGGTAGGGTGTATATCTGTAACTGCAAATGTTGCACCAAAACTTTGTTCAGAGTTTCAAGAAGCTTCGACAGCAAAAAATAATAGCAACTTATTAGCTAAGGCAAAGCAGATTAATGATAAGTTAATGCCGCTACATAAATCACTATTTATTGAAAGTAGCCCAAGTCCGGTAAAATATGCTGCTAGTTTATTAAATTTATGTTCTGATGATGTGAGATTACCGCTCGTCAAAATTACTGATGAAACAAAGAAAATTGTAAAATCTGCCATGACACATGCTAATTTGATTTAGGATGAATCAAAAAACCAAAAGTGGTTTGAAAATAATTTCTAACAATAGAAAAGCCAGATTTAATTATTTTTTCAAGGAATTTTTTGAAGCTGGTATTGTGCTAAAGGGTTCTGAGGTAAAGTCTTTAAGGGATGGAAAAGCAAATATTTCTGAATCCTATGCTTTTGACGAACAAGGTGAGCTATATTTAGTAAATTCTCATATACCTTCCTATAAAGAATCTAGTTATAATAATCATGATCCGAAACGTAATAGAAAACTTTTGTTAAATAAAAGGGAAATAAACAAACTTATAGGTCGAATTAATAGAGAGGGCTACACTTTAATTCCAACAAAATTGTATTTTAGAAAAGGAAAAGCAAAAGTTGAAATTGCAGTTGCAAAAGGAAAAAAACAGTATGATAAAAGACATACTAAAAAGAAAAGAGATTGGGATAGGGAGAGAGCTAGATATTTTAGAAAATCCAGTTAAATTAGCATGTTTTTTTTAGGATTGGGATCAAACTTATCATCAAGTTTTGGCGATCGTTTTGAAAACTTAAATTTAGCTGTTTCATATCTTGAAACTTATTACATCAAAATAAATAAGAGATCGAATTTTTATGAAACACCATCATATCCAGATATAAAAAACCCAAAATTTATTAACTTAGTTGTTGAGGTATCTACAAATTTATCACTAGAAGATTTAGTTTCAGCTTTAATTTTTGTTGAAGAAAAATTAGAAAGAAAAAGAATAAAAAAAAATGAGCCTAGAACATGTGATATTGATATTATTGATTACAATGGAAAAGTTATGGACTTTACTTATAAAAACTTAATTTTTAAAGTTCCACATGAAAAACTTATTTACAGAAATTTCGTTTTGTTTCCTTTACAAGAAATAGCACCTAAATGGATACATCCAGAAACTAAAGACTCTATTGATGTGTTGATAAACAAACTTTCTAATGAAGATAAAAAGTCTATATTAAAGATTAAAAAATCTTGATATAATATTTTAATGTTAAATCAAAAAGAGCTAATTGAAAAAGTAAAGAACTATAACCGCTTTTTTAACTCTGATGCTTTATCAAAAGCTTATACTTTTGCTCTTGATGCACACAAGGATCAGAAAAGGGATTCTGGCGATCCTTATTTAATTCACCCGGTAGCAGTAGCTGATATATTGACAGATTTAAAGCTTGATAGTGCTACCATTGCTACAGGATTGCTCCATGACACGATAGAAGATACGAAAATCACATATGAAACTGTTAAAAAAGAATTTGGTAAGGAGGTTGCCGATTTAGTTGAGGGAGTTTCAAAAATTTCAGAATTAGAAGGAAAGGTTATTGAAAATTCTAAAGCAGAAAATATTAGAAAACTTATTTTAGCTACCTCAAAAGACATAAGAGTTTTACTCGTTAAACTAGCAGATCGACTTCATAATATGCGAACCTTAAATTCAATTTCAGATGAAAATCGAAGAAAAAGAATTGCTAAGGAAACAATGGAAATATATGCGCCGCTCTCTGATAGAATGGGCATGAATCATATAAGAGACGAGCTTGAGGATTTATCTTTCCAAAAGTTAAATCCGGACGCTAGAAATCTTGTTGTAGAAAGACTTTCTATAAATAAAAAAAATAGAGAAAATAGTTTTAAAGAAATTTCAAAAAATTTTACAAAAATTCTTAAGAATAGTGGAGTGAATGCAAAAATAGTAGGTCGTGAAAAAACCCCTTTCTCAATTTGGAAAAAAATGCAATCCAAAAGAGTGTCTCTTGAACAACTTACAGACATCATTGGTTTCCGTGTCATAGTTAATGATGTTGTGACCTGTTATAAAGTACTTGGTGTATTCCACAGCAACTGGTCCACTATACCCGGAAGATTTAAAGATTATATATCAACACCAAAAATTAATAATTATAAATCTATACATACAGCTGTAATAGGACCAAATAAGGAAAGAGTAGCAATACAAATACGAACGCAGCAAATGCAAGAATTTGCCGAAAGGGGAATTGCGTCTCATTGGATATATAAATCATCAGAAAAAGTGAGTCATCTAGCACTTAAGGAATATGATTGGTTAAGAGATCTCGTAGAAATTATGGAAAAAGATACAAACCCAGAGCATTTTTTGGAATATACCAAACTGCAAATGTTTCAAGATAATGTATTTTGTTTTACTCCCAAAGGTGAGGTTATTAAATTACCAATAGGTGCATCACCTATAGATTTTGCATATGCCGTGCATACAAAAATAGGTGATAGTTTATCTTCATGTGAAATTAATGGAAGAGGCTCACCATTACAAAGCGTTCTAAAAAATGGAGATCTGGTAAATATTATTGGAACAAAGAATGGTTCGCCTTCCTTAGAGTGGTTGTCATATGCCAAAACAGGAAAAGCGCGAGCTGCTATAAGAAGATATTGGCAGCTTAAAAAAAATGTTAAACAAAATTCTGAAAAAAAGTATATTAGTAGTTTGTGTATTAAAATACCTAATCTTCCTGGAAAACTAGGCGAAGTAAGTAGTTTAATTGGTTTTCACGAAAACAATATAATAAATATGGAAATCATATCAAAAAAGACTGATTATTTAGAATTCATTTTTGATATACAGATTAAGGAATTAAAAAATTATAAAAATTTAATAAGCGAATTAAAATTAAAAGAATATAAATTCAGAATAATACGACACAGGAAAAAGGATGCTTTCTTACAACGAATCTTTAAAAATTTTAAAAGAAACTAACGCATTATTAGAGGGTCACTTTATTCTTTCATCCGGTTTACATAGCAAACAATATGTGCAATGTGCCAAATTATTGAGCCATCCAAATAAAGCTGAAGCTATCTGTTCATCATTATGTGAAAAAATAAAAAAGGTCTTTAATAAGATTGACATTATTTTATCTCCGGCCATAGGTGGAATTGTTGTAGGTTATGAATTGGGTAGACAACTAAAAGTGGAAACTATTTTTGCTGAAAGATTGGATCAAAAATTAGTATTAAGAAGAGGATTTAAAATTCCTGAAAGTTCAAATGTACTTATAGTTGAAGATGTAATTACTACAGGAAAATCTGCATTAGAATGTTCTGAATTAATAGAAGCTAGCAAATCTAAATTAATTGGCTATGCGTGTATTATAGATAGATCTAATAGTAAGTCATTAATTAAAGATAAAATTGTTTCTCAAATTAAATTAAAAATGGACACCTATAAAAATAAGGAATTACCTGATGATCTCAAAAAAATTCAACCTACTAAACTCGGTAGCAGAAATTTATAAATGAGAAATAAAAGATTAGGTGTTAACATCGATCATGTCGCAACAATAAGAAATGCGAGAGGGGAAAATTATCCAAATCCAGTAAGAGCAGCGCTAATTGCTGAAAATAATGGGGCTGATTCAATTACTATACATTTAAGAGAAGATAGAAGACATATAAGAGATGATGACCTAAAAAATATTAAAAGAAAATTACGTATTCCACTTAATTTAGAAATAGCACCCACAAAAGAGATGTTAAAAATTGCACTAAAACATAAACCAAAATACGTGTGTATAGTGCCAGAAAAAAGGGCTGAGATTACTACTGAAGGTGGCTTAAATTTAAATAGACAAAAAATATTTCTAAAAAAGATGATTAGTAAAATTAAAGAAAGAAAAATAAGAGTTACTTTATTTATTGAACCAAAAATTGCTAATATTTCACTTTCAAAAAAATTAGGCGCTGATTGTGTTGAGTTGCACACAGGAAAATATTGTAATCTGTTTAATAAGAAGAGAAAAATAAAGACTGAATTTTCTAGAATTGAAAAGTCAGCACTTTATGCAGAAAAAAATTTCTTGGAAGTTCATGCTGGGCATGGTTTAACCTATAGGACAGCTGATCAAATTTCTAAGATTAATAGTATTTCCGAATTTAACATAGGTCATTTTATCATAGCAGAGTCGGTGTTTATTGGCTTAAAAAAAACAATTATGAAATTTAAGAAAATCATAAATAAATAAAATGAAAATTTTTGGTATTGGTACAGATATTGTAAATATAAAAAGAATGAAAAAAACTTTAAAAGGTAAAAATAATAATTTTAAAAAGAGAATTTTTTCTAAAAATGAAATTATTTATTGTGAAAAAAAAAAGAACCCCTCTTCTTTTTATGCCAAAAGATTTGCCGCTAAAGAGGCATTAAGTAAGGCTTTAGGAACTGGGATTAGGAAAGGAGTTAATTTTAAAGATATAGAAATTCTCAATGATAACCTTGGAAAACCATCTATTCAATTAAAAGGTTCTACAGCTAATTTTATAAAAAAAAAAATAAAAAATAAAAAATATTCTATTTACCTATCATTATCTGATGATGTTCCTTGGGCGCAAGCAACGGTTATTGTATCTTATAATTAATGAAAAAAAAAATTATCGATAATATTAAAACATTATTCTATGCATTAATAATAGCTTTATTTATTAGAAGCTTATTTTTCCAACCATTTTATATACCTTCATCATCGATGGAACCAAATTTACTAGTTGGTGATCGATTATTTGTTTCTAAATATTCATATGGATATAGTCGTCATTCTTTTCCATTTAGCCCTAAAATTTTTACAGGTAGAATTTTAGAAAAATCGCCTAAAAGAGGAGATGTCGTTGTTTTTAAAACTCCTGCGGATAACAGAACGGACTATATTAAAAGATTGATAGGTTTACCTGGTGATAAAGTGCAAATCATAAATAAAGATTTATATTTGAATGATGTTAAAATTGAAAAGAGAAAAGTAGAAACTTCACTAAATATTAATTGTGGCGATAAAATTATACAAATAGATGCTTATGAAGAAACTCTATCAAATGGGAAAAAATATTTAACTGTATACAGAAAAGATGGCACAATGATCAACACTGATGAATTTATTGTACCAAAAGAACATTATTTCTTTCTGGGCGATAATAGAGACTGTTCAAAAGATAGCCGTTTTTTGAGTAGTGTGGGGTATGTTAATTTTAATAATTTAGTTGGAAAAGCACGAATAATTTTTTTCTCTAACGATAAAACAAAAGGTACATTTCTTAAATTTTGGAATTGGAATCAAATCGTTAGAAAAGATCGTTTATTTAAAAAAATTCAATGATCCTAGATATACACAAATTCCAAAAATCTCAAAAAATTAAATTTAAAAATAATTCACTATTAATTGAGGCTTTGACACATAAAAGCGCGAATAAAAAATTCAATAATGAAAAACTTGAATTTTTAGGTGATAGAGTGATTGGGCTTATTTTATCAAAAAAACTAATTGATCTTTATCCAGTTGAAAATGAAGGAGTTTTAGATAAAAGATTTGCTATTTTGGTAAATAGAGAAACTTGTTGCGATATAGCTTGGTCAATTGATCTTCAGAATTATATTATTGTCGGAGACGAAAAAAAAAAAATTACTAGAAAAGATAAAAAAATATTAAGCGATTGTTGTGAGGCTGTCATTGGGGCCATTTACATAGATAGAGGTTATGATTTTGTTAAAAATTTCATTTTAAAAATTTGGAAAAAAAAAATCGATAATTCAGATATTACAATTTTAGATTCCAAAACTAAACTACAAGAGCACTCTCTTAAAAGTTATAAAAAACTTCCTCTCTATCGTTTATTAAGCTCGTCAGGACCTAGACACAAGCCAACTTATAAAATTTCTGTCTCTATAACAGGATCTAAACAATTTATTGGTATAGGTGGTTCTAAACAACACGCAGAACAAAATGCCGCTGCTAAATTACTAAAAGGTAAAAATATTAATTAGTATGTATTGGAAAGATGAAGGCTATCTATTGTCAAAGAATAATTTTGATGAAAATTCCATTATTATTGAAGCATTTACTTTGGAACACGGTAAATATTCAGGAATAGTTTACGGAGGTTTGTCAAGAAAACAGAAGGGAAAATTTCAAATAGGAAATAAATTTCTACTTAATTGGAAATCTAAAAATGAAAATAAATCTGGATATTTTAATATTGAACTTATTAAACCTATCTCACCATTTTTTTTTGATGATAAAAAAAGATCTGTATGTATATTGTCAGCAGCATCAATTTTAAAAATATTATTGCCTGAAAGACAGATAAACAAAAAAGTTTATAACTCATTTGAAAATTTGTTATTCGATCTTAGATCTAATAATTGGATAAAATTATATATTAATTGGGAATTGTTATTAATTAAGGAACTAGGGTTTGAACCAAATTTAAAAATAAGTAACAATGACAACACTAAAAAGGCTTTAACATTCAATAGGAATTTATTAATGGAAAATTTTATTATTCCTAATAGGCTTAAATTTCCATTATTTAGAAGTATTCTAGAAAATTATTTTTTATAATGGAAGCTGAACAAAGTAAAAGATCATTATTAAAAACTATTACTTGGAGAATAACCGCTTCTTTAGATACATTCGTTATAGCATGGATTATTACCGGAGATTGGAAAATGGGAGGATCTATTGCAGGAATAGAAGTAATCACAAAAATGTTTTTTTATTATTTTCACGAGAGAATATGGAATAAAATTAATTGGGGAAAAAGGAAATGGTGGTGGTTATCATAATTTGTCTACAATTTGATCTGCAAAATAGGTAACTATAGCGTTTGACCCGGCTCTTTTAAAAGATATTAAACTTTCATATATTGCATCTTCGTTTAATATTTTATTTTTTATTCCGTTCATAATTAAACTGTATTCACCTGATACCTGATAAGCAAAAACTGGTATTTTAAAGTTATCCTTAATCAATTTGATTATATCAAGATAAGGCATCCCAGGTTTTACCATAACGAAGTCAGCTCCTTCACTTACATCTAAAGCCACCTCTCTTAAAGCTTCTTTATAATTGCTAAAATCCATTTGATAATCTTTTTTGTTACTTTTTAGTAATTTTTTTGAACCAACCACATCTCTAAAAGGTCCATAAAAATTTGAAGCATATTTTACCGCATAAGATAATATTTGAACCAATTTAAAGCCATTATTATCCAAAGCTTTTCTTATTTCACCTATTCTTCCATCCATCATGTCAGATGGCGCAATAACGTCACAACCCATTTCTGCTTGTAAAAGTGATTGTTTAACTAAAACCTTTACCGTTTCATCATTATCTACATAATTTTTTTTTAATATTCCATCGTGTCCATGATTGGTGTATGGATCGAGGGCTACATCACACATTAAACCAATTTCTTTATAGTTTTTTTTAATTAATCTTAAGGCTCTACACACAAGATTATTTTTGTTTAAAGCCTCCGATCCTTTAGCATTTTTTTTAGAATTGGGAGTATTAGGAAATAGTGCAATCATGGGAATTCTTTTGCGAATTGCTTTCTCAACTAATCTTTCTATTTGATCAAGCGTATATATAAAAACTCCAGGCATTGATTTAACAGGTTCTTTAATATTTTTTCCATTTCTGATAAAAATTGGCCAGATAAGGTCGTTAGGAGATAAGTTGCTTTCGCTGACAAGCCTTCTAGACCATTCAGCTTTTCTGTTTCTCCTTAGCCTAACATTAGGATATGAACCTATATTTTTCATTTGATAATTGCTCCTATTACAATTTTAAGTTTATATTATCATAATTAATAACAGCATTACGACAAATGGTTCTGCTGGGTTATAAATACTGTTAAATATAATAACGCTTTTAATGATAGAAAGGAGAATAGAGTCTATATACTGGCTTCTTTGACCGATAATAGGTTTCATTAGTTAATAAAAATCTAAATCAAAATATTGTGGTATAAATTTTTATACTGTATACATGTAGATTAATTTTAGTATTAACAGTGGCCTCATATAGAAAAAAAAAATCAAAAAAAATCCTTTTGGCATCAGATCATGCTGGTTTTGAATTAAAGGAAGCAATTAAAAGATTTTTAATAAAAAAAAGGAAAAAAGTTTTGGATCTCGGGACAAAGAATACTAATTCAGTTGATTATCCAGATTTTGCGCATTTGCTATCAAAAAAAATGAAAAAAAATAATAACCAATTTGGTATTTTAGTTTGCGGCTCAGGTATTGGGATGGATATGGCTGCTAACAAACACAAAAGTATTAGAGCTGCTTTATGCTATGATTTAAAATCAACAAAGTTAAGCAGATTGCACAATAATGCTAATGTGATGGCGATAGGAGCTAGATTGACTAAAAAAAATGTTGCATTAAAATGTGTAAGTGTATTTATGAAAACTAATTTTAAAGGTGGTCGCTATATGAATAGAGTTAAAAAAATATAAAGTTTTATGTCAAATTTAATTAAATATATATCAGAAGATTACCAAAATTTTTTCGATAATGATTTATCAACAACTGACTCGGATTTATATAATTCTATAAAGCTTGAACTAGAAAGACAACAACAGCATATTGAATTAATAGCGTCAGAAAATATTGTATCGAAAGCTGTTTTAGATGCACAAGGTTCAATCATGACAAATAAATATGCTGAAGGTTATCCTTCAAGAAGATATTACGGTGGATGCGAATTCGTTGATAAAGCGGAAGACCTGGCACTTGAAAGAGTAAAAAAATTATTTAATTGTAAATATGCTAATGTACAACCGCACTCAGGAGCACAAGCCAACGGCGCCGTATATCTTGCGCTTTTAAATCCTGGAGACCCAATACTTGGTATGAGTTTAAATTCTGGTGGTCACTTAACTCATGGAGCAAAAGTTTCACTTTCTGGCAAATGGTTAAAATCATTTCATTATGACGTAGATAAAGAAACTGGACTTATTGATTATAATCAAATCGAAGTATTGGCAAAACAACATAAACCGAAACTTATAATTGCTGGCGGTAGTGCATATTCTAGAATTATTGATTTCAAAAAATTTAGAGAAATAGCAGACAAAATAAATGCATATCTTATGGTAGACATGGCTCACTTTGCTGGATTAGTTGCTGGGAAGGGACATCCAAATCCAATTGAATATGCAGATGTTGTTACATCAACTACTCATAAAGTTTTAAGAGGTGGCAGAGGTGGAATTATCTTAACAAATAAAGAAGATATAATTAAGAAAATCAACTCAGCTGTCTTTCCAGGTTATCAAGGTGGACCTTTAATGCATATCATCGCAGCAAAAGCTGTTACTTTTCAGGAAGCTTTACAACCCAGTTTTAAAAATTATATTAAATCTGTTCTTGCTAACGCTAAAATTTTATCTGAAACTTTGAAAAATAATGGATTCAAAATATTTTCTGGAGGTACTGATACACATTTAATGTTAGTTGATTTAAGACCTTTTAATGTAACCGGAAAAGCTGCAGAAACAGGTTTAGGAAGAGCTAATATTACGTGTAACAAAAATGGCATTCCTTTTGATACACAGAAAATGACAATTACTTCAGGCATAAGACTTGGTACGCAAGCTGCAACTACCAGAGGTTTTGGATTAAACGAATTCAAAAAAACTGGAGATTTAATAACTAAAACAATTGAAGGTTTATCAAAAAATCCTGAAGATAATGGTAAAATTGAATCTGAAATTAAAAAAGAAGTAATAGATCTTTGTTCAAAATTTCCTATTTATAATCATTTAATGAAAAACTAGATTATGATATGTCCTTTTTGTAGAGAAAAAGATACATCTGTTGTAGATTCAAGACCAACAGAGGACGGTACCGCCATAAGAAGACGCAGGGTCTGTGGTTGTGAGAGAAAAGAACGTTTTACTACATTTGAGAGAGTACAATTTCGAGAGTTAACAGTAGTAAAAAATAATGGTCGAAAAGAACCTTTTGATAGAGATAAAATTGCTAAATCAATTAATATATCATTAAGAAAAAGACCAATAGATAGAGAATCTATCGAAAAATTCATTTCAAGAATTGTTAGAAATCTAGAAGGTCTGGGTGAAAATGAAATTCCAACATCTACAATTGGAAAATTTATAATGAAAGATCTCGCGAATTTAGATCAAGTAGCTTATGTTCGTTTTGCTTCAGTTTACAAAAACTTTAAAGAAGCAAAAGATTTTGAACAATTTGTTGGCAACTTGAATGTTTATAAATCAGACTAAATACAGAAATCATTCGTATTTTATGAGGCTTGCTTTAACACAAGCCCAAAAAAATTTAGGTAACACAAATGGAAATCCTTCTGTAGGCTGCGTTATTACAAAAAACAGCTCAGTAATTAGTGTTGGATGTACGAGTATTAACGGTAGACCTCATGCAGAACATAACGCTATCAATCAGTCAAGAACAAATCTTAAAGGTGCTGAATTATATGTAACGTTGGAACCTTGCTCTCATTATGGGAGAACTATACCATGCACAAAATCAATTATTAACAGTGGAGTAAAGAAAGTTTTTTTTTCTATAAATGATCCAGATTTGAGATCACATAACAAATGTTCAAAACTATTAGGAAACAAAAAGATAATCGTTAACAAAGGAATATATGCTCGCGAATCGAATGTGTTTTATAGGAGTTATATTAAATTTAAAAGAAATTTTTTACCGTTCGTTACTTGCAAATTAGCCGTTTCAAAAGATTATTTTACAATTAATAAAAAAAATAAATGGATTACAAATAGATTTTCTCGAGGAAGAGTTCATTTAATGAGATCAAATCACGACTGTATAATAACAAGTTCAAAAACCATTATTGATGATAATCCTAGATTAACATGTAGAATTAATGGTTTAAATGATAGTAGTCCATCGAGAATTATACTTGATAACAAGTTAAAAACTCCTATTAGTTCAAAAATTATTAAAGATGCATCTGCTTATCCTACAATAATTTTTTATAATAAAATCAAAAAAAATAAAGTTAAATTACTAAAAAAATTAAAAATAAAAATTTATAAAATTCCCACTAATAATGATGGCGATCTTGATTTAAATAAATCACTTATTAAAGCAAAAGAATTAGGTTTTTCTAGGATTTTTATAGAATCTGGAATAAAATTAACTACTAATTTTTTAAATAGAAATTTAATAAATGATTTTAAGCTTATTATATCTAATAAAAAACTCGGAAAAGATGGTGATGGTAATATTAAAAAGTATTTTAGATTATTTTTACACAATAAAAAAAATACAATAGAAAAAGTTAATCTTTTTGGTGAAAAATTAACGACATATAAATTAAAATAATGTTTAACGGGATAATTAAAAATACAGGAAAAATTAGTAAAATTTATAAAAGGAATAATAATTGCGTTATGGAAATATTATCTCAAATGAAATTTACAAAAAATGAAATAGGAACTTCTATTTCTTGCTCTGGAGCTTGCTTAACTTTAGAAAAATTCAATAAAAATTTAGTAAAATTTTATGTTTCTAAGGAAACTTTACATAAAACAACTTTTAAATTATCAAAAAAGGGAGATATAATTAATCTTGAAAAGTCTTTAAAATATGGAGAACGTATTTCCGGACATCTTGTTCAAGGTCATGTTGATACAACATGCTCTATAAGTAAAATTTATTTTGTTGGAAAATCTTGGTTAATTAATTTTAAATTATCAAATAAATTTAGAAAATATCTAGTACAAAAAGGATCCATAACTATTAATGGTGTTTCACTAACTATTGTAAAAATTTTAAAAAATGGATTTCAAATTGCAATCATTCCTCAAACACTCAAGTTAACTAATTTAATACATCTTAAAGTAAAAGATGAGGTAAATGTTGAATTTGATATCTTAGGAAAATATATGAAGAGTCTTGTAAAATGAAGAGTATGAAATTTTCTAAAATTAATAAAATTATACAAGATGCTAGACGTGGCAAAATGTTTGTATTGGTAGATGATGAAGGAAGAGAAAATGAAGGTGATCTTATAATACCAGCATCAAAAGTTTCAGCAAAATCGATAAGCTTTATGGCAAAACATGGTCGTGGCCTTATATGCTTAGCTTTAACTCAGACTCAAGTAAATAAACTTAATTTACCTTTAATGTCACCTGTTAATAAATCAAGGACTCAAACAGCATTTACAATTTCTATTGAAGCAAAAAAAGGAATAACAACAGGTATATCTGCTCACGATAGAGCCCGCACTATTAAAACAGCAATCAAAAAAAATGCTTCACCAAAGAGTATAATATCGCCTGGTCATGTTTTTCCGCTTGTTTCTAAAAATGGTGGAGTTCTGATCAGAGCTGGACATACTGAAGCTTCAGTGGACGTTTCCAGATTATCCAAATGTGGATCTTCAGCGGTTATTTGTGAAATTATGAACGATGACGGCACTATGGCTAGAGGTAAACAATTAATAAACTTTGCAAGAAAACATAAACTAAAACTAGGTAAGATTGATGATCTAATAGCTTATCGTCTAAGTCGTGAAAAATTGATTAAGTTTAAAAAATCATCACTAATAAGAATTAGAAAACAAAATTATAATATTAAAATTTTTGAAAATATATTGGATGGAACAGAAAATTTTGCACTAATTAAAGGAAATTTAAAAAAAAACAAAAATCCTAGACTGAGAGTTATTTCATCAAATATAGTAAAAGATTATTTGATGGGAAAAAAACTTCCAAACCTATTTAATAAAACTATTGACTATTTTAAAAACTATAAAGATTGTGTTTTGATCTTTATAAGAGATTCAAATCTTAAATCAGTTTCTGAAACTTTAATAGGATATAAAAGTAAAAATTATTATAAAGGGGGACAGGATACACTTATTAAAAACTCAGGTATAGGCGCTCAAATTATTAAAGCATTGGATATTAAAAAGATGATATTAGTTACTAGATCAAAAAAGAAAGTTATTGGTTTAGAAGGTTACGGGATTAAAATTACGAAACAGGAAATAATAAAATGAAAAAGAAAGGGTTTAATGATAAAGATTTTTCTATAATTAAAGACTTGGATCTTGGTATTGCAAAACGTGAAACAATCTTCAATAGATTAAAAAACCCAAAAATCGGTATTGTCGTTTCATCCTACTATGCAGATATTGCCAGAGATTTAACTTTTGGTGCCGCTGAAGTATTAAAAAAAAATAATATTCCTAGAAAGAATATAATTATATGGAACGCACCAGGTATTCTTGAAATACCGGTAATGATTGCAAAAAATATCCATTCTTGTAGTGCCTTTATTGCACTTGGATGTGTTATAAAGGGAGAGACTCCACATTTTGATTTAATTTCAAAAACCACAATAAAAGCAATAATGGATTTGTCTATCAAGTATAAAAAACCTATAGGAAACGGGATAATTACTTGTCTTAATAAAAAACAAGCTGCTGAAAGATCTGATCGAACTAAAAAAAATAAGGGAGGAGAGGCGGCAAGAGCTGCGTTATCCGTATTGGGAGGTTTTAAAGGTGAAACAACACAATGGAGCACTTAGTAATCCTAGAGTTATTGTAATACAAAAATTATATGGCCATCATTTAAATAAAGACTCGGAAATATTTTTTCCAAAACATAGATATAAAAAATTCATAAGAGATGTTGTCAATGGAACTATTGAAAGAAAAGAATTAATTCAAGATTTAATGGATAAAGAATTAAGTGAAGATATTAACGAAAATAAAACTGAACTAATGATAAAATTAATGATTATGGCTGGCATATATGAATTTATGTTCATGCATAAAACTCCTATAAATGTTGTTATTAGTGAATACTTAAAAGTAGCTGATTTTTTTGTTCAAAAATCACAAAAGAGCTTTTTGAACGCTATATTAGAAAAAATATCAAAAGTAAGTCGAGTTAAAAAAGGATAAAAAAGATTTTTGTTGCATGTTATGTTTTTTTTTGGCAAGTTGCGTTTTTTTATTATAATTAATTTAATTTGATGATTGGTACTCTCAACATTATTATAGCAGCTGGTTTACTCGCAATTTTATATAGTTATCTAGCTAGTAAACAAATTTTATCAGCTGATCCGGGCAATAGTAAAATGCAAGAAATTGCAAACGCTATTCGAGTAGGTGCAAGAGCCTATCTAAATCGTCAATATAAAACTATTGCTATAGTTGGAATAATTATTCTCATTATAATTACATATGCTTTGGGAGTTTGGGTTGGGCTTGGTTATTTTATTGGAGCTTTTTTATCCGGAACTGCTGGATATGTTGGAATGCTTATATCAGTTCAAGCAAATGTTAGAACCGCTGAGGCTGCTCGTAAAGGATTAAGCGCTGGACTAAATATAAGTTTTAAATCTGGAGCTGTTACTGGAATGTTAGTTGCTGGTTTAGCATTATTAGCTATAGCAATTTATTACCTCTTTTTATTAAAATTAAATGTTGAAAGTAGAGAAATAATCAATGCATTACTAGGACTCGGTTTTGGTGCATCTTTAATATCAATTTTTGCAAGATTAGGTGGTGGAATTTTTACAAAAGGTGCCGACGTAGGTGCGGATTTAGTAGGAAAAATTGAAGCAGGAATTCCTGAAGACGATCCAAGAAATCCTGCAGTTATTGCCGATAACGTTGGAGATAATGTTGGTGATTGTGCTGGTATGGCTGCAGATCTATTTGAGACATATGTTGTCACAATTGTTGCTACTATGGTTTTATCATCTATTTTTTTTGTAGGTAATTTAAGTATGATGATTTATCCACTTACGATTGCAGGTGCGTGCATACTTACTTCTATTGCAGGAACTTTTTTTGTACGATTGGGTTCAAGCAAAAATATAATGGGAGCTTTGTACAAGGGATTTATAGCAACCGCTATTTTTTCTGTGATAATTTTGTACCCAGTTACAGAAAAAATCATTGGCTTGGATAATATTTATTCATCAACAAATGCTCAGTTTAGTGGTTTTGACCTTTATATATGTGGAGTAATTGGTTTAATAATTACAGGTCTTATTATTTGGGTAACAGAATATTACACTGGAACTAAATTTCGCCCAGTTTTAAGTATAGCAAAATCCTCTACTACTGGTCATGGGACAAATGTTATTCAAGGTTTGGCCGTTTCTTTGGAGGCCACCACTTTGCCAGTATTAATTATTGTATCAGGAATTTTATTTACCAATCATATTGCCGGTTTGTTTGGAATTGCGATATCTGTAACTACAATGTTAGCTTTAGCAGGTATGGTTGTTGCGCTAGACGCTTACGGTCCAGTTACTGATAATGCTGGAGGAATTGCCGAAATGTCAAATCTTCCTAAAAAAGTTAGAAAAACAACAGATGCTCTAGATGCCGTAGGTAATACAACTAAAGCAGTTACCAAAGGATATGCTATAGCCTCAGCAGGATTAGGCGCACTAGTTTTATTTGCAGCATATACTGAAGATATAAAACTTTTCTCAAGTATAAGCGGATCTCCTTTAGAAAACATTTCTGTTAGTTTTGAACTATCTAATCCTTTCGTTGTTGTAGGTTTATTAATTGGTGCTATGTTACCTTATTTATTTGGATCTATGTCAATGCAAGCTGTTGGTAGAGCGGCTGGTGCTGTCGTAATCGAAGTGAGAAGACAGTTCAAAAAAATACCTGGAATTATGAAACGTAAAAGAAAACCTGATTACGGTAAATTAGTAGACTTATTAACTAAAGCAGCTATTAAAGAAATGGTAATTCCATCTCTATTACCTGTTTTGTCTCCTATAATTTTATACTTTGTGATTTTAATGATAGGTGGGACGGAAGCTGCGTTGTCTTCAGTTGGTGCCATGTTATTAGGAGTTATCATCACAGGTTTATTTGTTGCTATTTCAATGACTGCAGGCGGAGGAGCGTGGGATAATGCAAAAAAATATATCGAAGATGGCAAATTGGGCGGAAAAGGTTCCGAGGCTCACAAAGCAGCCGTTACTGGAGATACTGTTGGTGATCCATATAAAGATACGGCAGGTCCAGCTATTAATCCAATGATCAAAATAACTAATATAGTCGCTTTACTGCTCCTAGCTGTAATTGCTCACTAATATTATTTTCTTCTAGTACTCATTTTTTGTCTAATACTCGATAAGAAACTATATATAAAGTTTTCTTTAAGAATTTCGTTTTCAGTAACATCTTTAGCAAATTTTACTTCGTTCATTCTTTCTTTATTATAAAATTTTTTTTTTGTAAGAATTCCATATTTATCAAACTCGAGGACTAACACATTGTTTTTCTTAAGATAACTTCTACCAAGCTTTAACAATTTTCCTGTACTGGTTGTTCTTTCTATATATATCCATAAATTATCATTCGTCATTCCTTTAGTTGACGGTTGACCTAAAACATTAACTGTATCATTTTTATTTGATTTATTTACAAGTATTAACTTTTCTCTCTTTTCTAAGTATGCTATTCCATGTGTTTTTAGTACTTCATTTTGTTGGCACGCAGTAATAAAAAGTAAAATAATAACTAATAAGTATATATTTTTTTTCATATGTCAAAAAATTCAATAAAAATTAATACACAAGAAGATATATTATATAATAATATCCTTTCATTATCACGAAATAAGTTATTTTTCACTAAGTTTGGTTTAGCTGATACATTCCAAAATAGGATTTATCTAATTTTTATACATATATCATTCTTATTTATTAAAATAAAACAAAATAATCAGAAAGAAATATATAAAATTTTTTATCAAAAAATGTTTGATTTGATATTTAAAAACATAGAACTAAATATGAGAGAAATTGGATATGGTGATATAGTTACAAATAAGAATATGAAATTTCTTGTTAAAACTTTTTATAATATTTTGTTAAATTGTGAAAATCTTAATTGGAGAAGCTTAAATCTTAAAAAAATGTTTTTTTTTAAGTATTTGGAGCATAATAACATGAAAAAAAAAGCTGACAACGTCCCTCTAATTGAGTATTTTGATAAATATCAAGCTTTTTGTTTGGATTTAAGCCTTGATAGTGTATTAAAGGGTGATTTAAATTTTAGGTATAAATAAATAATTAAATGGCCGTACCAAAAAGAAAAACTTCTAAATCAAGACGAAATAAAAGGAGATCTCATCACCGAATTGTTTCGGCTAATATTATTGAAGATAAAAAATCAGGTGAATTCCGACTTTCTCATCATATTGATTTAAAAACAGGTCTTTATAATGGCAAACAAATATTAGAACCCAAAAAATAATATTATCAAAAATTATATTTTATTATGTTAAATAAAGTAAAAATTGCAGTTGACGCAATGGGTGGAAAGGGCTCACCAAAAAAAATTATTGAAGGTATTGAAATTTCCCTAAAATCAAATCAAGAAAATTTTTTTTATTTATATGGTAAAAAAGATTTGTTAGAACAAGAAATTTCTAAAAGAAAAGTTCTTCAGAAATATTGTGAAATTATTAATACTGAAGATATTGTTTTAGATGACGAAAGCGCGTTAACTGGTGCAAAAAAGAGCAAAAACTCTAGTATGTGGAAAGCAGTAGAGTCTTTAAGAGAAAAAAATTCAGATATATCTCTTTCAGCAGGTAACACTGGTGCTTTATTAGTAATATCTAGACTTCTTTTAAAAACAATAGCTGGAATTAGCAAACCGGCTCTTGCGGGTTTATGGCCTAATCAGAATAGTATGAATGTTGTTCTCGATTTAGGAGCAAATATTGAATGTACTGAAAAAAATTTAACTGACTTTGCGTGCATGGGTTCAGCATTATTTAAATCACTTTTTACAAATGATAAACCTAAAATTGCTTTATTAAACGTAGGTCTTGAAGAATATAAAGGTAACGATGTTTTAAAAAAAACGTTTTCTATTTTAAAGGAAAACAAAATGAAAAATTTTGAATTTTGTGGTTATATAGAAGGAAATCATATAATGGAGGGAAATATTGACGTAATAATTACCGATGGTTTTACAGGAAATGTCGCATTAAAAACAGCGGAGGGAACAGCAAATTTCATAACAAAAAATTTAAAAAACTCACTAAACAAGTTGTCTAGGTTACTTTCATACAATTCGCTAAAAAAATTTAAAAATAAGCTGGATCCGAGAAAATATAACGGTGCAATCTTTTTAGGCTTACAAAGTCCAGTTGTAAAAAGTCATGGATCAATTGATTCAGTTGGATTTGCACATTCTATTAATGTTTGTAATAAAATAGTTACTGCTAAATTAATCGAAAAGATAGAATCTAACTTAATTACTGTTGACGATTAATGGAAGCGGTAATATTTTGGATTTATGGTGAAAAAAAATTTTACTAGAAAAGATTTATCTAACAAAATATACCAAAATTTAGGTTTTTCTAAAAATCTATCTTCAAAAATTGTCGATAATTTTTTTGAAACTTTAATATCAGGAATAATTAAATCAAATAAAATTAAAATTTCGTCTTTTGGAACTTTTAGTGTTTTAAATAAAAAAGAAAGAATGGGAAGAAATCCTAAAACAAAGGTGGAAGCAAAGATT
>CATMHL010000008.1 GCA_950068185.1 uncultured Pelagibacteraceae bacterium | reverse complement strand
TAAAGGGACAGGAAAAGCAGGAAGAATTTCAAAAGGTGATCTAATTAGCTTGATGGGCAACATACCTCAACCATCAACAAGAAAATCGACCCATGGTCTGGAAGAACGTGTGAAAATGACAAGATTAAGGGTAACTATCGCTAAAAGATTAAAAGAAGCTCAAAATAACGCAGCCATGCTAACAACTTTTAATGAAGTAGATATGCAAAATATAAGACAAATGAGACAAGATTACCAAGAGGATTTTCAGAAAAAGTATTCTGTTAAATTAGGCTTCATGTCGTTTTTTGTTAAAGCATCTGTTGTTGCTCTAAAAAATTTTCCTGCAGTAAATGCTGAAATAGAACGTGATCATATTATTTATAAAAACTACTACAATGTATCTATTGCTATTGGAACTGATCGAGGATTAGTCGTTCCTGTTCTTAAAAAAGCTGATGAATTATCTTTTTCAGATATAGAAAGAAATATTTTTTTGCTTTCTGAAAAAGCTAAGCAGGGAAAAATTACAATTAATGATCTTCAAGGTGGCACTTTTACTATTAGCAACGGGGGAATCTATGGAAGTATGTTAAGTACACCCATTTTAAATCCACCCCAAACTGGTATTTTGGGTATGCACAACATTGTAGAGAGACCTGTGGTTATAGAGGGGAGTGTTGTTATAAGACCTATCATGTACTTGGCTTTATCTTATGATCATAGAATAATTGACGGTAAGGAGGCTGTTTCTTTTTTAAAAACTATTAAAGAATGTCTTGAAGAACCTCGGAGATTATTTCTAGATCTTTAATAATGGATAATAATTTTGATGTAATTGTGGTCGGATCAGGTCCCGGCGGTTATGTTTGCGCAATAAGATCTGCTCAATTGGGACTCAAAACTGCTTGCGTTGAGACTAGAAAAACTTTGGGAGGAACATGTTTAAATATTGGTTGTATACCTTCAAAAAGCTTGCTCAATTCATCAGAAATGTATCATAAAGCACAGAAGGAATTTAATAATTTAGGTGTTGAGACTGGTAAGATCACGTTAAACCTGTCTAAGATGATGAGTAATAAAAACAAGTCAGTACAAACTCTTACCAAAGGAATAGAATTTTTATTTAAAAAAAATAAAATTACTCACTTAAAAGGTAAAGGTTCAATCTCAGCTAAAGATACTGTGACTGTTACCGATAATTCTGGAAAAAAAATCAGCTATAAAACAAGTAATATAGTTATAGGCACAGGTTCTGTTTCCGCATCCTTGCCGGGGATAAAAATTGATGAAAAAGTTGTTGTTTCATCAACAGGGGCTATATCTTTTGAAAAGGTTCCAAAAGATTTAATTGTGATAGGAGGTGGTTATATTGGCTTAGAACTTTCGAGCGTTTGGAAAAGATTAGGTTCGAACGTTACAGTAATTGAATTTTTGGATCATATTATTCCAGGAATGGATAAAGATATTTCAACTGAATTTCAAAAAATCCTTAATAAACAAGGCATTAATTTTAAGCTAAATTCAAACGTAACAGCAGTTAGCGTTGTAAAAAATAAAGCAGTAGTAGATTTTACAAATAATAAAAGTGCAAAAAGAGAAAGAATCGAATGCGATAAAGTTTTAGTTGCAGTCGGTAGAAAAGCTAATATTGACGAAGATATATCTAGGTCAGGCATTAAACTAGATAATCAGAAAAAAATTCAAGTTAATGAAAAATTTGAAACATCAATAAAAAATATTTATGCTATTGGGGATGTCATTAATAGAGGCCCTATGTTGGCGCATAAGGCAGAAGATGAGGGAATAGCGGTAGCAGAAATAATTGCTGGTCAGGCAGGACATGTTAACTATGATGTTGTGCCCGCTGTTATTTACACTTCACCAGAGGTGGCTATGGTTGGCAAAACTGAAGAACAACTTAAAAAAGAAAAAGTTAAATATAATGTTGGGAAATTTCCATTTTTGGCAAATTCAAGAGCAAAAGTTAATAATGAAACTGAAGGTTTTGTTAAAATAATCGCTGATGAAAAAACAGATAAAGTTTTAAGCGTTTCTATGATAAGTGCTGTAGCGGGGACCATGATTGCTGAAGCAGCTACTGCAATGGAATTTGGTGCGAGCGCAGAAGATATAGCTCGAACCTGTCATGCCCATCCTACTTATAGTGAAGCTGTTAAAGAAGCAGCGTTAGCCGTTGATAAAAGACCAATTCATTTATAATACTCGCTATAAAAAGTATGATTAAAAAAGCAATGATCCTCGCGGCAGGTTTTGGCAAACGAATTCATCCATTAACTCTAAAACATCCAAAACCTTTATTAAAAATTGGCAAAGAAACACTATTATCTAACACTTTAAAATTTCTTAAGTTGTTTGGAATTAAACAAGCTGTAATTAATGTTCATTATTTAGAAGAACAGATTGTTGATTACATTAGTAGAAATAAATTTGATTTGACCGTTACGGTAGTTAAAGAAAAAGATAAAATTTTAGATACAGGTGGTGGCGTATTAAATGCAATTCAGCATTTTTCAAATCTACCCTTTTTAATTATTAATCCAGATACAATATGGAATTTACATTATTTAAAAGAATTAAAATTAATGGAAAAATCATTTTTTGAAAATAAAAAAAACAAATGTTCACTTCTTGTTGTAAATAAAAAAAAAAGTTTTGATCAATCTTTTAAAGGGGATTTTAATTTAGAAAATAACTTAATCAGCAGAAAAAATAGAGATGATTTAAACTATATTTATACAGGTTTGCAAGTTATTAAACCCGAAGTTTTTTCTGATTTGGATGCGAGAGTTTTTTCAATAAATAGAATCTGGGATAAGTTAATTGAAACTAATGAATTACATGGAATCGAAAGTAATATTGATTTCTTGCACGTTAGCACACTAGATATTTATAAAAGCTTATTGGAAAAAAATTTAAACATTAAATAGTATTTTTTTAGTTCTTTTAGCATCAAGATATTTATAATTTTGCACTTTTAAATTATCTCCAAATTTTATTAATAGAGGATTTCCTGTAGGTATCTCAAACCCAACAATTTTTTTCTTAGAAATATTAAGAATTTCCATTAATAACGCTCTACAACTGTTACCGTGAAATACAATTAAAACATTTCTTTTTGAAGAAATTAGTGGCTTTATTTTTTTTTCGTAGTAAGGAATTACCCTTTTTACTGTGTCCTTTAATGATTCACTTAAGATGTTAGAGTTAATTTTGTCACGGCAAGGATGCTGTTTATCCATCGGAGGAGGACGAGTGTTAAAACTCCTTCTCCATATTTGTACCTGTTTGTTCCCATACTTTTTTATAGTATCATCTTTATTAAGGCCCGTGAGTCCGCCATAGTGTCTTTCGTTCAATTCCCACGCTTTATTGATTTTGACATTGGGTTTATTCAAAATTCCTAAGATTATATTTAAGCTGTTTATTGCTCTTTTGAGTTGCGAGGTAAAGTATGCATCGAATTCAATATTTAATTCTTTGATTAATCGTCCAGCATGTTTGGCTTCAGATTTGCCCTCTTCCGTTAATTCAATGTCTACAAATCCAGTAAATCTTCTTTCTTTATTCCAGAGGCTTTGTCCGTGTCGAACCAAAATTAGATTATTCATTTCGCATAAAATATAATACGACTCATTATAACTATTGTATATTAATAAAGTGATTAAATTTTTAACATCTATTTTTTATATCTCGATATTATTTTTAATAATTATTTCGCTTTTTCCGGGTAGCTTGCTTGGATATTTACTTTATGGTGATTGGGGCCAACAACCTAATTTAATTGAAAATCCTTTTGGGACAACCATCAATCATTTTATTTATTATGTTTATGTTTCTTTGTTGGGATTCTTTCTTTATTTAAGAAATGAAAAATTTCAAAAAATAGTCTACGGATTGTTCTTTTTGTCGGTAATTCTTGAGGGTTTTCAGTTTATAATACCCAATCGTTCTTTTCAGTTAGGTGATTTAATTGGTAATATTTTAGGTGTACTAGTTGCATATTCCGTCGTAAAGATTTATTTATTATTTAAGCCATGAATAATAAATTTTCTGATCGAGAAAAAGGATTTGAAAAGAAATTCCAAATGGATGAAGAACTGCAATTTAAAATTGCAGCAAGGAGTAATAAATATTTAGGAGAGTGGGCGAGTTCAATGTTGAACAAAAACGAAGAGGGAAAAAAAAATTATATTCAAGAAATAATCAAAAGTGACCTCGAGGAAGCAGGTCAGGAAGATGTATTTCGCAAAATCAAAAAAGATTTTCAAGCAGCCTCAATTAGCGTAGAAGAAACGGAAATTAGAAATCAAATGGAAAAGGCATTATCGCGTGCAAAAGAAGATTTTAAAAAATAATTTAATTTACTTCATTATTTTCTTCTTTTTAGCCTCATGTAGTTCAGTCCCAAAATATCCTGCTAATGCGTGTAAAATCTTTAGTCAAAAATATCTTTGGTACAAACATACTAAAAAAAGTTCGAAAACATACGGTGCGCCAGTTCATATCATTCTAGCTTTTATAAATAAAGAATCAGGTTTTAATCGGTGGGCCAAACCTAAAAGAACAAGATTGTTTAAAGTGGTGCCTTACAAGAGACCATCAAGTTCATTTGGATATTCTCAGGCAGTTAAAAAAACATGGGAGCTGTATAAAACAGAAACCGATAATCCCCTAGCTTTGCGTACACGCTTTAAAGATTCAGTTATGTTTATTGGTTGGTATATTAGTAAAACTAATAAAATTAATAAAATTCCTCTTAATGATTCTTATCGTCAATATTTGAATTATTATTTAGGCTGGGGAAATTATGCCAAGAAAGTTTACAAAACAGATAAAAAAGCCATTATTTTTGCAAATAGTGTAAAAAAACAATCTAATATTTATAAGAGTCAGTTACGAGAATGCAAAAAAAGTTTAGATAGAAATAAATATATTATCTTTTAAGTTCTTTGCTCAACTGAAGATCAACTGCATCAATCCTTTTAGTATTTTTTGTAAGCAGAACATACATTGTTGGTGTCACGTAAAGTGTGAAGAAGGTAGATATAAGCATTCCTCCAAATATTGTTGCACCAACAGCTAAACGGCTGCCTTCTCCAGCCCCTGGCCCTATGTTACCAATTAATAATGGAACCATTGCAATCATAGTAGATAGTGATGTCATAATAATTGCACGAAATCTTCTTCTACAAGCTTCTAAAGCTGCACTTTGAATATTTTTTCCAGCCCTTCTTAACTGGTTTGCCCAGTCGACTATTAAAATCGAATTTTTAGTGGACATTCCAATTAGGATCACTAATGCGATTTGTGAAAAGATATTTATGCTTGAATTAAACAACAAAATAAAAATAATTCCACCAAACACACTTAATGGAACAGTTAGCATAATCACAACTGGATGAATAAAACTATTGAAGTTTGCAGCCATAACTAAAAAGGCTGTCAATAAAG
The DNA here is from genome assembly GCA_950068185.1 of uncultured Pelagibacteraceae bacterium. Taxonomy (GTDB): domain Bacteria; phylum Pseudomonadota; class Alphaproteobacteria; order Pelagibacterales; family Pelagibacteraceae; genus AG-414-E02. The sequence continues at coordinate 18,495 of CATMHL010000008.1, read as the reverse complement.
CGAGTGCAAATATAATAAATAATTCATTACTGGTTTCTTTTAATTCTTCAGATTTACCTTTCCATTCGATCCTTGCTTCTGGAGCATTTTTACTGACTGTTGTTTCAATGAAACTTAAAGCCTCTGAAAGAGTATAATCTCCAATTAATCTTGCGCTAATAGTAACAGCACGTTGTCTATCATATCGTGCTAAAATTTTTGCCGAGCCCACTTCTTCAAACTCAACAAGATTAGCTAGTGATATTAATTTTCCTGTAGTATCTGAACGTACAAAAATCTTACTTAAACTTTCACTTTTTTTTCTATTTTCAATGTTAGCTTGAAGAATTATTGGATATTCTTTACCAAGTTGATTGAATTTTGTAACAGTTTTGCCAGAAAAGAGTGTGCTGACCGTTGTACCAATAGATTGTATGGAGACTCCCAAATCCTGAGCTTTTTTTCTATTTATTATTAGTTTTATTTCGGGCTTATTTTTAGAGTAATCTGATTCAACTGCAGCTAAATTCCTATTTTTTCTCAACTCCACCATTATTACTTTTTGCCACAGTTCTAATTCTTCATAGTTTTTACCTAATAAAACTAGTTGAATTGGTTTATTGAACTGACTAACTCGAATAGATTGTGGACTTATTGGAAATGCGAGAGCTTGTGGTACAGTTACAATTTTTCCCATGGCTTTTCTCATAATTTTTTTTGCACTTTCATCTCTGTTTTTCCAATTATCGAGTAAAGCAATAATAATAAAACTGTTATAAGATTTGCTTGCTCTTCCAAAACCTGGCACTCTCATAACTATTCTTTTGTATGATTCACCTTCTTTGTTAATTAAAGGAGTTAATCTTCTTTCTATTTCTTCAGCTTTATCAGCAGTATATTGAAATGAACTTCCCTCATCGGTTTTACCTATGATTAGATAAACACCTCTATCTTCCTGAGGAAGTAATTCTTTGGGTGCAAAATTAAAGAGTAATACAGATATAACAACAACAGAAAATATAAAACCAGTTACGAATTTATCTTTGGTAATCCAATATTTTAATGTTTCGGAGTAAAATTCTAAAAAAGATTTATAGTATTTTTCAAATTTTAAAACAATTTTTGTTTTTTTGGTATCTTTACTAAGAAATTTACTCGCAAGCATTGGTGAAAGAGTCAAAGCCACAAAAGAGGATACAACAATAGCACAAGTTAAAGAAATTGCAGTTTCTCTAAATAAGGTTCCAGATATTCCCTCTATGAAAATTAATGGCAAGAAAACTGCCACTAAAACAAGCGTTGTTGAAATGATTGCAAAAGTCACACTTTTTGATCCGTTAACAGCAGCTACTAAAGGAGTCTCTCCATTTTCTACTCTATTGTAAATTGCATCGGTCATTATTATAGAATCGTCCACGACTATGCCGATTGCTAATATTGCTGCTAGAAGTACAAAAATGTTTATAGATAAATCAAAAAACCAAAGGCCTAAAGCTGCAGAAATTAAACTGACTGGCAAAGCCACCGCGGGAACGATGACAGCTTTTAAATTACCAAGAAATAAATAAATTATTATTATGACTAATATAAAAGCTATAGCTAATGTTTTGTATACCTCGTTTATGGCAGCATTGATGTAAGTTGCTCTGTCAAAAGCAACACTCAATTTTAGTGCATCAGGCAAAGTTTTTTGAACTACTTTTATTCTTTCTCTTATTTTTTTTGATAATTCTACAGTAGATGCGCCACTTTTTGCATAAATACCGATTCCAACAACTTTTTCATTCGGCTTTCCACCTTTACTATAACTTTTAAAAAGAGTCTTCTCACTAACAGGACCAAATTTTACCTCAGCAATATTTTCTAAACGAATAACACTATTTTTAACTTTTTTTATTGGTAGACGTTTAATTGAGTCTAAATCTTTGTATGCTTTATCGAGATTAATGGTAAAATCGACATTGCTTGTCTCCAAAATTCCAGCGGGGAGACTAATATTTTCTCTTCGTAAAGATTGTTCTACATCTTGAACCGTAAGATCGTTGGCAGCAAGTTTAATTGGATCTATATAAATTCTTACACTTAATTCTCTAAGTCCTCCTACAAGTACTCTACCAACACCAGAAACATTTGAAAAATTGTCAACAAGGTACCGTCTGGTATAGTCTCCAATCTCCAAGTCTGACCAAACGGTAGTAGAGACACTCACCCACATAGATGTTGTAAAGCCAGCACTTTGTTTTAATATTTCTGGAGCTTTAGAATCTTCTGGTAGATTATCAGACACTCTACTGACTCTATCTCTTATATCGTTTGCAGCGGCATCTAAATCAATACTGGTATCAAATTCAATTTTAATTGTGCCTCTTCCATTTTCCGAAGTTGAATCGATATTCTTTATTCCTTCGGCTCCTCCAATTACGTCTTCCAATATTTCAACGATTTCACTTGAAATAATTTCAGCCGAAGCCCCTTGATAGTCTACTTGAACCTGAACTACAGGTGGTTGGAGGCCGGAAGGCAATTCTCTTACCGGCAACTTAAAGAATACAAACAATCCAAAGATTACAAGAATCATCGAAAAAACTGCTGATACGACTGGTCTGCGAATAGAGAGATCGGTAATAAACATTTTTGATTTTCTGTTATTGTGATTGGTTAATAGGTTTTATTTTCATACCTGGTCTAACTTTTGTAAGTCCTTCAGCAACAATTTTATCACCTACATTCAATCCACTTAAAACCTCAAGGTTTCCTTGGTTGCGAACTCCTGTTTCAATTTCTGTTTTTTTAATTATGTTATTTTCTATTATTTTATAGATAAATTTTTTACTACCTTCATACATAATGCTTGTGTCAGGAATACTTAAAGCATCTTTCTCATTATAAAGTATTTCGATTTCGAGAAGAGAACCAGGAATTATTTCATTATTTTCATTATTAATTTTTGCTCTTGCCAATATGCTCCTAGTTTGAGGATCAACACGTGAAGCGATGGATTCAATTTTTCCTTCATATGTTTTATCTTTATAAGCTGAAAATTTTGCCTTAAGTTTAAGATCTTTTTTTAGTATTGCTGCATAAACTTCGGGTATTTGTAAGTCGCACAAAATTTTTCTAGAGTCATCTAAAGTTAGGATAATTGTGTTTTCAGCACCCAAACTACTTCCACTAATTCCCCTTTTACCAATTATACCTGAAAAAGGAGCTGCAATAGTTTTAGATGACAATTTAGCTATTACATCTCCCTTATTAACTTTTTTGCCAAAGTTTATTTGTTCTAATAATTCGTCCTTTCTAATTTTGAAAGAAGTGGTCTTACTACTTAAGGAAGTGCAGTAGCTTTCTAAAGATTGGCTAAAGCTTTTATTCGTAAGTACTTCAACGATTACACCTGGAGGCGGTCGTATAGAAAATTTTTTCTTAAAGTAAAGACCTATAGCATACCGGCCAACAATAATTAGAGCAATGATGAGAAAAAATATTATTATTCCAATAGTTATTTTTTTCGATCTTTTCATTTATTTTTTCCCGTATTCACTCCATGAGCCAACGTAAATAGTTGGCATATATGTATTATTTATCAGAGAATAAGCAACCCCTAATACTGATGCAGTAACAGAAGAGCCACAAGTAAAAACAACTTTATTATTAACTATTCCTAAGGATTTAAATTTTTCCTCTAAATTTTTTTTATTTAAAAAAGTATTGTCCTTAGGATTTATGCATTCTGAGAAGGGCAGACATTTTGAATTTTCAATGGAGCCACTTCTGACGTTTGGCCTCGGTTCGAGTACTAAACCCAAAAATCGACTTTTACTTCGTGCATCGATTAAAGCAAATTCTTTCTTTTTAATGTTTTCATCAATTTTAAATTTATTTTTTACTAAATGTATATTTTCTTTAGCTAAATATTTTGTTGGTATAGCTTTTGTCTCTCGATTGGTAACTTTTCTGTTTTCTAATTTCCATTTTTTAAAACCTCCATTTAAAATAGAAATTAAATTTAATGGATGACCAAAATAAATAAACTGAAACCAACATCTGCAACTACTAATTAAGTCACTGTTATCATAAATAATCACTCGATCATTATTTGATATGCCACTTTTTGAAAGTGTTGCTTCCCATTCTTTTTTTTCTGGAAGAAAATGATTATGAGGCAAATCTTTTCGTTGATTAGAATATTTATCTAAATCAAAAAAAATAGCATTTTCTATGTGTTGTTTTTGATACTCTTTAAATCCATTTCTATCAGTCGAAAGATGCCAAGAGGCATCAAGTATTTTAACCTTGCTTAAGTTGTCATTAAGCCACTCAGTTGAAACTAAGGTCATTTTTCAGATTTTTTTTGAAAATACTTTTGATGGTATTCTTCAGCTTTGCAATAATTTTTTTCTTTAGATATTTTCGTAGCTATTTTTCCTTTAAATTTTTCATTTTGTTTATTCAAAATTTTTTCAGCTGTTTTTTTTTGTTCTTCAGAATTATAAAAAATTTCACTTCTATAATTAGTTCCAATATTTGCACCTTGACCATCTATTTGTGTTGGGTCATGAAAATCAAAGAAAAATCTAATTATGCCTTCATAAGAAATTATATTGTCATCAAATCCAAGTTTTACAACTTCTGCATGACCTGTAGTTCCTCCACATACTTCTTCGTAAGTAACATTAGGATTATTTCCTCCACAGTAACCAACTTCTGTTGAGGTTATACCTTTTATTTTACTAAGTTTTTCTTCTGGACCCCAGAAACATCCTAAGGCCAAAATGGCTAATTGCATAATTTTCTAATATTAATAATAGTGTTCACAATATAAAACAAATAAAAAAATGAGTAAAAATATTTTAGGAGTATTGTACATGCTCCTTAGCGTGACGTTTTTCTCGTTAATGGATGTCCTTGTCAAAGTAACAGATGAATATGCTCTTGGTCAGATACTATTCTTTCGCTCTTTATTCGGGTTTATACCAATTTTTTTCCTGATTCCAAAAGACCGCCTAAAGAATTTTTATAAAACCCAAAGGATTGGATTGCATTTTTATAGATCGGTCTTCGGAGCCATTGCTATGGCAGCTATTTTTATTGCTTTAAGAAATTTACAATTGGCTGAAACAGTTGCGATGACATTTGCCGGTCCAATATTCGTAACTATTTTTAGCATATTTTTTTTAAATGAAAAAGTTAGGGCAACCAGATGGAGTGCCGTAATTATAGGATTTATTGGAGTGATTTTTATTTCAAGACCAGGTTTTAATACAATGAACTACTATTACATATTTCCAATTATTTTTTGTTTAGGCTTTGCAGCCGTTTGTATTTTTATTCGTAAATTAACACTTCACGGTGAAAGCATATGGTTAATAGCATTTTATTTTACTTTAGTTAGTGGATTAGGTGGACTGGCAACACTTCCTTTTGGCGGTTGGATAATGCCCACAAAAATTGATTTTATTTTGCTTATTTTGATTGGTCTTTTTGGTTCTGTTGCAAATTTATTATTAACTCAATCTTACAAATTTGCAGAAGTGTCTTTAACAACCCCTCTTAAGTATCTTGCACTTCTGTATGCAATTGTTTTTGGATTTTTTATTTTTAAAGAGATGCCATCTTCTTACACAATATTTGGGGCAGGACTAATTGTTGTTTCTTCTTTAATCATTTTTACAAGAGAACGTCAGCTTAAAAAAGCTGTCACCATGCCTAGACAACAATGAAATCTCCTCCAAAGTATTGGCATAAAGCAAAAAGGATATTGTGTAAAAGAGATTCAGTTTTAAGAAAGATAATAAAAAAATATAATAAAGGCTTTTTAACCACTAGAAATAATCCTTTTTTTTCATTATGCCGCACTATTGTGGGACAACAAATTTCAACGAAAGCAGCAAACTCAATTTGGTCTAAGTTTGAAAAAAAATGTAATAAACGTATCATTCCTAATACAGTATTAAAATTATCTTCACGCACTTTGAAAAACGCAGGTTTATCTCGTCAAAAAATCAGTTATTTAAAAAATATCGCTAAAAATTTTAAAAATAAATCTTTTGGTTTTAGAGAACTTAAAAAAATGAATGATGAAGAAGCTATTAATTATGTTACTAAACTGAAAGGTTTAGGCGTTTGGAGTGCTGAAATGTTTCTCATGTTTAATTTAAATAGACCGGATATATTCCCAATCCAAGATATTGGTTTGCTTCGAGCAATTTCCAAAAATTACAAAACATCTTACCCTCCAAGCAAAAGATTTTTAGATAAAATTTCTAGACTGCACGCTGGTTATCGAACTGTATTTACTTGGTATATGTGGAGATCAATTGATCCAGCTGATGTTGAATATTAGAGATCTTTATTATTTAATTCTTTTAAACGCAGGTTAGCAATTTGTTTTACTTGTTTAACAGCTTCGTCAAATTCTATTTCCGGATCAGAAAAAACTCTTTTCCTAAAATTATTCAGAATCTCAATTTTAGTTTTTTCCTTTACTGCTAGAATAAAAGGAAAACCAAATTTCTTATAAGTGTTATTAAGTTTTTTAAATTCATTAAATTCTTCTTTGGTACACTGATCTAATCCTGCGTTAATTTGTTCTTTTAAAGAATCTGGAGTTAGTATGCTTATTTTTGTTTTATTTGCTAGATCTGGATGAGCATTAAGAATTTTTAATTGTTTTTCCTTTGTAGCAGTTTCAAAAATATTTAGCATTTTTGAGGATAATGCTTCAAAATTATCGAAAGGTTTTTGATTGCATAGTTCTTCTGCAATCCATATTGCATTTTCGAATATATTAGCGAAAACTTTAATAAATTCACTTTTAGACAATTTATTAATTTTATTGATCATACTTATTTAGTTTATATAATATCTTATGACAAAATTAACCACTCATTGCCTGGATACTTTTTCTGGAAAACCTGCGAAAGGAGTTAAAGTAGATGTCTACTTTGTTGCAGGAAACAGAATAAAACTTAACTCTACTATATTAAATAATAATGGCCGATCAGATAAACCTTTGGTCGATGGAACTAATTTTAAAGAGGGACAGTATGAACTTGTATTCTTTGTTGGAGATTATTTTAAAAAGATAACTCAATTACCCAACCCCCCATTTTTAGATGAAGTGGTAATTAGATTTGGGATATCCAATCCCAATGAACACTACCATGTGCCTTTATTATTTTCTCCATGGAGCTATTCGACCTATAGAGGAAGCTGATGACATCAAATGTCATTAAGTTTATTCACGAAAACAAGATTGTCGAAATTAACAATCCAGATCCAAACGAAACTTTACTTAATTATGTTAGAACCAAGTTAAAAAAAACCGGAACAAAGGAAGGTTGCGCAGAAGGTGGTTGCGGCGCGTGTACAGTTGTACTAGGAGAATTAAAAAATAATAAAATAAATTATAGCGCTATAAATTCTTGCATTATATTTTTACCAACTTTGCAAGGGAAACAACTTATACTTGTTGAAGATTTAATTTCTAAAAACGGTTCATTACATCCAGTACAAGATGCTATGGTCAATTACCACGGTTCGCAATGTGGATTTTGTACACCAGGTTTTGTCATGTCTTTATTTGCAATGTTTAAAAAGCATTCTAAATTTAAAGATGATGCAATCAAAGATTCTATTGCGGGAAACCTTTGCCGTTGCACTGGGTACAAACCTATAATTAAAGCTGCAAAAAGTTTAAATAGTAAAGATAAAATTGATCACTTTACCCAAAACAAACAAAATACAATTACCTTATTAAAGAAAATTAAAGATGAAAGTATTGTTATTTACAAAAAAGATAAGAGATATTTTGCCCCAAGATACGTTCAGGAGTTAAAAAAAATTCTTAAGAAAAATATTAATGCACATCTACTTAGCGGAGGTACAGATTTGTCTTTGGTTGTTACTAAAGAAAGAAAAGATATCAATTCTGTCATATATATGAATTCAATTAATGAATTGAATTATATAAAAAATAATAACAACTATATTGAAGTAGGTGCCACCACTCCTTTAATTGAATTTGAATCTTATATAGAAAAATACTATCCAGATTTTACTGCTATTCTTAAGAGATTTGGTTCGGTTCAAATAAGAAATGTGGCAACAGTTGCGGGTAACATTGCTACAGCATCACCCATAGGTGATACTTTACCCCTACTATTGTCACTTGATGCAAAGGTAGTTTTAAGAACTATCAAGAAAACAAAAATAATACCCTTAAACAACTTTTTTATTGATTATCGCAAAACTAAATTAAAAAAAGGCGAATTCATTGGTTCAATAAGAATTCCTTTATTCCCAAAAAATATTTTTAAAGCCTATAAGATTTCAAAGAGATTCGATGATGATATCTCATCTGTTTGTGCCTCATTTAATCTTGAAGTAATAAATAAAAAGATAAAAAATATAAGAATTGCATACGGAGGTATGGCATCTATTCCTAAAAGAGCAAAATATTGTGAAAAAATACTCTTGCACTCCTCAATAACAGAACAAATTATTAATAAAGCAAAAGAAGCTTTAGAAAAAGATTTTAAACCTATTAGTGATATGAGAGCTAGCAGAAAGTATCGTATGGAGGTGGCTAAAAATTTGCTTCATAAGTGTTTTTTAGAAATTACCCAAAAAAAATTAATAAGAGTAAATAATTAAAATGATTAAAGAAACTTTTATTCAAGAAACAAGACCTCATGAAAGCGGGGTAAAGCATGTGAGCGGCTACGCTCATTATACAGACGATATTTCTGAACCAGAGGAAACTTTATACGGGGCTATTGGATGGGCAAAGAAATCCCACGCAATTATTAAAAAAATCGATCTTAAAAAAGTGATAAAGAGCGAAGGTGTTATTGCTGTTGTTACTAGCAAAGATATTCCAGGCAGAAATGATGTGGGACCAGTTTATGATGGTGATCCCATTTTTCCGACAAAAAAAGTTGAATATTTCGGTCAACCATTATTTGCCGTTGCGGCCAAATCAACAGAGCTTGCGAGAAAAGCCGTTTTAAAAGCAAAAATTAGTTACAAAACCCTAAAGCCAATTATTGAAATTAAAGATGCATTAAAGAAAAAATCATTTGTTCTAAAAGGACAAACAATTCAAAAAGGAGATCCCGTAACAAAAATTCGTAAAGCAGCCCATAGTTTGAAAGGCGAATTTACAACCGGTAGTCAAGAACATTTTGCTCTCGAAGGACAAGTTGCATTTTCAATACCTCAAGAAGACAATGATTTTAAAGTATACTCTAGCACTCAGCATCCTAGCGAAACCCAACAAATTATAGCAAAGATGCTAAACCAAAAAAGTAATACCATTACGGTGGTTGTTAGAAGAATTGGTGGTGGTTTTGGAGGAAAAGAAACACAGTCTTTTATCTTTGCTGCTATCTGTACACTTTTAGCAAAAAAAACTCAACTTCCTGTAAAACTTAGAATGGATAGAGATGATGATATAATTATCACTGGAAAAAGACATGATTTTTACTCTAGATATGAAGTAGGCTATGACGAGCTTGGAGTTATTGAAGGTTTAAAAATAAAACTTGCATCAAGATGCGGAATTTCACCAGACTTATCTGGTGCAATTAATTCTAGAGCTTTGTTACACATTGATAATGCCTACTATCTACCAAATGTGTCAGTTGAAAATTATCTTTGCAAAACAAATACATCTTCATCCACAGCTTTCAGAGGTTTTGGCGGAAACCAAGGGATGATGGTTATAGAAAACATTATCGATAATATAGCAAGGTCCCTAAAAAGGGATCCTTCAGAAATAAGAAGAAGAAATTTTTATCAAAAAGAAAGAAAAAATATTACTCATTATGGCATGAAAATTGAAGATAACATTATACATGAAATTTTTGATAAATTAGTAAAAACCTCAAACTATAAAAGCCGGAAACGGAATATAAAAAAATTTAATTTAAATAATAAATATTTAAAAAAAGGGATTGCTATCACCCCAGTTAAATTTGGTATTAGTTTTACAACATGGCATCTTAATCAGGCAGGAGCTCTAGTGCACATTTATTGTAATGATGGAAGTGTTCACGTAAATACCGGTGCAATTGAAATGGGACAAGGTACTTACACAAAAATTGCACAATTAGCTGCGAATGAATTGGGATTGCCCTTCAATAAAATTAAAGTTTCAGCTACACGCACTGATAAAGTACCTAATACATCAGCTTCTGCTGCTAGCTCTACTACTGACCTTAATGGTGCAGCTGCGCTCAACGCTATACACAAAATAAAACAAAATTTGGCTTCATATGTGAAACGTAAATATAAAGTGATGAACGGAGAACCTATTTATAAAAATGGTTTGGTTAAATTTAAAGGAAAATCATTTAGATTTAATTCGCTGATTAAAGAAGCCTATCTTAATAGAGTTTCATTATCTTCTTCAGGTTTTTACGCAACTCCAAAAATACATTTTGATAAGAGAGCCTTTTTGGGAAGGCCATTTCTTTATTTTTGTTATGGTGCTGCAGCTTCAGAAGTGTTGATTGATACTTTGACTGGTGAAAATAAAATTTTACGCGTTGATATAATACACGATGCTGGCAGGGCCATTAATCCAGCAATTGAACTTGGCCAGATAGAGGGTGGCTTTGTTCAAGGGGCCGGTTGGTTAACTATGGAGGAAGTTAATTGGAGATCAAATGGGCAACTTACTACTCACTCTCCTTCAACTTACAAAATTCCTGCCGTTAATGATATGCCAGAAGAATTTAATGTAGAAATTTATAAATACGGAAAAAATAAAGAAAATGTTGTAAATAAATCAAAGACAACTGGAGAACCTCCATTGATGAACGCTATGTCAGTTTTTTTTGCAATTAAAAATGCTATAGCCTCTGTAAGAAACTATAATATTATTCCTGATCTTGATGCTCCAGCCACACCTGAAAAAATTTTAATGAGCATAAATCAATTGAGAAAAAAAGAATTATGAAAAAAAAAACCTTAAAAAAAAATATTATAGAAGGTCGTTGGTATAATATTAATAAGAAAATTAAAAAAAAAATTACAGCAAAATATCACAAAATTAAAGATTGGAGAATGGATCCAAAAGGCTATTTTTTGATAGCAATAGACAAGAATAAAAAAATTATAAGAGTAGGTTATTGTAAATTTTCAAAATTAGGAAATTCTCCAATTCATGATATGGTTGCTGAAGTCAAAGGAAAGACTGCAATAGAAATAGTTAACACTTTAATTAAAGAAAAATTTATTTCAACTTTACAGCATGCGGCAGATATGGGAATTGAGCTTCATAAAGCTGAAATGTCATTGAAATGCGGTTTTAAATACGTTCAAGATAAAGAAATAAAAATAAAAAAAAATAATTAATTTAACCACCTGGTCCTGTGCCAGGTAATTTTTTATTTAAAATTTTCCATATCCCAGAAGCTATTGCAACAATTTTATCTTCTGCTGTTAATTCGCAAGTTAAAAAAATCATTGATTTAGTTTTTTTTTGAATTTTTGTATTTCCAAGTAGTTCTTGTCCTAATCGAACTGTAGAAATAAATTTTAATTCTAAAGAAATAGTGACGCACGGACTACCATCAGCTGATCTGTGTGCCGCGGTGCCAGCTCCAGCATCTACTAAAGCCGCTATAAAACCTCCGTGAGTAATACCGGCAGCATTAAGATGATTTTCTTTAATTGTTGTTTTGAAATGATACTCATCTTTAGAAATAGTTTTAAATAAAACTCCGCCGTTATGTTTCATAAAACCTGGCTTTAGACTTATTTGTTTGAATTCGTTACTCATAAATTTTTTAAAATATTAATGTTAAAATTAGTATGAATATTACTATTAAAATCAAAAAATATATAACTGCTTTTTGTAAGGGTATTTTTGTTATCCAATTAAAGTTCATTTTTTCTTTTTTTTCTCTTTTTAACAAAAAAACAAGAATTTATGGCGGACCCAGAAGGACTTGAACCCTCAACCTCCACGTCCGTAGCGTAGCGCTCTATCCAATTGAGCTATGGGTCCTCAGCGCTTTTCTATCAAAGAAAATGCCTTATTTAAAGCGTCTTTCTGCTACATGAAATGATTAGAGAAGATTCTAAAAGGGATCTCGCAACCCTTTATATTGGCGTGTGAATGGAAATTGCGATGTGTGTAGAGTGTAATTCTTAATTTTGTTTTAAATATTTTTTTAAAATTATTTTTTGAATCCAAAATCTTCCATCCAAATTTTTGTATTTGGACTGAAACAGTTTTTCAATGTTTCTCATAATTAATGTCATACCTGAACTATCAATAATTACATGGCTGAAAAAAGATAGAATTGTGTTATAATTAAAACAGAAACCATGTCTACCGAAATATCTGTTCCTGATATTGGCGATTTTGAGAGCGTTGAAGTTATAGAAATTCTAGTTAAACCAGGAGATGTTATCAAAAAAAAAGATCCAATAGTTACTTTGGAAAGTGACAAATCAAGCGTAGAAGTTCCCTCGCCATTTGAGGGAAAAATTTCTTCATTAAAAATAAAAATAGGTGATAAAGTTTCAAAAGGAGATGTTTTGGCTATTATTGAGGACGGAGAAGCCGAAACGTCAGAGGAACCAAGGGAACAAAAAAAAGAAAAAACAATACCTTTAATATTAAAAAAAGAGGAAATTTTACCAGAAGCTGAGAAAATTATTAAACAAGCTGAATCAGCTATAGTTCAAAAACCTAAAAAAGAAACAACAAAAATGGTTCATGCTAGTCCCAATGGTGCTGACATTGATCCAATAGAAACAAAAGAATGGCTAGATTCTCTGGATGCAGTTACTTCAAAAGATGGTTCAGATCGTGCTCATTATTTACTCAAAAAATTAATAGATGAAGCTTATAAAGAAGGGTCTCATCTACCATTAACTCGTATCACTCCCTATATTAATACCATACCTCCTGAATCCGAAATTAAGTCTCCAGGTGATCAAAATGTAGAAAGAAGGATACGGTCTTTAATTAGATGGAATGCAGCAGCGATGGTTGTAAAAGCAAACAAAAAAAATCCAGAACTGGGAGGGCATATAGGAACATTTGCATCAGCTGCTACACTTTATGATGTGGGAATGAACCATTTTTGGCGTGGAAAAAATAATAAATTTAAAGGAGATTTAATTTACTTTCAAGGCCACAGCGCACCTGGCATGTATGCAAGAGCTTTCTTAGAAGGAAGACTTACTGAAGAGCAACTAAATAATTTTAGACAGGAAGTTGATGGAAAAGGTCTTTCATCCTACCCTCATCCATGGCTAATGCCTAAATTTTGGCAATTTCCAATAGTCTCAATGGGCCTTGGTTCTATTATGTCAATATATCAAGCCAGGTTTACAAAGTATTTAATTAACAGAGGCTTATTAAAAGATGAAGACAGAAAAATCTGGGCATTTTTAGGAGATGGAGAAATGGACGAACCAGAATCTCTAGGAGCAATTGGATTAGCTTCCAGAGAAAAATTGGATAATCTTATATTTGTTATTAATTGTAATTTACAAAGATTAGACGGTCCAGTTAGAGGAAATGGCAAGATTATCCAAGAACTTGAAGGCATTTTTAGAGGAGCTGGATGGAATGTAATAAAAGTTATTTGGGGATCTTACTGGGATCCTTTACTCGCAAAGGACAAAAGCGGCTTATTGATAAAAAGAATGAACGAATGCGTTGACGGAGAATATCAAGCATTTAAAGCTAAAGGTGGAGCTTATGTCAGAGAGAATTTTTTTGGAAAATATCCCAAACTAAAAGAATTAGTTTCGACTATGACTGATAGAGATGTATGGAGACTTAATAGAGGAGGCCACGATCCTCACAAAGTATATGCAGCCTATGATGCGGCAATAAAAACTAAGGGTCAACCAACAGTAATTCTTGCAAAAACTATTAAGGGTTATGGTATGGGTAAGTCTGGAGAAAGTACCAATATAACTCACCAGCAAAAAAAATTAGGAGAGGAAGATTTACTATACTACAGGGATCGTTTTGATATTCCTCTTACTGATAAGCAAGTAAAAAATATAGAATTTTATAAACCTGACGAAAAATCGGAAGAAATAAAATATATTAAAGAAAGAAGAATGAAACTTGGAGGAAATTTGCCAGAGCGAACTTCTTACGCAAAACCAATTAAAGAACCTTCGAAAGATATTTTTAAGAACATGTTAAAATCTTCGGGCACGCATGAAATGTCGACCACTATGGTATTAGTCAGGATGTTAACAAGTTTATTGAGAGATAAAAACATTGCTCCAAAATTAGTTCCCATCATCCCAGATGAAGCAAGGACTTTTGGAATGGAAGGATTTTTTCAAAAAATAGGAATTTATGCCCATGAAGGTCAAAAGTATGAACCTGTAGATTCAGAACAATTAAGCTTTTATAGGGAAGATAAAAAAGGGCAAGTATTAGAAGAGGGAATTACTGAGGCAGGAGCAATGTCTTCCTGGATCGCGGCAGGAACCGCTTATACCAATCACGATTTAGAAATGATACCAATTTACCTTTTTTACTCCATGTTTGGTTTTCAAAGAATAATGGATTTTGCTTGGTCTGCTGGAGATGCTCAAGCCAGAGGGTTTCTTATAGGAGCGACAGCAGGCAGAACCACTCTAGCTGGAGAAGGACTGCAGCACCAAGATGGACATAGTCATTTATTGGCTTCAGCGATTCCGAATTGCATAAGTTATGATCCTACGTTTTCATATGAATTAGCAATTATTTTACAAGAAGGATTAAGAAGAATGCACGATAAACAAGAAAATATTTTCTATTACCTAACAGTGATGAATGAAAACTATCAACACCCTCAAATGCCTAAAGATTGTGAAAAAGGCATTCTTAAAGGCATGTATTTATTTAAAGAATTTAACAAGAAGGGAAAGACTAAAATTCAATTATTGGGATGTGGTACAATTTTAAGAGAAATTATAGCTGCAGCAGAAATTTTGAGTGAGGAATATAATATCGATAGCGATGTTTGGAGTGTAACGAGTTTTAACGAATTAAGAAAAGATGGTATGAATATTGAAAGAAAAAATCTTCTTAATCCAAGTGAAAAACCAGAAAAATCTTACATTGAAAAATGTTTAGGAAAAAGAGAAGGAATGATCATTGCTGCTTCTGACTACATTAGAACGTATGTTGATCAAATCAGGCCTTATATTTCCAAGTCATTTTATTCTTTTGGAACCGACGGATATGGAAGAAGCGATGGTAGAAAAAAATTAAGAAGATTTTTTGAAGTTGATAAGGAACATATCGTAACTTATGCATTAAGTGCGTTAGCAAAAGAGCAACTTATTCCTTCAAAACATGCTGAGAAAGCAATAAAAAAATATAATATTGATAAAGATAAACCTATTCCTACAGAATTATAAATATGTCAGATAAAAAAGAGATTGTCAGCGCGAGTCCAAAAGTAAGAAAATTAGCAAGAGAGTTTGGGGCTGATATATATCAGATCGAAGGCTCACAGAGAGAAGGAAGAGTATCAGAGGATGATGTTAAATCTTATATTAAAGACTCCATTTCTGGAAAATCTGTAAAAAAGCAAACTGTAGTATCAGAAGAATATGATCATTCAGAATTTGGTGAAGTTGATATTCAACAAATACCTAGAATTAAAAAAATTGCTGGTCCACATTTAGAAAAATCCTGGAGTGAAATTCCGCATGTTACACAGCATGATGAAGCTGATATTACTGAAATGGAAAAATTTAGAAAAACTTTGAGAGACCTGTATACTGGTGAAAAAATTTCAATTACTCCATTAACGTTTATTATTAGGGCTGTAGTTAAGGCATTGAAGGATTATCCAAATTTTAACGCCTCTCTAGATCCGAAAAAAGAGAAAATTATTTACAAGAAATATTTTCATATAGGGATAGCAGTCGACACTCCTCATGGTTTAATGGTTCCCAAAATTAGAGATGCAGATAAAAAAGATATAACTGAACTAGGAAGGGAATTGAAGAAAGTTACTAAGCTTTGTAAGGAGCTTAAGATTGATAAAAAGGAATTTTTTGGTGGCTCAATAACAATTTCAAGTTTGGGAAGCATCGGAGGAAGTTTCTTTACCCCAATTATAAATCAACCTGAAGTTGCTATTCTTGGCATTGGCAGAGCTGAGACTAAACAGGTATTTATGGGAGATAAGTACGAAAATAGGATTATGCTTCCGTTATCGCTCTCTTACGATCATAGAGTTATTGATGGTGTAGAAGGCGCTAGATTTTGTGTACATCTAAAAGAAAGTCTTGGAAAAGATTTTGCCTATAAATTAGCGGTATAAATTTCAGCTAATGAAAAAAACAATATCGTTTGCTTGTTTGATTGCTTGCACCTTTATTTGGGGAACAACATTCATTGCTCAAGATACAGGTATGGACAATATAGGTCCATTCACTTTTAATTCTGTTCGATTTTTTGTAGGTTTTTTGACTGTTGCCCCATTTGTTTTATTATTTGAAAAAAAAAAAGTATATGAGCAAATAAAAGTTAAAAGAAATCAATTTTATAAACTTATAATACCTGTCGGTATTTTTTTATTTTTAGCTACTGCACTTCAACAAGCATCATTGCTTTATACAGATGTAGCTAATTCTGCTTTTTTTACAATATTCTATGTACCAATGGTACCTATCATTGTTTATTTTTTATTTTCTGAGAAATTACATTGGTCCATATGGCCATCAGTATTGGCATGTGTGATTGGAGGCTACCTTTTAAGTGATGTTGGTGATGCTAACATGCGATTTGGAGATAGCCTTGTATTAGTTGGCGCTTTATTTTGGGCTTTACATATAATTTATATAGGTAAAATAATAAATCAGTTTGATTTACCTTTTTTTATTGCTTTACTACAAAATTTAGTAGTAGCAGCTTTATCTTTTTTATTAGCAGTTATATTTGAAGAAATCGATTTTTCAAAAATTAAATTAGAAACATTTGAAATTTTGTATGCGGGAATTTTATCGGGAGGAGCTGCATTTGCTTTACAACTTTTTGGTCAGCGAAATATTTCGGTAGCACCTGCAGCAATTGTTATGTCACTTGAAGGTGTTTTTGCAGCAATCGCCGCATGGATAATTTTAAATCAAATTTTAGGATTAAATAATATTATTGGTTGTATGCTTATAGTTGGAGGTATTTTATTATCTCAGCTAGCACCAATTTATGAAAAAAATTATAAATAAACTATTGCTAATACAAATAAAGAAAGAATTATTCTATAAATTATAAATATATTTAAGCTAAATTTTTGAATGAATTTTAGAAAAAGTGCAATTGTAATATAAGAAAAAATAAAAGAAAATATCACCGCGATAATAGCCAAAAAATTTAATTCAGTACTTCCCTCTTTATAAATATTATAAATTCCCAAAAGACTAGCAGCAGCCAAAGTTGGAATTGATAAAAAAAATGAAATTTTAGCCGAGTCAAATCTGTTAAACCCCAACAATCTTCCTGAAGTAATAGTAATACCAGACCTACTAACCCCAGGTATTAAGGCAAGTATTTGAAACAACCCAATAAAGATTGCAGATTTATTAGTAAATGCTGTATCAATTTTTTTTGTGATTTTTGATCTATCACTTACATATAAAAGAATTCCAAATATTAAACTCATCCACCCAATAACTTCCAAGCTCCTTAATTGGTCAATCAACCCTGTTTGATACAGTATGTAACCCACAGGAATTATTGGAATCGTTCCTATAAGAATTTTGATTAAAAAACTTTTATTTTTAATAAAATTAAATAAATCGTTTCTAAAATAAAATATAATTGCTATTAGAGATCCTAAGTGTAAACATATATCAATTAATAAGCTTTGATTAGTGAAGGCATAGTATTTTGAAACTAAAATGAAATGAGCAGCTGAACTAACAGGTAAAAATTCGGAAATACCCTGAATTATAGAGAGGATTAAAATTTCAACGGAAGAAAGCATCAGTTATCAGTATCACATAGCTGATATGCAATATAAATTACAAATTTAGTGGACTTTTTAAAATATAGGTCAGCTTTTATGTCCTAAAAATGCTTTCAGGTGCATTTATATTAGTATAAAAACTAAGAATTTAGAGGAAAATTATGTCTGAAAAAATGCTTAAATTTGTAAACGTTGGAATGCAAATGCCAACTAAAAGAGATCATGGTGTAAGAACCAAAGATTTTAAAGCAATCTATGATCAATTCATTCATGCAAAAGCCAAAGAACAATCTAGCAGATGTTCACAATGCGGGGTCCCTTTTTGTCAGGTTCACTGCCCTTTACATAATAATATTCCTGATTGGTTAAAGCTAACAGCCGAAGGTAGACTTCAAGAAGCTCATGAATTAGTTCACAGCACAAATAATATGCCTGAGATTTGTGGAAGCATTTGTCCACAGGACCGTCTATGTGAAGGTAATTGTGTAATTGAAAGAGCAGGACATGGAACCGTTACAATCGGATCTGTTGAAAAATACATAACAGATACTGCGTGGGAAAA
>CATMHL010000007.1 GCA_950068185.1 uncultured Pelagibacteraceae bacterium | reverse complement strand
GGCGATAAAGCAGAAAAAATCAATCCTTTTTTTTCAAATTCCTCTTTATATTTTATATTCACTTCGTATCTATGTCTGTGTCTTTCTCTAATTTTTTTCGTTGAGTATATTTTGGATATTAAAGAATTATTTTTTAATATTGCTTCGTACAAACCTAATCTCATTGTTCCACCTAAGTTTTTCTCACTTCCTTTAAATATTTTTTTTCCTTTTTGCCATTCCTCTAACAATCCAACAACAGGAGTACAATTATTACCAAATTCGCTGGTCGAGGCATTTTTTATATTTAACAAGTTCCTGGCTGCCTCAATTACAGCCATTTGCATACCAAAACAAATCCCAAAGAAAGGTATATTGTTCAATCTTGCATATTTTATGGCAGCGATTTTTCCCTCACTACCCCTTTTACCAAAACCACCAGGAATAAGTACTCCTGATACATTCTTCAATAAGGATTTTAAGTTTTCAATTTTTAAATTTTCTGAGTCTATTCTGATAAGATTAACTTTAAGATTATTTGATATTCCTCCGTGTATTAGTGCTTCATCTAGAGATTTATATGCATCTTTAAGATTAACATATTTTCCTATAATACATATATTTACATCCTTTTTTGAATTTAGAACTTTTGAAGTAATATTTTTCCACTTTGTAAGATTTGGTGGTTTTTTATTCTTAATGTTAAAATATGTTAAGACTCTATCGTCAAGTTTTTCTTTGTGAAAACTAATTGGTGCTTCGTAAATAGTTCTCACATCAATAGTTTCTATAACGTTTTCGATATTTACATTACAAAATAAAGATATTTTTTCTCTTTCCGGTACTGGAATTTTCTTTTCTGATCTACAGATAATTATATCTGGTTGAATACCTACGCTTCTTAGTTCTTTAACTGAATGCTGAGTTGGTTTTGTTTTAAGTTCTCCTGAAGCTTTCATATAAGGAACTAGAGTTAAATGAATAAATAAACTATTGTTTTTGCCTAAGTCATTTGAAAATTGTCTAATTGCTTCAAGAAAAGGTAAGCTTTCTATATCCCCAACAGTTCCACCAATTTCACAAATTACAAAATCTTCGTTTTTTATATCATGAGATATAAATTTTTTTATACGGTCAGTCACATGTGGAACTACTTGGACAGTTCCACCTAAATAATCCCCTTTTCTTTCTTTTTTTATAATATCGCTATAAATACCGCCTGTTGTAATATTGTCTGATTTTGTAGCTGAAATTCCAGTAAATCTTTCGTAATGACCTATATCTAAATCTGTTTCAGCTCCATCATCGGTTACAAAAACTTCTCCGTGTTGAAAAGGATTCATCGTACCGGGATCTACATTTAAATAGGGATCAAGTTTTCTAATTCTGACTTTAAAACCTCTTAATTGTAACAAAGATGCTAACGAAGCTGAAGTGAGACCCTTCCCTAACGATGAAACCACGCCGCCAGTGACAAATATATATCGCGCCATGGAAGTGCAGTATAGTAAATTTTAAATAAAAAATAAAGGTAAATTATTAATCAGATTTTGGAATTTGAGGCTCGGAAGAATCTTTTTCTTCTTTTTCGACTTTTTCTAAAACAGATGTGCTGGAAAATTCTTCTTTAGAAATAATTGTCAATGAAATACTAGTTATAATAAATAAGGCGGCTATTATTGCTGTTGTTTTGGTTAAAAAACTGCCAGCTGATCTAGAAGATATAAAATTATCCTGAGAAACACCCAAACCTAAAGCTCCACCTTCAGATCTCTGCAAAAGTATTACACCAATCAAAAGGATGGCTAAGATTATGTTCAGGATTAAAATGAAATTTTCCATGACTGTTATTTATAGTAATTTTTTACTATATCAATAAATTTTTTAGGATATTGTGACGCTCCTCCAATTAGAAAGCCATCAATTTCAGAAATTAAAGAAAACAGGCATATATTTTTATCGTTAACAGAGCCCCCATACAAAACTTTGGGAGATTTTTTTGTTTTAAAAGTCTTCTTAAATTCATTTTTGATAAATTTGATAGTATTTTCTAATTCATTCATTTTAGGAATTTTATTTGTTCCAATTGACCAGACGGGCTCATATGCAAATATAATTTTGCTTATATTAAATTTTTTTTCTAATGAACTTCTTATTTGCTTTTTAAGAATAGAAAAAGTTTTTCCTTTTTTTTTTTCTTTAAATGTTTCACCGATACAAAAAATAATATTTAATTTTTCTTTAAGAGCTGATTTAATTTTTTTTTTTATTAATTGATTTGTTTCTCCCTCTGATCTATTTTCAGAATGACCCAAAATTATAAATTCCGCTCCTGCTTTCTTAAGCATTGATGCATTAACAGAACCAGTGAAAGGACCGTAGCCTTGATGATAATGACAATTTTGAACACCCAGTGAAATAATCTTTGATTTAAGTTTTTTTTTAAAAAAATAAATCAATGTGTTAGGAACACATAAAATAATTTTTTTTTTAAATTGGTTTTTAGATTCATGACTAAATTGATTTATTTTATGGATAATTTTGAACGATCCAAAATCACCGAACATTTTCCAATTACCGATGAAATACCTTAATTTATTTGTCATGATTAAAAATTTAATTTATAGAGTATCTAAATATATAACAATAAAATAAAATAACTTTAATTAAAATGTTAGGGGCTTTTAGAAAATTTTCTGGATCAATCTACGCAAAAATACTTATGGGAATCATAATTATTCCTTTTGTTTTTTGGGGTATGGGAAGCAACTTTGTAGGAGGTAGCAAAAATGTTATAGTTGTAATAGACAAAGAAAAATACTCTGTACAAGAGTTCTTTAATTTTGTACAAAAATTTGCTTCTCCTAATCAAAAAATAGAAACTGATCAAATTGAGAAATTTCTTTCCTCTTTTATTGGAGAAAAATTAATGGAAAAAGAAGTTGAGCATTTTGGTATTAAACTATCAGATAACTCTCTAAGCAAGTTAATCAAAAGCCAAAAGGATTTTAAAAGAGAAGATAAATTCTCAAGAATTGAATATGAAAAATTTTTATTAAAAAATAATATAACAGCTGCTGACTTTGAAGCTGATTTTTCTAAACGTGAAAAGAGAAAACAATTGTTAAATTTTATTGGGGGTGGAATTCTTCCCACAAAATACTTGGTTAATATGACATATGATAAAATTAATCAAAAAAGGAATATTGAACTTATAAATTTAAATGATATCTTCAAAAAAAAAATAAACTTTTCTGGAAATCAAATTAAATCTTATTTTAAAAATAATAAAAATAAATACAAAGAAACTTATAAATCAGTAAAATTAATAGAATTAACTCCAAAAAAATTAATTGGCAGTGAAGAGTTTAACGATACTTTCTTTAAAAAGATTGATGAAATTGATTATATGATAATTGAAGGAAAAAACTTAGAAAATATTATTCAAAAATTTAATTTAAAAGAAGCTAGATCAATTACCTTAAATGAATCAGGGAAAGATATAAATTTAAAAGCAATTAACAATCTTTCAAAAGATTTAGCTAAAAGTATTTTTGATGTGAGTGATGTAGAATCAATTTCTTTAATAGAAAAAAAAGATAAATATTTTATCGTAGAAATTATTAAAACCGAAGAGATCCAGAGAGAAATTGAGAATGAAACTGTAAGAAAGGATATATTATTAAACTTAGAAAATGCAACTAAAAGAAAATTGATTTCTGAAATAATTATTAAAATAAATAAAAACAATTTTATTAAGTCTGATTTTGACAAATTATCAAAAGATGAAAATGCACCCATCATAAAAATTACCCTGGAAAATCAAAATGATAATACAGTATTAAAAAAAGACTTAATTAGTCATATTTATTATTTTCCAGAGAAAAAAATAATTGTGGTGAATGATATGAGTTTTTCCGAGAACTTTTTAATTTATATTGATAAAATTGAGAATGTAACTATTAAGGAAAACTCTGATGAATATCAAAAATATCTAGATTTAGCTAAAATCAAAATTACAGGTGAATTGTATAATACTTATGATAATTACATCAGAAAAAGATATAAAATAGACATAAATTATCAAACATTAGATGAAGTAAAAAATCGTTTTAACTAATGAATATCAATACAAATTTATCCAGTTTTAAAAAAAAACATAAAAACAAAAAAAATCAAATAATATTTCACAAAGCTAACTGCAAAAGCAATAAAACCATTGAAAATATAATTAATAATTTTTTAATTAAAAAAAATAGTTTTATTTTTGAATCTGTAGAAAAAAGAAGATTTAGAGGGCGTTATACGATCATAGGAGCTGACCCAGATAAAATTTGGGAATTTAATAAAAAAAAAATTCATATAATAGAAAAAAATAAAAAAAAACTACTAAAAGGTTCCCCTTATCCCTTTTTAAAAAAACTTATTGAAAATTTTAATTTTCCATTACCAAAAAATCTCCCTCCTCTTTCCTCACTTTTGGTTGGATACTTTTCTTACGATATTATTAGATATATTGAAAAAATTCCGGATAGATGTTCAGACGACTTAAAAATTCCTGATATAAGATTAATGAGACCTAAAACAATTATCATTCATGATAATCATAAAAAAAAAATTTATTTTATTGTAAACTGTTTTGCTGATGAACAAATTAGCAATTATGAAAATTATTATTCAAGGCTAGTACAAAATATTCGTTTTTTAAAAAATTTAACTTTCAATTATACGTCGCAAAATAAAATTAAAAAAAAAAATGTAAAAAAAATTTATGTAAAATCAAATATATCCAAAAATAGATTTAAAAAAATAGTTTTAAAAGCCAAAGAATATATAAAAAAAGGTGATATTTTTCAGGTCGTATTAAGTCAAAGATTTGAAGCTAAACTCACAAAAGACCCTTTGGAAATATATAAAAAATTGAGAACTAGCAACCCCTCGCCTTTTATGTTTTTTTTCAATTTTGATGACTTTCAGATAATCGGTAGCAGTCCTGAAATTTTAGTTAGGTTAAGAAAAGATAAAATTACTATCAGACCAATAGCCGGAACTCGGCCGCGAGGTTTAAATGCTACAAAAGATAAATTTTATAAAAATCAACTTTTGAGCGATAAAAAAGAATTGTCTGAACACCTTATGCTTTTGGATCTTGGTAGAAATGATGTTGGCAAAGTATGTAAAATAAACTCGGTTAAAGTTACCGAGCAATTTAAAATAGAAAAATATTCACATGTTATGCATATAGTTTCTAATGTTGAAGGCAAATTTGATAAAAAACATTCGCTGTTAAACGCAATGTTGGGCGGATTTCCAGCAGGTACAGTTACTGGTGCACCAAAAATACGAGCCATGGAAATTATAGATGAACTAGAAAAATCTAAAAGAAAAATGTATGCAGGAGCAATTGGTTATTTTTCTGCAAACCAAAATTTTGATACTTGTATAGCTCTAAGAACCGCGCTTATTAAAAATAATAAATTTTATATACAATCTGGCGCCGGAATAGTTGCTGACAGTGTCCCTGAAAAAGAATATTTGGAAACAGTAAATAAAGCAAAGGCTTTGATTAATTCTTTAAATTAAAAAATGAAAATTTTATTAATAGATAACTACGATAGTTTTACTTACAACTTATACCATTATCTTTCTTCTCTTAAATGTAAAGTTGATATCTATAGAAACGATAAAATTGAAATCAGTAAAATTAAAAGAAATAAATATAAAAAAATAGTCATTTCGCCAGGTCCTGGAAATCCCGATCAGGCTGGAAATTGTCTTAAAATAGTTAAATATTTCTATAAAACAATTCCTATATTAGGTGTCTGTTTAGGTCATCAAATTATAGGACAAGTATTTAAATGTAAGATAGTGGGCGCAAAAAAATTAATGCATGGAAAAACAAGTCTTATTAAACATAACGGTCAGGGTATTTTTAAAGGTATAAAAAAAGTAATATCAGCTACTAGATATCATAGTTTAATTATTGATAAAAAAAACTTTAGTAGTGATTTAATTGTTACTGCAGAAACAAAAGATAAAGTAATTATGGGAATAATGCATAATAAATACAATATTCATGGAGTTCAATTTCACCCTGAGAGTATTAAAACTCCCATGGGTTTAAAAATTTTAAAAAATTTTATTAATTGCAAATACTGATGAAAACATTTTTAAAAAAATTATCCAATAAACAAGATTTAACATTCGAAGAAAGTAAAACTGCTTTTGAAATTTTAATGAATGGTAAAGCTTCAGATGATGAAATATTTAGCTTTTTAACTCTACTATCGGCTAAAGGTGAAGCATCGAATGAAATAGCTGGTGGGGTACATGTTCTAAGAAATAAATCCAAAAGAGTAAATGTTGATAATTGTATCGACACCTGTGGAACTGGTGGAGATGGCAAAAATACTTTAAATATCTCTACAGCATCAGCTTTGTTGTTAGCAAGCATAGGTATCAAAATTGCTAAACATGGTAACAAAGCTGTTTCATCTAAATGTGGATCGGGTGATGTTTTGGAAAGATTGAAAATAAATATTAATTTAGAGCCTAAAGATATAGAAAATCAAATAAATAAGTATAATTTCGGCTTTATGTTTGCGCCCAATTATCATAGTGCAATGAAATATGTTGGCCCAACAAGAAAAAAAATTGGGAAAAGAACTATATTTAATATGATTGGACCCTTAAGTAGCCCTGCGCTTGTCCAAAGACAGGTTGTTGGTGTATTTGATAAAAAATTGCTTAAAATATTTGGTAATGGATTGAAAAACCTCAATATTAAATTTGCTTGGATTGTAAATAGTGAAGATGGTTTAGATGAAATATCACCTTATGCTAAAACAAACGTTATACAGATAAAAGATAGTCAAATTTCTGAAATTATAATTGATCCAAAAGATTTAAAAATAAATGCGGATAAATTTGAGAATTTGCTAGGTAATGATGCTGAGTTTAATGCAAATAAAATAATTGATATCTTTAAAGGTGAAGATAACGATTTTTCAAAGGCTGTTTGCTTAAATGCTGCTGCTGGTCTTATTGTTTCTGAAAATCATACTAAATTCATAGATGCTTATCAAAATGCAAAAGAACATATATTAAGTGGAAAAGCCTATGAACATTTAAGAACTATTCAAAATGGTTGAAAATACTTTAAATAAAATAATTAATAAAAAAGAGCAAAAATTAAATGGGTTAAAAAAAATAATTTCAATAGGATCTTTAAAAGAAAAGATTAAGAAAAATAATACTTATATTAATTTTAAAGAAAAAATTGAAAATAATATTATTAATAATAAAATATCACTTATTGCAGAAATTAAAAAAGCAAGCCCTTCTGCCGGTATAATTGTTCAAGATTACAATCCCGTTGATATAGCAAAAGAATATTATAAAAATAAAGCAACTTGTTTATCTGTTCTTACAGAAGAAGATTTTTTTAAAGGTAATTTAATTCATTTACATAAAATTAAACAAAAAATAAATTTACCTATTTTGTGTAAAGATTTTTTTATTGATCCATTTCAAGTTCATCTTGCAAAAAGTTATGGAGCAGATGCAATTTTAATAATTCTTGCAGGTGTTACTGAGAAAATGGCAAATCAATTATATGAGAATGCTCTAAAATTAAATATGTCAGTGATTGTTGAAGTACATACTAAAGATGAAGCAAAAAGTTCTATAAAATTTAAAGATGCTTTAATTGGTATTAACAATAGAAATCTTAAGACTTTAGAAACTAATATTAATACAACTTATGATATTCATGATATTTTAGTAAACCACAATGGACCTTTAATTTCTGAAAGTGGAATTAAAACAAAAGAAGAGCTTTTAGAGATTACAAAAAAAACAAAAATTAAAACTTTTTTAATTGGTGAATCGCTTTTAAAGAACGTAGACAAAAATTCGATTTTCTCAGTTCTTTGATTAAATAAGCCCCTATTTTGTTGACTTTTAACCTATTGTGAAATCAAAAGAACTTTTATAGAACAGTAAATGTACGACATTTGTTCTATGTTAACTAAAAAACAAAGAAACCTGCTTTTATTTATAAACAAAAAGATCAGATCTACTGGCGTTTCACCGTCCTATGAAGAAATGAAAAATTCGCTAAATTTAAAATCAAAATCTGGAATTCATAGACTGATTTCAGCTCTTCAAGAAAGAGGATTTATAAAAAGATTAGCGCATAAAGCAAGAGCATTAGAAGTTTTAAAACTGCCAGAAACAGCTAGCGCAAATGATATTTATAACACTTTCTCCCCAAGTGTAATTAAAGGTGGTTTAGATTCCCAAAATGATAAAAAAAATCTAAATAAAATTCCAGTGTTAGGTACAATTGCTGCAGGTACCCCAATCGAAGCTATACAAAATGAAGTTAGTAGGATAACTATTCCAGAAGAACTGAGTAAAAATGGGCAGCATTTTGGTCTAAAAGTTTCTGGTGACTCGATGATTGAAGCTGGAATAAATGATGGCGATACAGTAATTGTGAAAAAAACTAACACGGCCAATAATGGACAAATAGTCGTTGCTTTAATTGATGATCAGGAAGCAATGCTTAAAAGAATAAGAACAAAGGGTAAAGTTGTAGCGCTTGAAAGTGCAAACAAAGAATATGAGACTAAAATTTTTGGTCCCGATAGAGTAAAAGTTCAAGGTGTTCTAGTATCATTATATAGAAACTTCCAATAAGATAGTCTAATAATAATTTATGAGTTTAGTGGCAACAAGATTTGCTCCATCTCCGACTGGACCGCTACATATAGGTGGAGTTAGAACTGCACTTTTTAATTGGTTATTTTCAAAAAATAATAAAGGCAAGTTTTATTTAAGAATTGAGGATACTGACAAGGAGAGATCAAAAGATGAATATAAAAATCAAATTATACAATCATTAAAATGGATAGGTATTCAACATGATGATAAGGAATATATTCAATCTCAAAATATAAATAAACATAAAGAGGTAGCTAACGAATTGTTAAAAAAAGGCTTTGCTTATAAATGTTATTGTTCAGAAGATGAAATAAAAGAACAAAAAGAAAAAGCTAAAAAAAAAGGATTACCTTTTGTTTACAATCGAAAATGGAGAGATTCAAAAAATTTAGAAATTCCAAAAAATGTTGATCCAGTAACAAGATTTAAAAGTAAAATGAGTGGAAATAATTTGATTAAGGACTTGGTGCAAGGTAATGTTAATATTTCCAATTCAATAATAGAAGACTTCATCATTTTACGAAAAGATAGATCGCCTACCTACCAATTATCCTCCGTGGTTGATGATCATCTAATGAATATAACTCATGTAATAAGAGGAGATGATCATAAAATAAATACTTTCAAACAAAAACAAATTTATGAGGCAATGAATTGGAAAATGCCTGAATTTGCACATATTCCACTCATACATAGTGAGTCTGGTTCAAAACTATCTAAAAGAGATAAAGCTTCAACAATAAATGATTATATAAAATTAGGCATTATATCAGATGCTTTAAGAAATTATTTATTAAGACTGGGGTGGTCTCACCAAGACAAAGAAATATTTACATTGGATGAAAGTATAAAGTTATTTAATTTAAAAGGAGTTGGAAAATCACCATCAAAATTAGACATGACTAGAATTCTGTCTTTAAACGAACACTATATAAAACATATAGATGAGAAAGAATTATTTAAATTATTAAAAATTTATTGCAAAGACTTTAAAAAAAGTATTGATAATCCAAAAGGTCATACTTTGATAAAATCAATGAAATTTTTAAAAAATAAAGCAAAAACACTGGAAGATATATATCAAAATGCTCAGTATATCCTTAATAATTATCTTCAAATTTCACCAGAAGATTTGAAGCTTTTAGACGATCCTTCTATAAATATTTTAAAAGATTTTTTAAATCAATATGAGAAAACATCTATAATAAGTAAAGAGAGTTTAGAAAAAATAATAAATGGATTAATAGACAAACATAAAACAAATTTTAAAGGTGTGGGTCAGCCATTAAGAATAGCTCTTACTGGATCTAGATTTGGTCCTGGTATCTATGACATTATTTTATCTCTTGATAAAAATGAAACTATTAAAAGATTAAAGTTGGTTTAGTAGAACTGAACTTGCTATTTCAGAAGATTTCGCGTTTTTAAATGTATTTATAATCTCTTGTGATTTTTTTACTTGTTTTTCCAAAATTTTTTTATCATTTAAAAGTCTGTCTACTGTTTTAAATATATCTTTTGGATTACACTTGGATTGTAATAATTGAGGTATAATCTCCTCGTTGGCAGCGATATTAATAATGTTTGGGGATTTGACTTTAACAAGCATTCTAATAATGAAAAAGTTAATGCTATTCATTTTATAAATGATCACAGATGGAACTTTTGCATTACAAATTTCTAGTGAAATTGTTCCGGATTTAGCTACTGCAAATATGGATTCTTTAAGAACATGAGATTTAATTTTTCCATCACTTATTACCTCACAGTTTTTAAATCCTTCTTTGGACAAGAGATTGTGTATTAACCGACTATGTTCAGTAGTTGAATGAAATATAAAAAATATGTCTGTATATTTTTCATTCATCAATTTTACAAATTCAAGTAAGATAGGGAGTAAAACATTAATTTCAGACATCCTGCTTCCTGGATAAATTGAAAAAATTTTTTTGTCTTTTTTTATAATTTGACTGATATCTATTTTTGTTTTTTCTTGTTCTTCAAGCAAAGGATGTCCTGTAAATGTAGATTTAATATTTTCTTTATCAAAATATTTCTTCTCAAAAGGAAACAAGAGTAAAATGTGATCTAAAAAAGACTTTAATTGTTTAACTCTATGTTCTCTCCAAACCCAAACTTGAGGTGCAACAAAATGAATAGTTTTAATATTAGGTTTTCTCTTTTTAACTTTTTTAGCTACTCTTAAGGTAAAATCAGGACTATCTACAGAAAATAAAATATCGGGATTAAATTCAATTATCTTGTTTACTGTTTCATTAATTTTCTTATTAATTTTAAAGACATTCAGTAAAACTTTAGTAAATCCAAGATAAGTTACCTCCTTTAGATCGTAAAGAGATTTAATTCCTAAAGCCTTTAGATATTCACCTCCGACAGATAAATATTCAATATTGGGACTTGAATTTTTTAGTTTAGAAATTACTTTTGATGCAAGTATGTCTCCAGAGGGTTCTCCGGTTAAAACAAATATTTTTTTCATTTGGCTGTAATAAACATTTTATTTTTATTAGCAAAAATTATGCACTTTTTTCTTTCTAAAAATACATTTTGTTTGCTTTTCAAAACTACTCCTTTAAGTCCTGCAGATTTACAATGAATTAATGTTTTCAAACCAATAGTTGGTAAATCAATTCTTAGATCTTGTTTTTTCTTAGGAAATTTAACTAATACTCCGTTGTTTCTGAATTTTTTATTTCTAGATTTCATTAACAGTTTTTCGGTGCCACCCTTCCCTTCGATAGCAACAACTTTGTTATTTCTCACAACCACTCCTTGACTATAATTATATTTCTCTAATTTACTTAAAGTTATTATTGCTTTTTTGATATCAATCTTATCTTTTCCATTGGGTTTTGTTTTTGAATAAGTGCCCTTTTTAAGAGTTAATTCAGAATTAAAAGTTAAAGAACTTATAGTTTTTATTTTTTCTTGTTTTAATATCTTAATTATTTCTTTTAAGATCGCTGCGTCACCAAGTTTTGAATTTCTAATAATTCTTGGAATATAATAAATACCCTTAAAATCTAATTTAAGTCTAGAAAAAATTGGTTTTTTTACTTTCCCTGCAAATAAAACTTTTTTGCATTTATTTTCTTTAAGTATTTTAAGTATTTTTCCAACTTGACCAATGGAAACAGCATATGAATTATTTTCTTTTTTAAACTTTTTTTTCCCAGTTAAATCGATGATTAGGTATCTTAAATATCTTTTTTTGACTTTTTTTAAAATTTTTATTGGAAATTTTGTCTCTCCAAATATTAAACCAATCATTATTCAGACTGTGGTGTACAAATTGGTCTTTTTTTATCTTTTTCTATAAAATTAATGACCTCTTTTACTAAATCGTTTTCCTTATATTCGCCGTTAATTTTACCTAAATTTTCGTGAAGATTTTTTGAAGAAAATATTTTTTTAAAAGCCTGGTCAAGCTCCATTATTTTTTTATTATCATATTTATTCCTTTTTAAGCCTATTAAGTTTATACCTCTTAAATAATTTCTATTTCCAAAAGATAAACCAAAAGGAATTACATCCTTCAAAACTCCTGTCATACCACCTATCATGGCAAGTCTACCAATTCTTGTAAATTGTTGAACTGCAGAATTACCACCAATAACTACGGAGTCTTCTATTGTAACATGTCCTCCTAAAGGTACGTTGTTTGCAATAACTACATTATTACCAATATAACAATCATGAGCTACGTGAGATGAAATCATAAGTAAACAGTTATCACCTATAATAGTTTTTCCTCCACCACCTTTTGTTCCTGGGTTAATTGTTACATATTCTCTGATGATATTGTTTTCACCAATTTCAAGACTATTATCTTCACCTTTATACTTTTTGTCTTGAGGTGGTGTGCCAATACTAGCAAAAGGGAATATTCTAGTTGCTTTTCCTATTTTTGTATTTCCTTCAATATGAATACTTGAAATTAATTCTACACCATCACTGATTTTAACTTTCGGACCTATATAACAAAAAGGGCCTATTTTTACACCTTTACCAATTTTTGCTTTTTTGTCTACAACGCTTGAATTATGAATCATTTATTTCTATCAACTATGGTTGCTGCCCATCGAGCATCGGCCATTTCTTTTCCATTTACTTTAGCTATTCCTTTATACTTCCAAACACGACTGTGGGATCTTATTGCCTCAATATGTAGTTGAAGCTCACAATCTGGTATAACAGGATTCCTAAATCGCGCTTTTTCAACACTCATCAAATAAACCAATTTATTTTCAAATTTTTTGGGATCAACACTATGCGCTGTTAAAGCTGCTGCTGATTGGCCAAAAGCTTCTACGATAAAAACTCCTGGCATAACAGGTTGTCCTGGAAAATGACCTTGCACAAAAAAAGATGTTTTTACTACATTCACAATGGCTGTCGCTGATTTTAAAGGAACAATATTAATTAACTTGTCAATTAATAACATTGGTTCTCTGTGTGGTAATAATCGTTCTATTTCTTTTCTATCTATTGAATTCGTTTTCATTGTTTTTTTCTTAACTTTGCAAATTCTCTCATTGGCATTGCTGGATAACCCATAACTTTAGAATTATCAGCAAGATCTGTACTAACTCCGCTTGCTCCTCCTATTTTAACATTGTTCCCTATTTTTAAATGACCTGAAATTCCTGCTTGACCTCCAATCATAACGTTATTGCCTATAATCGTACTTCCAGCAATTCCAACTTGCGCAGCCAACATACAATCTTCGCCAATTTTCACATTATGAGCTATATGGATAAGGTTATCTAAAAAAGTATTTTTACCTATAATAGTATCTGTCACAGAACCTCTATCTACGGTACAATTTGCTCCTATTTCTACACCTTCTTCTAATATGACTTGACCAATCTGTGGAGTTCTGAGATTTTTTTGTTTAATAGGTATGAAACCAAAACCCCTAACACCAATTTTAGCTCCATCTTTTATATGTACATGAGCGTTTATTAAAGAATTTTTTATGGTGGTGAATGAACCAATCACACAATTTTCACCAATATTAACGTTGCTCTCAATTATACTGTTGCTTCCAACGTAGGTATTATTACCAATAATAACATTTTTTCCAATCAAAACATTTTTTCCAAAGTTGACTTTTGGATACAATTTTTTAAGTTCACTTGAATTGACTAAATTTGTGTCTGGATAGTCAATGTCAGCTTTAGGATAAAACATTCTTGACACTTGAGTTACAGCAAATAAAGTATTTTTAACATCAAGTTTGATGCAATGATCAGGAAGAAATTTTGAAAGATTAGATGTAGTGATACAAGCAGCTGCCTTTGTCTTTAAAGACAAATTTTTGTATTTACTAGAATTTAAAAAAGTCATATCATTTTTGGTGGCATTAGATAATGACTCAACGCCATAAATCACAAAATCATTTACGTGAGTAAAATCACCATTACAACCGATATTATTAATTATTTCCTTTAAAGGGAAAGGTCCCTTTTTTACAAAAAACTGATTTACAGGCATTTTACTTCAAATTTAATGATGGAAGATCTTTATTCAATTTCTCAACAATAACTTTTGTAATATCGCTTTCTGTGCCTCCTCCAAGAGTATATTTTTTATCAACTACTAGTGAAACACTATTTTCTTCTATGTAGGATTGTAGAATTGGTTTTAATTTTTTTAATAGAGCCTCTCTTGCTTTAGCCCTTTGCATTGTAATTTTATCAATTGCTGACCTTCTTTCTGTTTGGTAATCTATATTTTTTTTCCTTAGTGAATTCATTTTTTTTCCATACTCTTCTTTACTTAAAATATTTTTTTTTGCCAATAAATCTTGCTCTTCCTCTTTTAATGCTTTTTCTATACCTGCAAATTTCTTTAGATTATCATCAAATGTTTTTGTCAAAAATTCCTGCGCTCCCTTTCCTGCTGTGCTTTGGTTTAATGCATACGTCATATCTAATACAACTATTTTTTGATCGGCAAATGTATGTGTACAAATTAACAAAAAAAAAGTAACTACAAAAAATTTTACTAAATATTTCATTAGAATGAAGTACCCAATCGGAAATTAAATCTTTCGGTTTTATCTTGACTAGATTTTGACAAACTTTGAGCTATAATAAAACTAAGAGGGCCAATTGTTGTATACATATTAGCGCCTATTCCAACAGACGATCTAATCGTATTTGTTTCATCTATACTATCACTATAGTCAACTGCCCAAACATTTCCTGTATCCAGAAACAAACTAATATCAGTTCTATAGGACTCTGGTAAAAGATTAGGTAATTGTGCTTCAACGCCTAACGCTGTCGTATAATTTCCTCCGATCCAATCATCACCGTCTTTAGGTCCAACCCTCCATGTATTAAATCCACGAAGTCTACTTCGAGGTATATATAGTCTTTTTGTCAATCTAACATCTTTATCAATACCATTTATTGCTCTAGCATGAAATTTAAGTGAACCAATCACATCTTCTGAAAAATCGTGGTATGCACTTACATCTAAACCATTCAATATTGCTGAAGAATCTTGGATTATTGGTAACGACTGTACAAAACTTGTTCTATAACCTTCGGTAGGTTTAAAAGACTGATTTCTTTTATCCAGTATAAGTCCATATGTAAAATCTACATTAAAAAAATTTCCTTCCATATTTTTAATTGCTGTAGATGCTGACGCGTCAACTTCAATATCTTCAAATTGAACATTTATTTCTGGAGTAAAAAATATATCCTCGTATTGCTCAAAACCTGTACCTAGTTCAAATCCTGTTTTTGAACTTTTAAAACCTGAAGTGGCTGATCGATCAGTACTAGAAACATCCAAGCCTACTCTAAGTGATTTATCAGTAAAATTATAGTTAGGATTATTTACAATAATATTACCGCTTACTTGTTCACTAGATAAATTTAAAGAGGTTTGAAGTTGAACTCCTCTTCCTAACCAATTGTTTTCACTTATTGCAAACTGAAAAGTAGTACCATCAGTACCGACTCCAGCGCCCGCCATAATTTCACCAGTTGCTTGCTCTTCAACGCTTATCTCCAAAACTTTCAAATCATCAGAAGATCCTGGTAGCATTTTATAATCAACTTTACCAAAAAGTCTTCTAGCTTTAATCTCATTAATTGATTTGTTGACCAGAAGTATGCTAAATGGATCACCTTCATCCACTATCATTTCGCCTCTAATTACGGAGTCATTTGTAATTGAATTGCCAACTATATTTATTCTTTCTACTATAACCTTTTTACCTTCAAAGATATTTATTTTTACCTCAACTCCATTATCATCTAGTGTTTCCAAAACGTTGTGATTGATAAACTGTAATTCTTTTCGTTCAGTTAATTTATCAATTTTTTCTAATACAGAATTTAATTTTTTCTGCGAATAATACTTTCCAACTAATTTATTAAATTCAGTTTCTAATGAAAGAAATGCATTTTTATCTAGCGATTCAGATACGTTTGCGAAAATTTTTTTAAATCTATATCTATCGCCTGCATCAATACTATACGTTAAAACAAAACCTTCTCCTTCTAAATATTCAACATTACTCGATGTTACGGTAGCTTCGTAGTAACCTTTGTTCCTATAATAATTTTTTAATAATCTTTTGTCTAATTCTACTCTTGCGTTGTTTAAATAAACATTCCGCGAAAGAAATTTCCAAAATTTAGATTCCTGCGAAGTAATAACATCCCTTAATCTTTTATCTCTGAGTTTTTTGTCGCCCAAAAAATATATTTTAGCAATTTTGGCTTTTTTTCCTTTATCTATTGAAAAAACTATCTTTACCTTATTTTTTTCTAATTTTTCTACCTTTGTGTCGATTTTAACAAAATAAAAACCTAAAGTTCTATAAAATGTTTTTATTTGATTAATGTCGCGTTTGATACTATTTTCCATAAATGCACTTTTTTCTCTAAGAATCATCAATTCTTTAATTTTTTCTTTATTTTTTTCTGCCTTTTCCCCATCAAAAATTATTGAATCTATAAGAGGATTTTCTGTCACAACTATACTTAATTTATTGTTTTTTAATTTAACCGATATGTTTGAAAAAAAATTTGATTCATAAAGTTTTTTAATTAGTAAATTAACATCAGATCCCTCATAATTTTTACCTATAGAAACATCTCCAAAAATCATTATTGTCTCTAAAGAAATCCTAACGTTACCTTTAACCTCAACTTTTTTAACTATTTCTGAATAAGAATTAGCGTTAAAAAAAATAAAATATAGAATAATAACAACAAATATTTTTTTAAAACTTGACATAAAAGTTATCATACACACATGCTAATAGTTTTCAATCTGGCCCAATTATCAGTCATTTTTATCTCTTTTAATGATGCTGGGTTTCTTTTAGCATATTTCTTAAAATCTTTATCTTTAAAAATCTTATTTATAGTCTTAACAATGTCTAAAAAGCCAATTTTTTTAGCCAAAAATAAGTTAACCAATATTTCATTAGAAGCATTGACTATCGTGGGTGTCAATAAACCAAAATTCAAGCACCTTGAAATTAATTTTATTGAAGGAAAACGCTTTGTGTTCACATTTTGAAAATTCATTTTGCTTAAAATTTTTGTATCAATTTTTTTTACATTCGAAACGTAATTTTTTCTACCGTATAAAGTATTAGATATAGGTATCTTCATATCAGTATTATACAAAATCATTTTTATTAGACCATTTTTGAATCGAATTATTGAGTGTACATATGATTGTGGATGTATCATGATTCTATATTTGTCTTTACTAAATTTAAAAATTTTATAAGCTTCAATAACTTCAAAAACTTTGTTCATTAAGTTTGCAGAATCTATAGATATTTTCTTTCCCATTTTCCAATTTGGATGATTGACAGCTTGAGTTGGGCTAACTTTACTCATTTTATTTTTTGGCATATTTAAAAATGGACCGCCAGAAGCAGTAATTATTATTTCTTCAATCTCATCGTCGCTAATATCTTTTGTTAATTCCATGATTGAAAAATGTTCTGAATCAACAGGTAGTATTTTAGTTTTGTGTCTTTTAATATATTTAGACAAAATGTCCCAACCACAAATAATCGTTTCCTTGTTTGCGATAGCAACGGTTTTACTAATTTTAACTGCATCTACTGTTGGTTGTAATCCGGCAATCCCAACAATTGCTGACATTGTATAATCTAATTTTCCACTAATTATTTTATTTATAGAAATATTTCCAGAATAAACCTTTGTTTTATTTTTTTTTAATAAATTTTTAACTTTTTTATAAAATAATTTATTATTTATTAATACATTTTTGGCATTGAACTCCTTTGCTTGTTGAATAAGTTTTTTATAATTATTATTCGCTGATAATAAAACTACTTCAAAATTTTTTTTATCTTTTCTAATAACATCCAATGTGAATTTTCCAATAGACCCCGTTGAACCAAGTATCGCAATTTTCCTTTTCATATTAAAATATTTCTGCAATTTTTAAAATATATACTGTTGGTAAAGCAAAAATTATTCCATCAAGTCTATCAAGCAATCCTCCATGACCTGGTAGAATACTTCCTGTATCTTTAATTTTATTTAACCTTTTAAAGTAAGAAATAATTAAATCTCCTAATTGACAAGATAAAGAAACAATTAAACAAAAAAATATATTTTTTAATGATAATTGAAAATTAAATAAAAATAGTGGCAATAAAGAAAAAGTAAAAGAACCAACACTACCTGAAATAGTCTTATTTGGACTAATTTTAATTAGCTTTTTTCCCCCTATTAATTTACCAAAAACATAGCCACCTATGTCAGAACCAACGCATACGGATAAAATAAATATCAAAAAGATTGCATCTTCAAAACTATCACCTCTTAAATTTCTTATTGTAAATAAAACAAAAAATGCATAAATAATTCCAATAGCTGTAATTAAATTATATTCCCATTTTTCTTTTCGAAAATATTTCCAATTAAGCTTATGCCATTCAGTAACACATAAAAATAAAACCACAAATGCAATAAATAAAAAGAAAATTTCATTGATCAAAATACATAAAATTGCAAATATAAATAATAAAATTGATGTGATTATTCTTTTTTTTAAATCCTTAGTCATTAAATCTTTCCAAAATTTCTTTTTATTTTGTTAAACTTAATTATAATTTTGTTAAAATCATTTTCATTAAAATCTGGCCACAATTTATCTAGGAAAAATATTTCTGTATAAGCTAATTGCCACAATAAAAAATTACTTAATCTTTTTGTACCACCTGTCCTTATTAATATTTCTGGGTCTGGTATATTTTTAGTATAAAGCTTATTTTCGAAACTTTTAAGATCAATTTTCTTATTTTTCTTTACAACAAGTTTATTACATGCATTAACAATTTCTTCTTTCGAACCATAATTTAAAGCAAGATTTAGTGTGATTTTTTTATTTTTGAGCGTTTTTTTTTCGATTAATTTTACTATTTTCACAATATCTTTTGGCAATCCTTTTCTATTACCAATAATATTAACTCTTATACCTTGTTTTATTATTTTATTTATTTTTTTTTTTAGAGATTTTCTTATTAAATCAAAAAGAAAATTAATCTCACTCTCTGGCCTTCTCCAGTTCTCAGTTGAAAAAGTATAAAGTGTTAAATACGGAATTTTCTTAATAAGAGAGGATTTAACAATAGTTTCAACAGATTTAATACCTTTTATATGACCAAAATTTCTAGATTTTTTTTTTTTTAAACCCCATCGCCCATTTCCATCCATTATTATAGCGACATGGTTTAACTCATTCATATTATCATTATTTCTTTTTCTTTTCCCTTTAATTTTTTTTCTAATTCGGAAATTTGTTTATCAGTCAAATTTTGAATTTTTTTTTCATAACTTTTATATTCATCTTCTCCCAATTTTTTATCTTTCATATCTTTCTTTAAATTATCATTAGCTTCTCGCCTTATATTTCTTATAGATATTTTTGCTTTCTCAGCTAAACTTCCCATAATCTTTTTCAGTTCAACCCTTCTTTCTTCATTAAGACTCGGAATTGGAATTCTCATAAGTTGACCATCAATTTGTGGATTGATACCAAGGTTAGATTTTTTAATCGCTGCATCAATCAATGAGACATTGTTTTGATCCCAAACTTGAACGGTAATAAGTCTTGGTTCTGGCGTCGATATGGTAGCTAATTGATTTATTGACATTTTTTGTCCGTAAACTTCAGCTTTAATTATGTCTAACATTGAAACATTAGCTCGGCCTGTTCTTAACGAAGCTAGGTCATGAGTAAAAATCTCATAAGCTTTCCTCATTTTGGAATTACAATTACTTATTGTATCTTCTGAAGTCATAGTTTTTAAATTCCTTCTCCAACCTTAAATCTTACAAATTTTATTATTTCTATTTTACCTTTGTTAGCGGCTTCTTTCAAAACATCTATAACTTTTTTTTTGGGGTCCATAATCCACTCTTGGTTTAAAAGTGTATTTTCTGAAATAAATTTATTCAATTTACCCGCAGCTATCTTATCAATAATTTTAGGATCCTTTCCGGTATTTTTCAATTGCTCTGTGATTATTTCCTTTTCCTTTTGTAATATATTTTGATCTAAATCTTTTTTATCTATAGCTAAAGGCGAAGAAGCCGCTATATGCATTGCCAATTGTTTTCCAAGTTCTAATAATTCGTTTTTTGTTTTTGTAGTTTGTAAACTTAATAAAACTCCTATTCTTCCAACATTTTTTTTAAGTGAGGAATGTATGTAGGAAAAGTTAATAAATTTACCTGATCCAATAAAATCGCATCTTCTAAAAGTAATTTTTTCTCCAATCTTTGCTATTAAAGAAATTAAATTATCTTTCACTTTTTTTTGGTTTTCCATTTTGGAGACTAAAATATCATCCATTTTTCCAGAATTAGTTAATGCTAACTTGGATATCTCCTCTGCAAATTTTATAAATTCATTATTTTTGGCTGCGAAATCTGTTTCTGTATTTATTTCTATAATTGAAAATTTATTCTCTTTTTCACATATACAAACTAAGCCATCAGCTGCTACTCGTTCCATTTTCTTATTTGCTTTGGCAATACCTTTTTTTCTCAAAAATTCTATTGATTTTTCTATATTACCTTTACTTTCATCTATGGCATTCTTGCAGTCTTTGAAGCCTACACCTGTAAGTTCTCTTAATTTTTTAACTTTGTCTAATATGTGGTCTGAAGACATGTAAAATTACTATTTTTTTTTTTTAAAAGTTAATGACTTAACTTTTGAAAAAATAGATTTAGCTATTTTTTTAGGTGTTTTTTTTATTTCCTTTTTTGTAGAATCTTCTTTCTTTAATTCTTTTTTGAATGGTTTTTCATTTTTGGTTTCAATTTTTAGGTCTTTTTCACCTGTTTTTTTTAAATCTTCTTCATCTGTTTTAAATATATTTTTTTGAGCATCCAATATTGTTTCTTTAATTAACTCACAATATAAATTTATTGCTCTTCTTGCATCGTCATTCCCTGGTATTGGAAAATTTATTCCTGTTGGATCAGAATTGGTATCTACTATTGCAACTATAGGGATATTCAATTTTAAAGCTTCCTTAACGGCCAAATCCTCAGCGTTAGTATCAATAATAAAAATCATATTTGGTATTTTACTCATATCGGCTATTCCACCTAATGATCTTTCTAGTTTATCTCTTTGCATGCTCATTCTTAAATTTTCTTTTTTTGTAAAACCAGTATTTTCTTTCTTTAAATCTCCAGAAAGTTTCTTATATCGTTTTATTGAATTAGATATAGTTTTCCAATTTGTTAGCATTCCTCCAAGCCACCTATGATTAACATAAAATTGTGAAGTATCTTTTGCTAGACTAGCTATAGTGCCAGCAGCTTGTTTCTTCGTAGAAACAAATAATATTTTACCTCCAGAAGTAATGCACTTATGTATTGCTAATAATGCTGCGTTTGTCATTTCAATTGTTTGAACCAAATCGATAATGTGTATAGAATTCTTCGAACCAAAAATGAATTCCTCCATTTTTGGATTCCACCTGAAAGTCTTATGTCCTAAATGTACGCCAGCTTCGAGTAATTGTTTTATTGTAACACTTGGTAATTTCATAGTTTCCCGGTTATTCCACCACAATTTTTTTTCCATTTAAGGACCGGAGGTTTCTCAACCAAAAACTGTGTGCGTATTTAAGCCTGATGTTCTACAATTTAAATGGTTGAACTTCAATATGAATTAAACGCTTATTTTCTTTATATAATGCTCTTTATTCAAGAGTTTTAAAGTTTCATAATTAAATTTTCTCTTATCATTCAATTCAAATAAATAATTTTTGTTCTCTTTGTTAATGTAAATTTTAATTTTTGAATCTCCCTTCTCCTTAATTGCTTCATATAATTTTTTTAGCCCCTCTTCATCATTTATTTCTATTCGAACATCATTATAGTTGAGTTTAATAATTTTATCTAAACTCACAATTTTTCTAACATTTATTCTTCTAAAGCGATTTTCTTGATTATCCTTATCTCTAATAACAGTTAGTACAAATGATTTGCCTTCTACTAAATTTTTTCTATTTATCTCTAAAATTTCAGAAAAAAGAAAAAGCTCAAATACTTTACTTTGATCACTAAATTTAATGATTGCGTAGGGCGTTCCTTTCATTGTTTTTTTTTCTTTTATAGACATTATGGTTCCAGCTACAGAAGATTCGATATCATTACCATTTTCAAAATCCTTAAATGATTTTGTCTTATACTGTTCGAGAGCATCTTTGAAACCTTCCAAAGGATGGTTAGATAGGTAAAAGCCAACTGACTCAAATTCTTTTGACAGTATTTCATTATTAGCCCAATTAGGT
Source organism: uncultured Pelagibacteraceae bacterium (assembly GCA_950068185.1). GTDB lineage: Bacteria > Pseudomonadota > Alphaproteobacteria > Pelagibacterales > Pelagibacteraceae > AG-414-E02. The sequence goes on along the minus strand of CATMHL010000007.1, from coordinate 3,580 downwards.
GAATTTTTATTTTGCATTAAATAAGAAACTTTCTGATTATCTTCTAAAAATAAACTAGATTGATTTTGAACTTTATTTTCGTATATGCTTTTAGAATTCTGAATAATATTAGGTATATTATCATAAAGTGCTTTTCTATTTATAAAAATAGAATCAAATGCTCCGGCTTTTACCAAACCCTCTAACTGAAGTTTATTTATATTTTTTGGATTAATTCGGTTAATAAAATCGCTAATAGATTTAAATTTTCCTTTTTTTTCTCTTTCTTTTACTACTTCAGAAATAGCTTTGAATCCTACATTTTTAATTGCACCTAATGCATAAAATAAAGTATTTTTCTGTGGTCTAAATTCAGGATAACATTCATTAATGCAAGGTCGTTGAACTTTTATATTCAATCTTTTTAATTCTTCAAAAAATTCACTTAATTTATCGGTATTAGATAATTCAGTGGACATTGATGCTGCAATAAATTCATTAGGATGGTAAGTTTTTAGATATGCGGTTTGATAAGCAATCATAGCATAAGCAGCTGCATGACTTTTGTTAAAACCATATTCAGCAAATGGTTCAATTTTTGTAAATATAAAAATTGCAGTATCCTTGGTTATCCCATTTTTAACTGCTCCATTAACAAATCTTTCTTTTTGCTTTTCTAGTGCAGCTCTTTTCTTTTTCCCTATTGCATTCTGCAAAATATCTGCTTCTCCAGCAGAGAATCCGGACAACTCTTGGGCAATTTGCATAACTTGTTCTTGATAAATAATAACACCGTAAGTCGGTTCTAAAATTTTTTTAAGTTTTGGATGTAAATAATCTGGTTTCTTCTCTCCATGTTTGCACTGATTATAAATGGGAATATTGCTCATGGGGCCTGGTCTGTATAAAGCAACTAATGCAATAATATCTTCAAACTTGTTTGGCTTCATATTAACCAATGCATCTCTCATTCCCGCACTTTCTAGCTGAAACAGGCCGACCGTATGACCTGAACTTAATAACTCAAAAATTTTTGGATCATCAAGTTTAATTTTACTTATATCTAAATTTATTTTTTTCTTCTTAAGGAGGGATATAGTTTTATTTATTACTGTTAAAGTTTTTAAACCAAGTAAATCAAATTTTACTAACCCAGCTTTTTCAGATGTATACATGTCAAATTGAGTTGAGGGTAAAAGCGAATTAGACGAAGAATCTTTGTATAATGGAACAAATTCAGACAAGTTTTCCTCAGGAATAACAACTCCTGCTGCATGAGTTGCCATATTTCTATTCAAACCTTCTAATTTTTTTGAAATTTCTACAAGTTTTTTTACTCTAGGATCTTTCTCTACTTCTATTCTTATTCTAGGTTCTTGAGCTATGGCTTTTTCTAAAGATAGGGGTCGAGATGGTTCAAAAGGAATCATTTTGCATAACATGTCTACGTATCCATAAGGTAAACCCAAAACCCTACCAATATCTCTAAAAGCCATTCTTGCTTTTAGTTTTCCAAATGTAATAATGTGGGCTACTCCTTTTCCATACTTTTGTTTTAAATATTCAAAAATCTTATCTCTTTTCTCTTCGCAGAAATCTATATCAAAATCAGGCATCTTAGCTCTATCTGGATTTAAAAATCTTTCAAAGATCAAATCAAATTTGATTGGATCAATATTAATTATTGAAAGTGCCCAGGCTACCAAAGACCCTGCGCCAGACCCTCTTCCGGGACCAACGGGAATATCATTTTTTTTCGCCCATTTGATATAATCAGAAACTATAAGAAAGTAACTCGAATATTTCATTTTAGAAATAATACTAATTTCGTGATTCAATCTATTATTGTAAGTTTTTCTTATCGCATTTACGTCCTTTTGCTTAGCGTATGGGAAAACATACTCATCCAATTTTTCTTTTAAGCCTTCTTCAGTCTCTTTGATTAATAAATCATCTACATTTTTAATCTTGTCTGTTTGTATATTGGGTAAAACTGGAGATGAATTCCTTGGTCTATAAGAAATTCTTAAAGGAAAATTTATATTATTCTCTAAAGCTTCTGGAAGATCTTGGAAAAGTTCACGCATTTCTTCAGATGTTTTAAGATAATGTTCATTAGTATATTTCCTTCTATCTTTCACATGGACATAAGTTTTTTCGCCAACACAAAGATAAGCATCATGGGCTTCGTACATTTCTTTTTCTAGATAAAATACTTCGTGGGTAGCTATTAAAGGTAATTTTAATGTATCAGAAGTATTCAGTAAAAATTTCTCAAATAATTTTTCACCATCATCAGCATGTCTTTGAATTTCTATATAAAAATTATCAGTAAAAGTTTTTTTAAATCTTCTAAATAATAAAAAAATTTCTTCTGAAAGATTTTTAAAAAAAAGTTTACCTATTAATCCATCAAAAGATCCTGATAACAGAATCAAACCTTTATAATTATTTTCTATATCCTCAATTTTACAATGGGGCTCTTCATTATCTTTAATTTCTAAAAAGGATTTTGAAGAAAGTTTGATTAAATTTTTATAACCTTCCAAATCTTTAGCGAATAAAGAAATTTTACCTATATGATTCTTATATAGGACATTAATCTGGGTTCCAATAATTGGCTGTGTTCTAGATTTTGCTATTAATTCAGAAAATTCTAAAGATCCACATAAATTATTTGAATCACACAAACCCGCAGCTTTAATTTGATTCGTCTTACAATGTTTTGCTAGATCTAATATTCTTAACGCACCTTCGCAAATCGAATATTGTGTATGAATTTTTAGGTGAATAAATTCTTTATCGGCAACTTCATTCATTTTTCCTTGTTATATTACCATCTAAAATACTTAACTTGTAGTCTGCTCTATTTGATAACTCTCTATTGTGAGTTGCATAAAGTATTGCTCTGTTCTTAGATTTAAGTTTCGTAAACAAAGAAAATATTTCGTTTGCAGTTTTTCTATCTAAGCTTCCAGTTGGTTCATCAGCTAAAATTAAATCCGGTTCGGTAATCAAAGCTCGTGCAACCGCAACTCTCTGCTGCTCTCCACCAGATAATTCAGATGGAAAATGATCAACCCTTTTAGATAAATTGACTAACGATAAAATTTTAGTAGCCTTCCTTGCTGCTTCATTCCATTCATATCCATTATTTACCAATGGAATTATGACATTTTCCAAAGCAGTAAAATCACTAAGTAAGTTATTTTGTTGATATATTATTGAAATTCCTTTTTTTCTAACTAAATCCCTTTCATCATCATTCGATTTAGAAAAACTTTTTTTCTTAAAAAAAACTTCACCTGATGTAGGTTGATCTAATAAAGCAATAATATGTAATAGAGTTGATTTGCCAGAACCCGAAGGGCCTGTCAAAGAAACTAGTTCTCCTTTATTTATTTTTAAATTTATATTTTTTAGAACAATAATATCTTTCCTGCTACCAGTAAATTTTTTTGATATCTTTGTTAATTTTAGTATCTCTTTATTCATATTTTAAAGCCTTAATTGGATCTAATTTTGCTGCTGATAAAGATGGAAAAATTGTAGCTAAAAAAGTAATTAATAATGAAAAAAGAGAAATAATAATTATATAACC
>CATMHL010000006.1 GCA_950068185.1 uncultured Pelagibacteraceae bacterium | reverse complement strand
ACTAAGAAATTCGACAATATTACCCGGAATAGTTTTAGTATTTTTATGAATGATTGAAAAAATATATTTTGAAATATAACTAAGAAATTCGACAATATTACCCGGAATAGTTTTAGTATTTTTATGAATGATTGAAAAAATATCTTTTAAAATATAACTAAGAAATGCGACAATATTACCCGTAATATTTTTAATTTTTTTATAAATTCTTGAAAAACTATCTCTTATACGATTGATATTTTTCGAAATTGTGGAGAACTTAAATATTTTAAAATCGTCGTATTTCATTTATTGTGCTTTTTTTGAATTCATTTTAATTTAAAATAGTAAAATATAAATTTAATGGAAATTAGCAAACAAAATTATTTGGCTCATCTTAATAAAAATCAAAAAGAGGCTATAATTGATCTTGAAGGCCCTTGTCTAATAGTAGCAGGCGCCGGATCAGGTAAAACAAAAGTTTTAACCTCAAGAGTAGTGCATATCATAAAGGAAAAAAAAGCATGGCCAAATCAAATTCTGTGCGTCACATTTACAAATAAAGCTGCAAGAGAAATGCAAAACCGTGTGGTAAGCCTATTAAATCAAAAAACTAAATCTTTACCATGGCTCGGAACATTTCATTCTGTTAGCGCTAAAATCTTGAGAGCACATGCAGAAGCTGTTGGTTTAAATTCACGTTTTACAATTATTGATCAAGAAGATCAGCTAAGGTTAATAAAAAACATATGTAAGGCTGAAAATATAGACATAAAAAAAATATCACCTAAATTTGTTTTATCTCTAATTAACCAGTGGAAAAATAAAGGTTTGCTACCCAAAGACGTTGTTACGAAAAAAGGATTGCCATTAGAAAAAGCTATATTGAATGTTTATAAATTTTACCAAGAACGTCTAAAAATTTTAAATTCTTGTGATTTTGGTGATCTAATTTTACTTTGCGTAACCATGTTTGAAAATAATCCAGATATACTCGAGCTATATCTTAGCAACTTTAAATATATTCTTGTCGATGAGTACCAAGACTCAAATTATATTCAAAGTAAATGGCTCAATCTACTTGCTAAAAAAAATAACAATATTTGTTGTGTTGGAGACGATGACCAATCAATTTATAGCTGGAGAGGAGCCGAAATAAAAAACTTTTTAGATTTTAGCAAGATATATAAAAACACTAAAATTATTAAGCTTGAGCAAAACTACAGATCAACTCAAAACATACTAAGTGCTGCCTCGGGATTAATTTCAAATAATAATGATCGAATGGGAAAAAAATTATGGACTGATAGTAAAGATGGAGAGTTAGTCAAACTCACTTGTTACAAAAATGGAAAGGAAGAAGCTACTGGAATAAGTGATATTATTGAAACAAAACTTAAGAAAAAATATTCTTTAAACAATATATCCATATTAGTCAGGGCAATTTTCCAAACCCGAGAATTTGAAGAAAGATTTTTAAAAATCGGGATGGGTTACCGTGTAATTGGTGGAACAAAATTTTATGAAAGAGCAGAAATTAAAGATAGTGTAGCATTTCTAAGAATAGTAAATCAAAAAAATGACGATTTAGCTTTTGAAAGAATTATAAATGTGCCCAAAAGATCTGTGGGAGATAGTACATTAAAACAGTTACACGAATGGGGCAGAAAAAACAAAAAAACTTTAGAAGATTCGGTTATTGAACTTTTACAATTAGACAAAATCAAGCCAAAAACAAAATTGGGATTAGTAAAAATTTTGAACCTATTTAATAAATGGAGATCCGATTTAAAAAAAAAGAGACATTATGAATTAATGGAAATTATATTAGATGAGTCCGGATATTCAAAAATGCTAAAAGATAAAAAAGATTTAGAAAGTGAAGGAAGATTAGAAAATTTAAAAGAATTAATTAGAGGTATGCGTGACTTTGATAATCTACAAAGTTTTTTAGAACATGTTGCTTTAGCTACTTCAATTGATCAGGATTGGGATGGACAAAAGGTTAATTTAATGACAATGCACGCCGCAAAAGGTTTAGAATTTGATGCAGTTTTTTTACCTGGTTGGGAAGAGGGCCTATTTCCTCATCAAAAATCGTTGGAGGAAAAAGGAGATTTGGCCTTAGAAGAAGAAAGACGACTTGCTTATGTAGGCATAACTAGAGCCAAGAAAGAATCTTTCATATCTTTTGTAATGAATAGAATGTACAGAGGAGACTGGGTAGATCCTTTGACTTCAAGGTTTATTAACGAACTTCCGGAAAAAAATATTAAAAAAGAAGATTTAGTAGAATCAAATAATGAAGATTTCTTTTTTAATCAAGATATAGATTATAATGAAGGAATAAGAAGTCCTGGATGGGCTAGATTACAGAAAAAAAAGTTAAAAAGAATAAAATGAAGAAATTAATAAAATTAAGAAAATTTCTTAAAATTTATAAATTAGATGGTTATTTAGTACCAAAAAATGATGAGTATTTTAATGAATATGTCAACCAATCTAGCGACAGATTAAAATTTATTTCAAATTTTTCTGGTTCGGCTGGATTTGCAATAATTTTAAAAAACAAAAATTATTTGTTTGTTGATGGAAGATACACAATACAAGCTCGAATTCAGTCAGGAAAGAATTTCACAATTATTACAATACCTCAGAAATTTCCTAAGGACGTGTTAAAAACCAAAAAAAAACTCAAAATTGGTTTTGACCCAAAATTACATAGTGAAAAGCAAATAAATTTTCTTTTTAATATTAAAAACATTATTATTAAACCTATAAATGGAAATTTAATAGATATTGTTTGGTCAAAAAAGCCAAAAGATTTGATTAAACCTTTTTTTTCTCTTTCAACAAAAGATGCTGGACAAAGCTCGCAAGGAAAAATCGTAAAAGTTAAAAACGTTCTTTTAAAGAATAAGGCAGACTATTTGCTAGTTACTGCGCCAGAAAATGTTGCGTGGATTTTAAATATTAGAGGTTATGACTCGGCTTTCTCTCCCATACCAAATGCCAGATTATTAATAAATAGTAAGGGAGATATAGATTTATTTTCACAACTGAAAAAAGTAACAAAAATAAAAAAAATTTTTTCTAAAAAAATAGAATTTCATGATGAAGATAAAATTGAAAAAAAGCTAAGAAACTTATGGAAAAATAATATTTGGTTGGATAGTTTGTCTTGTTCAATTCACTATAAAAATTTGCTTAGAAAAAGGAATAGAATTATAGAAAAGATAGATCCAATTTATTTCTATAAATCAATCAAAAATCCTACAGAAATAAAAAATATGAAGAAAAGTCATATGATTGATGGTGTCGCACTAACGAAATTTTTATTTTGGTTAAAGAAAAATTTTAGAAAGAAAAAAATCACAGAAATATCTGCTCAAAAAAAATTAGAAGGTTTCAGAAAAATGAATAAGACCTACAAATTTCCCAGCTTTAGTACAATCTCGGGTACTGGGCCGAATAGTGCCATAATTCATTATAAAGCATCAGTTAAATCAAATAGAACTCTAAAGAGAGGTGATCTATATTTGGTAGACTCTGGAGGACAATATTCTTTTGGAACAACTGATGTAACTCGAACCATTTCTTTGGACAATAATTCTAACTTTATAAGAGAAGTTTATACGCGTGTCTTAAAAGGTCACATTGCAGTTTCAGATTATAAAATCAGAAAAAATTCTAAAGGATCAGATATTGATCGAAATGCAAGAAAACCTTTGAAAAAGGTAAGACTAGATTATCCACATGGAACTGGTCATGGAGTTGGATATTTTTTGAACGTACATGAAGGGCCACAATCGTTTTCTAAAAACAATAAAGTAAATTTGAAACCTGGAATGATTATTTCTAATGAGCCAGGATATTACAAAGAGGGACATTTTGGTATTAGAATTGAAAATTTAATTTACATTAAAAAAAATAAATTTGAAGAATTAACCATGGCACCAATAGAAAAAAATCTAATAAAGAAAAAAATGCTTAATAAAAAAGAAATAGGTTGGTTAAATAAATACCACGCTAAAGTTAAAAAAAATTTATTTAGATTTATGAAACTTGAAGAAAAAGCTAATTTAATCGATGCCTGTTCACCTGTTTAATAAACCATACCAACTATTTTCATCAAGAATTTTAATATTCAGCTGTTTTGCTTGCTCAACTTTTTTAGGAGTCGGTTTAGAATCTCCAACAACTAAGTAGTCTAATTTTTTACTAGCAGTACCTAAAATTTTTCCTCCTTCTTTTGCTACTAATGCCTTTGCCTCGGCCCTACTCATTTTACTTAAACCTCCAGTAAACATGATTGTTTTTCCATAAAAAATTCCAGATTTTCTTATTTTAAAATCAGTAACATTTAATTCTTTGATTAAATTAGAAATGGCATTTAAGTTGGCAGAATGCAAAAAAAATGTTTCTAATGAATTAACTTGAGTTTCACCAATACCATCTAATTCTAAAAGGTAATTTAAAATTTTTTTTCTTTTTTCTCTATCAAAAAGTTCTTCAAATTTTTTAATACTTACAAAATATTCTGCCAAAGTTTTAGCATTCTCCTGGCCGATATGTCTTATTCCTATTGCAAAAATTAATTTATCTAATGATATTTTTTGCGATTTTTTAATAGCTTTTTCTAAATTAGATGCAGATAAATCTCCCCACCCCTCAAAACTAGAAATTTTCTTAAAATTTAAATTAAATATATCCGCTGGATACTTTATCATATTTAAATCCCAAAAATTTTGAATTATCTTTTTTCCGAAACCATCAATGTTTAATGCATCTTTTGATGCGAAATGTTTTAACTTTTCTCGTAAAATTTCTTTACAATTGAATTTTGGATCTGGGCATCTAGTTACGGCATCCTTTTTTTTTGTACTATAATTAAATTCTTTTATCGTTTTTGATCCACATGAAGGACATTTATCTGGAAAATTAAATTTTTTTGTATTTTTATTTCTTTTTGCTTTATCGACGTACAAAACTTGTGGAATTACATCTCCAGCTCTTTGAATACATGCGGTATCGCCTATTCTAATATCCTTTCTGTTTATTTCGTCTTCATTATGTAGTGTAGCATTTGAAACAACAACTCCTCCGATGTTAACTGGTTCTATTTTAGCAACTGGAGTTAGTGCTCCTGTTCGTCCAACTTGGATTTCAATATTTTTAATTATTGAAAATCCCTTTTCTGCAGAAAATTTATGTGCAATTGCCCATCTCGGTGAATTTGATACAAAACCTAGTCTTTTTTGTAATTTTAAATCATTAACTTTATAAACCAATCCATCTAAATCATAGTCAATTGTTGGTCTTAGTGCTTCTATTGTTCTATGATTTTTATCAATATCTTCAATACTGTTCACAATCTTATTAAGTGAATTTGTATTAAAACCCCATGTTTTTAATAATTTTAAATATTCAGATTGTTTTTCAAAATTTTGTGGCTCAACAATACCAAAACCATACGCAACAAATTTTAAAGGTATTTTTTTAGTTTCATTAGGATCTTTTTGTCTCAATGAACCACCAGCTGCGTTTCTTGGATTTGCAAATTTCTTGGCAATTTTTTTAAAATCAGATTTAGATATATAAATCTCCCCTCTTACGTCTAAGGTTTTAGGAAAATTGGATTTATTAATTTTTTTGGGTATATCTATAATCGTTTTAAGATTATTAGTTATATCTTCTCCAGTTTTTCCATCTCCGCGAGATAAACCAAGAACAAATATTCCATCAATATATTTTAATGATGCAGAAATACCATCAATTTTTGGTTCTACTGAAAAAGCTATTTTTTCAGAATCTTTTAAATTTAAAAAATTTCTAATTTTTTTTAGAAAATCTTTTATATTTTCTTTAGAAAAAGCATTTGCCAGTGATAACATTGGAATATCGTGAGTAACTTTTTTAAATTTATCTGAGGGCTTATAACCAACTTTTTTGCTGGGCGAATCCTTATTTTCTAGATATCTATATTTTTTTTCTAAGTCTAAAATTTCTTTTTTAAGAATATCATAATCTCTATCAAAAATAAGTGGTCTATCATGTTTGAAATATGCTTTATCATATTTTGTTAATTCTTTGATTTTTTTTATATAAACTTTTTCAATTTCTTTCCTTTGCATGAATTGTTTACTCGAACAAACTTTTTATTTTTTTTCTAATTAATCCCATTTTCTTATCCTTTTTAATTTTTTTAATTTCATATTTTTTGTTAAATACTTTGTAGCTCTTTTTATACCACTCTCCAGATTGATAATTGTATCCAAGTATTGCAGCTGCTTGTTTTGCTTCTTCTAATAATCCCAGTCTATAATAAACTTCAACAAGTCGATGCAAAGCCTCTTCAACAAAAATTGTTTTATCATATTGATTTACAACTATTTTAAGTCTATTAAGGGCCGGAATCCATTTTTTTGTCTTCATATAATATCTTGCTATCGACATTTCTTTAGCTGCCAACTGATCTATTATTAAATCTATTTTAAACCTGGCGTCGGTAGCATAATCTGTATTTGGATACATTTGCATTACAAATTCAAATTTTTCTTTTGCTTTTAATAACGGTTTTAAATCTTTTTTTTCATCTAATATTTGCTCGTAATAACACATCGCTATTAAATAGTGTGCATAGGGTATATTTTTATCTGCTGGATAATATTTCATATGCCTCTCCAAATCGAAAATTGCATTCGAATATGCATTTCTAGAATATTCCGCAAAACTAGCCATAAGACTTGCTTTACTTGCCCATTTATCCTGTGGCATCAAACTTTCAACTTCTCTAAATTTTTTTGCAGCCCAAAAAGCATCTCCTTCCATAAGAGCTTCGACTGCCTCGTAATAAATGGTAATCGCTATTTCTTGATCTGTTGGTTCTGGTGAAACTTCTAAATTAGAACTTTTTAAGACTCTGCCTGTTCTTTTACAATAAAAATCAAACCTCTTGCACCCTCCTTCTATTACTTTACCTCCAACTATTACTGAAGGTCCTTTTTTTGCTTTATTTTTTGAGCAAGAAAACAGTAATGAAACTGATAGCAATAAAATTAATAAAATTCTAAACATTTTAGATAAAAAATCATTTTATCAAAATATTCAATTATTACAATTTTCTTAGTAGATATTTATTTAGGCGCCAACAGCAACAGGTCGTAGGTGTGTTTTGTCTTGATTATTTTTTTGCTCTCCTTCAGAACTTTCAAATTTCCAATTTGACTTATTAGACATAAATTCTTTCAATAAAACATTAGTAAGTTGATGGCCTCCCTGTGAAGTTTTAATATGACCAAAAATTCTATGTCCTAAAAGCATCAAATCTCCAAGACAATCTAATATTTTATGGTTTACGAATTCATCTCTATACCTAAGTCCATCTTCATTTAATATTTTATTTTCCTTGACCACAATTGCATTTTCCAAAGAACCCCCTTGGGCCAGTCCCTGACTTTTTATTTGATCAATATCTTCATATAAACAAAATGTTTTTGAATTATATATTGAAGTTAAATCTCCGTTGCTTAATTTAAATTCTTTCCTTCGAGTTCTGATTAAGGGATTTTTATATACTATTTCAAAATCTACTATTAAATCTTTGGTAAGTGGTTCAATGGAAATATACTTTTGTCCATCTTTTACTTCAACTTTTTTTAAAACTTTAATGAATTTTTTCGAATAGTTTTGCTCTTGTGTACCATATGACCTTATAGCCGTCACAAAATCAAAAGCAGAACCATCCATTATTGGAACTTCTGGAGAATTGATCTCAACCATAACATTATCAATTCCTTCTCCATAAAAAGCCGCCATTAAGTGCTCAATAGTAGAAACTGACACTCCATGTGAATTTTCTATTTTTGTACAAAGTAATGATGAACTTACATTTTTATAAGTTGCATCAATTATATTATTAGTATTATTAATGTCGGTTCTTTTAAATTTAATACCTGAGTCAACTTCAGCTGGTTTTAAACAGAGATTTACATTTTTACCGTTGTGTAATCCAACACCATCAAGTTCTATGGAGTCTTTAACTGTTTTTTGTGAAACTGAATACATCTGTCTGGATATACAAAAGGACCTAAAAACTTGAAAGATAATTTATGTTACTAAAAGTTACAGTTTAATATTATTAATTGGTTCTAAAAATTTTTGCCAAAAAGCTTATATTTTTAGCATTTTTATCAACTGTCTCGGAAATTGCTTCTGTTTCCCATCCATCTTTAATTATTCTAAGCGCACCCAAACATGAGGCAAAGTTTTTTTCTAAATCTGTTTCCTTTTCATTGTTATTGTCACTTAGTTTTTTTATTCTTGGTCCAAAAAATTTTTCACAATGTTTTTCTATATTAGGGAGATATGATCCTCCGCCGACTAATAAAAAGCCTATTCCAGAATTTAAATTGAACTCTGGTACAATTATTTGTTTTTTTACTGTTTCAAAAATTTCGTCCAATCTTGCTTTTATAACATTTAAAATTAAATTTTTGCTTATTTTTCTAAAACTTGAATTAATAAAATAACTATTTTTTAAGTAACCATTTGCATCAAAAAGATTTTGATTATTTTGAAACGAAAAATCAATATTATTTCTTATAACTACAGACTCATCCATACTTAACGAACAAACTTTGGAAATGTCCTTTGTAATATGATTAATCCCCATGGGCAAAGTTATAGAATGAACCAGTGCTAAATTTTTGAATAATCCTAAACTAATTTTTTCAAATCCTATGTCTACTAGGATGGAACCAAATTCAAGTTCTTTATTATTTAATAATTTTGCTCCTAATGCGAAAGTGTTTGAAATTAATCTTTCTATTTCAATGTCACAGTCAATAAATGCTTGATTGATATTTTTTAAATTATTTTTTGGTATTGTGATAAAGGTTATTTCATGACTTAAAGAATCTGCATAAACTCCTATAGGTTCATCAGAAAATGCCTTACCGTCAACAACGTAATTATGATTAAAAATATGAATTATTGATTGTTTTTTATCATTAAGAATTAATTGTTTTTTTGCCTCTTTTAATAAAAAATCAATATCATCCTTGTGAATTTTTGACCCATTAATTTTTTTATGTTTTGTAAATTTTGTGGATAAGAATTCTGGTCCCTCAAGAACTACATTAATTTTTTTTAGTAATATTTTTGCTTTTTTTTCAGTAATGCTTATACAAGATCTAATTGCTTTGGAAGCCTTTGTTAAATTTACCACTATACCATTGTGAATTCCTTCAGAGGAAGTTATGGAAGTTGACAATATTTCTGATTCATTATTGTCCTTAATTTTAAAAATAAGACATTTAATATTTATATTGCCTAGTTCAATTATTCCTATTGAATCCTCAGAATTCATTACTCTACTATTATCTTACCATCTATCCTTAAATCAATGATATTATAATTTTCAAAATCTTTGCGATCTAATAATTCAATTGATTTTTTAATTGCGTCTTCAATATTATTGTGAGAAAATTTTATTATTTTATCATTTGCTAGTTGTAAATCCCATCGACCAATTTGAAAAAAATAAAATTTTTTCACATCTTTTATTGGAAAATTGTTATTTTCTAACTGACCAAAAAAATATATAAAATGATTTTTAGCTCCTTCACCAAAAACACTTGGTAATTGATTAAAATTCATATTATCTTTAAATAAAATCAAATTAGATGAACTGTCTAATAAATATTTGGCTTTGTTTTTATATAAAATTGCGACTGGTTTTGTTTCAAAAATTTCAACTATAATTGTGTTTGGATATTTTTTTTTTACCTCAATCTTTTTCAAAAAATTAATTTCTTTTAGAGGATCTTCTATATCTTTTCTTTTAATCAAAAAGATATTCTTATTGTATATTTTGCTTAATTTCTCTTTAATTTCACTATCCTTAATCAAAAAATTATTTACTATTTCTATTTTCTGTATTTTTAAAAAGGTATTATTTTTTTGCAAAATTAAATTAAATTCGCTGGGATTGTAGGTAGATAAAAAAATTAATACTATTATTAATAAAAGGATTCTATACAGTTTTTTCATCTATTGCTGCTAGCATCTTTAACCATCCAAACAACCAAATCTTCAAATTTAATACCAGAATAATTCGCAATCTCTGGAACAAGAGATAGTTTAGTCATTCCTGGTTGAGTATTAATTTCTAATAAATAAAATTTATTTTTAAAAAATCTAAAATCCGACCTTGTAATACCTCTGCATCCCAGTAAATTATGAGCCTTTTTGGCTAAAAATAGTACTTCTTTATATTTTTTTGGTGCAAGTGGTGCCGGCATAATATGTTTAGTTTTTGCGCTTGAAGAATACTTGGCTTTATAGTCATAAAATTCTCTTCTAGGTATAAGTTCTATTGCTCCTAGAACTTTTTTCCCCATAACAGCTGCTTGAATTTCTTTTCCCGGAATATATTCCTCAACAAGTATTCGATCATATTCCTTTTTAAGTTTTTTGTAATTTTTATAAAATTGTATTTTATTTTTACAAATATAAACTCCTAAACTAGATCCCTCATTGATTGGCTTAATAACTATTGGAAATTTAATTTTTTTGTTTTTCATTTTTTTTTTAAAATTATCTTCATAATCTTTGTGTAATAAGAAATATTTGGGTACTTTAATTTTATGCTTTTTGAATATGTGTCGAGACAACTCTTTATCCATAGCTAAACTAGATGATAAAATCCCAGAGTGTGTGTATGGAATTTTAAGCGATTCTAATATGCTTTGAACAAATCCATCTTCTCCATATCTTCCGTGAAGTGCATTAAAAACTAATTTTGGTTTTAGTTTTCTCAATTTATCTACAAAATATCCCTTTGCATCTAATTCTTTTACTTTATATCTTTTCTTTTTTAACGCATTGGAACAGGCTTTTCCCGTTAAGAAACTTATTTTTCTCTCACCTGACAATCCTCCCATAAGTATAACAATTAAATTTCTCATAGTTGCTCTCCGATAATTTGAAGTTCTAGCTCAAGATTTATTCCAGTCTTATTTAAAACTTCACTTTTTACTTTATAAATTAAGTTTTCTAAATCCGAAGATTTAGCATTTCCTTTGTTGACAAAAAAATTACAATGTTTTTTAGAAATATGAGCACCCCCCATATTCATACCCGCGCAGCCAGAATCTTTGATAAGCTTCCAGGCTTTATTATTTTCAGGGTTTTTAAAGGTACTTCCGCATGTTTTAATTTTCGATGGTTGATCCCTTTTTTTTCGTTTAATTAAATTATTTACCTTTTTTTGAATATTTGGCTTGTTATCTTTTTTTCCTCTAAATGTAGCGCTTATAAAAATTAAATTATCGTCTAAATTACACTCTCTATAAGAAAATTTTATATCTGAAGAATAAATTACTTTAATTTTACCATCTAAATCCATTACTTGTACGGAGATTAGAATTTTTGAAATATCTTCTCCGTAACAACCCGAATTCATTCGAATTCCTCCTCCAATTGTACCAGGAATACAAGATAAAAATTCAAATCCTGTTAATGAATTTTCAAGTGCAAAATTTGAGACATTTTTATCCAAAGCTGCAGCACCTGCAATTAGTGTATTCTGATCGAACAAAGACAAATGTGCAAAAGATTTTCCAAACTTGATTATAATTCCATCAAAACCTCCATCTCTAATTAAAGTATTTGAACCAACTCCCAATACTTTAATTTTATCAAATCCTTTTATATTTTTTAAAAAGATAGATAATTCATTTAAATTTTTTGGTCTAAATACAACTTTTGCGGGTCCTCCTAAATTAAACCACGAATACTTTGAAAGATTTTCCTCAAATATAATTTGACCAGAAACTTTATTTTTTACTTCTTTTTTTATTTGTGAAATTAAATTCATTTTGATTCATTGCTAATTTCTCTTATCCAATTTGAAATGCTTCCAGCCCCCATACAAATCACCATTTCATCTTCTAATAAATTTTTTTTAAAATAATTGCTCAATTCTTTTTGATCTTTTATATTAATTACCTGGATTTTGGATTTTTTTGAAATTAATTGCGAAAAATAATCTTGATTAAAATTATACTTTATTTTTTCTCCAGCAGAATAAACTGGGCAAAGCAGAACCTCGTTGCTCAATTTAAATGATAAAGCAAATTCATTCTTAAGAGATTTAACCCTAGAATATCTGTGAGGTTGAAAAACACAAATTATTTTTCTATCTTTATAAACCTCCCTTGCGGCTTTTATAACCGCTTTAACTTCAGTTGGATGGTGCGCATAGTCATCGTAAAATTCTCTTTTTCCAACTGAGAAAACTCTTGTAAATCTTCTTTGAATTCCCAAAAATTTTTTGAGTGCTTTTTTTATTTTGCTTACTTTAATTCCAAGATTTAAAGCAATTGCAATTGCTGCTGTTGCATTGGTAACATTATGATCTCCAATTAAATTTACTACTATATTATTTATCCTAGTAGTTTTGCTAGATAGAAATCTTAATTTTAAATCAAAAGTTGAACAATTTTTATTTTTTCTTAAATTTATAATTTGATAGTTTGAATGCTTATCAAATCCATATGTTAAAAAATTGCGAGTTTTGCATTTAGCCAATAATGATTTTAAATTATTATCATCAATACAAATAAGCGATTTGCCAAACGATGGTGTTTTCTCAATAAAAGCACAAAAGCTTTTTTTTAAATTTTCAAAACCTCCATAAAAATCTAGATGTTCTTTGTCCAAATTAGTCACAATAGAATATGTAATTGGAAGTTTTAAAAAACTTCCATCTGACTCGTCTGATTCAATCACAGCCCATTCACCCTTTCCTAATTGTGCATTGTTTTTGAGTGAATTAATCACACCACCATTAATTACTGTAGGATCTAATCCTGCTTCTACCAAAATATTTGCTACCAGGGATGTCGTGGTTGTTTTTCCGTGAGAACCCGCTACTACAATATTTTTTTTTAATGCTACAATATTAGCGAGCATTTCACCTCTTGTAAAAACAGGTAATTTTTTACTTTTTGCAGCTAATAACTCTTTATTGCTTTTTTTAACCGCAGAGGAAATAACAACCATAGTGGCTTTGCTTAAATTTTTTTGATTATGACCAAAATAAACTTTTATTCCTTTTTTAATCAATCTATTGGTATTTTTGTTTTGTTTTAAATCGCTCCCTTGAATAGTAAATCTCATATTATTCATAATCTGAGCTAACCCGCTCATACCGATTCCTCCAATTCCAATAAAATGAATTACTTCATTGCTTGCAATATTAATTTTCATGTTTAGATAAATTCCTTAATTTCGTTTTCTATATTACTGTAAACATTTTTGTTGTAATTTTTTTTCATATTTTTGCGAATATTTTCTAATTTATTTTCATTTTTCATAGTTTCCATAATTAGATTAAACAGATTCTTAGTATTAAAATTGTTCTGTTCCAAAAGCCAGCAACAACCTTTATTTTCATAATATTTTGCATTTAAATATTGGTGATTATCTATAGAATTTGGAAGTGGTACTGCTATAAATGGCGTAAAAGTATGTACCAGCTCAGCTGTTGTTGAGGCCCCACATCTTGTTATTGCAATATTTGAAGGCAAAATAAGTTTTAAAATATTTTTATCAAATTCAAAAACATAGTTTTTAATATTATTTTTTTTGTAAAAATCAATTAATGAATTCTTTTGACCTATAGTACACTGTTGATTAATTTCGATTTCGTAACCTGCATCTTTTATCATTTTAACAACAGTAGGAATAACTCTTCCAAATATTTCTGCTCCCTGGCTCCCTCCCAGAACTAAAATAGAAAATTTTCTTTTATCATTCTTTCCTTTAAAAGATGAGCTATTAATTATATTTTTATTCAAAATTGAACCAACTTCATAAGTTTTACTTTTATATTTTTCTGGAAAATTTTTCGTTATTTTTTTAGCTAAGAGAATTTTTTTTGAAAAAGAAGATAAATATTTATTAGTCCTTCCTAACACCATATTATTTTCATATATGACTAAAGGTAAATTAAAAAATCTAGATACAAAAGAAATAGGAAAAGATACATAACCTCCAAATCCAAATATTAAATTTGGTTTTTCTTTTTTTAAAATAAGAATTGACCTTACTATTGAATAAAAAATTAAAAAATAAGAAAAAAACTTTTTAAATAAATTTTTATTTGTAGGTGTGCCTGTCCTCAATATATATGACTTAAATTCTGAGTAATTTTTAATAAAATTATTTCCTCTGTTATCTGTTACTAATATAACTTTGTATTCTTTATCAAAAAAATGTTTCATTAAATTAATCGCTGGAAATATATGACCGCCCGTTCCTCCTCCTGAAAAAATTATCTTTTTATTCATTTTTAAGATATCTCGTAGAATCTTTTCTAGTAAAATTTAAAATTATTCCTGCTATTATCGAACTTCCAATCAAAGAAGACCCCCCATAACTTAAAAAAGGAAGAGTCATACCAGTTGTAGGAAAAAGTCTACTATTGACACCTATATGAATAAAAGTTTGAATTATTAAAAGAGAGACCAATCCTACTAATGTTAATTTAAGAAATTCGTCATTTCCTGAAAAAACTTTATTTAATACTTTGTAACCAATAAGTAAAAATATAATCACAATAAACAAAACAATAATCGCACCAAATTCTTCCGAAATCACTGCAATCATGTAATCCGTGTAAGCATCTGGTACTTTGTCTTTTAGAATACCTTCTCCCATTCCTTGGCCTGTTAGACCTCCTTGTTTAATAGCTTCTAGAGCTTTCTGTGATTGAAAATTATCTCCTGCTTTTGGATCTAAAAATATTTTAATTCTTAAAAACACATAACCAAATTTTTCTGGTAAAAAAAATATTAAAAGCGCGATAATAATTACGAAAACCAAACCTAATATCGACAATATAATCATATTAAAACCTGATACAAAAATCATCGTAATCCAAGTTAAAGTTAGCAACAAAGTTTGTCCAAGATCTGGTTGATTAATTAAAATTGTTACAATCAGCAATAAAATTATAAGGGAATAAAAATATCTTCTGTAAACATCTTTTTTTTCATTTAAGATTATAATTTTAGCAACAAAAATTATGAATAATGGCTTAAGCAACTCAACTGGCTGAAATCTTGGAAGAGGATCAAAATCTATCCATCTCCTTGATCCTTTAATTTCTACTCCAACTATAAGGGTTAAAAAAAGGAGTGCAGTTGAAATAATAAATAAATAAGTTAAAATCTTAATTAATTTATTTTTTTCTTGAATCGAAATCATAAAAATCAAAAGTAACGAAACAGAAACAAAAATTAGATGTCTAATAAAAAAGAAATACGTTTGTTTATTCATCTTTTCTGACATTACTGAAGTGGTTGAAGAAAAAGAAAAAAACAGCCCTAACAACAAAAGAAATGCAAACAAAAATAAAATTTGCTTGTCTATATTTCTCCACCACTTGGCTACTAAACCAGTATTTTCTCTGTCAAAACTAAACATTTTGCCTCTTTTTGAATTTTTTCATTATTAAATTTTTAAAATAGTTACCTCTATTTTCAAAATTATTAAATTGATCAAAAGATGCGGCAGCCGGACTGAGTAAAATCGTTTTCTTCAAATTTTTACTAGATTTCAAATCTTTATAAATATTATTTATTGCATTTTGCATATTATTTGAAACAGAAAACGGGACACTTTTTCTAATTTGTTTCTTAAAAAATAAAATATTCTTCCCAATGATGTATGCTTTAACGATTCTTTTCTTAACCTTTTTTAAATAAAAATGGTCCTGATGTTTTGGAAGACCTCCAACTATCCAATAAATTTGTTTATAATTTGATAAAGATTGTAAACAAGCATCAAAACTTGTTGCTTTTGAATCATTGATGCACAATAACTTTTTGTTCGAAAATACAATTTCCTGACGATGCGGAAGTCCTTTAAATTCATCAAGAGCTTTAATTATAATCTTATCCTTTATTTTTAAATTTTTGGCTATTCTATAGGCAAAAGCCATATTTTCAATATTACCTTTACTTTTGAAATATTGATTATTAATTTTTTTAATTAATAAATCATAACTTGATTTACTAATCGAAATTAATTTTGATTTTAATTTTTTAGTCTTAAATATATTTATTATCGATTTTGAATATTTGTTCGTTAAATTTATGTATGAGTAATCTGAACTATTTTGTGCAAAAAATATTCTTGATTTGACCTTTATGTAATTTTTTATATTTTTGTGCCTTTCTAAATGATCAGGAGAAATATTTAGTATAGCTGCATGTTTAGAACGAAATAATTTAGAATATTGAAGTTGGTAAGAAGAGACTTCCAATATAAAAACATATTTTTTTTTTGTTTTGTTTAAAGATAAAATAGGATTTCCAATATTGCCTACGGTTTTTACGTTATATTTTGCAGTTTTTAAAATTTTCTCAATTATTTTACAAGTTGTAGACTTTCCATTTGTTCCTGTAATTGAAATCATCAGACAGTCTTTGTTAAGATCAAAAAATAGATCTAGATCCGTAATTATTTTATTTAAATTTTTTCTTAAATAATTATTTATTTTACATCTGCTAACGTCTATTCCTGGGCTTATAACTATGTCGTCAATGAAGCTTTGGTTCAACCAAAATTTATTAAGAGGAAAATTTAAATTTTTTATTTTTTTTCTTATTTTTACATCATCATCCCAACAAAATATTTTGGCCCCTAATTTCTTAAGAGTTCTTGCGACAGAACACCCTGTTAGGCCCATGCCGTAGACAGCAATTCTTTTATTTTGATATTTTCGCGAAGTGACCATTGACTATCTTAATTTCAGCGTAGCTAAACCTATTAGTGCCAAAATTATAGATATAATCCAAAATCTAATAACAATGGTGGATTCGGCCCATCCCTTCTTTTCAAAATGATGGTGTAAAGGTGCCATCATAAACACTCTTTTTCCAGTAAGCTTAAAGGAAATTACTTGAATGATAACTGAAACTGTCTCAAGTACAAACAAACCTCCAATAATTCCTAAAACAATTTCGTGCTTTGAAATTATACTCACAGCTCCTAAAGACCCGCCCAATGATAGGGAACCAGTGTCTCCCATAAAAATTTTTGCTGGTGGTGCGTTGTACCACAAAAAACCCAAACATGATCCAACTATAGAACCACAAAAAATAGAAGCTTCACCGACATTAGGAATGTAAGGTATTTGTAAATATTCCGAAAAAACCGTATTACCAACAACGTAACAAATTAGAGTGAACGATAATGCCACCAACATTACTGGTACTGTGGCTAAACCATCTAAACCATCGGTTAAGTTCACTGCATTTGAAGAACCAACGATTATAAAAATAGCAAATGGAATAAAAAATAGCCCCAAATGAAGTATTAAATTTTTAAAAAAAGGAAAGTAAAGATTTTTTAGATGTTCACTATCTCCAAATTTCATTAATAACAATACAGCTATTATTGAAAGCATAATTTGAAAAATAATTTTCATCCCTGAAGATATGCCTCTTGAATTATTACGTTTTATTTTTAAGTAATCATCAATAGCACCAAGTAAACCAAAGCTAGTTGCTACCATTAACAAAACCCAAATATAAGAATTATTTAAATCGGCCCATAGGAAAGTACCAAAAAGGATTCCTACTAAAATAAGAAGACCCCCCATGGTAGGAGTTCCTACTTTTTTAACTATATGACCTATTGGGCCATCATCTCTTATGGGTCCTGTAATTTTATGAGATTCAATAAATCTAATGAATGGCCCTCCAATTACAAATACTATTATCATTGAAGACATCACTGAAAGTCCTGTTCTAAAAGTTAAATAACGAAAAACATTAAGTACAGAAAATTGATCTATAAGAGAAATTAAAAAACTATATAGCACTGATTTGTCCCTTTTTAATATTTTTTGAAAATTGATTCAAACCTGTTGCATTTGATCCTTTTACCATAAGTAAATCATTATTGTGTAAAATTTTTCCAAAATGACTATAGGCTTCGTTAATGTTTTTGAATACTTTGCCTTTTTTATTTGTAGATAAATAATTAAAAGTTTCTTTTATATATTTTCCACAAACAAAAACTTTATCAATATTGCTTTTATTAATTGTAACTGACAAAGCTCTGTGAAATTTTTTTGATTTTTTTCCAAGCTCTAACATATCACCTAAAAAAACTAATTTTCGGTAATTTTTATTACCGTTGTAATAATCCATATTATTAATTGCAGACATCATAGATAATGGATTTGCGTTATAGCTTTCATCAATAAATTTGAATCTTTTGTTAAATTTTTTAACCATCTTAATGTCACCCCTTCCTTCAGGAATTTTAAAACTAATGAATTTTTTTTTCATTTTATTTAAGTTTAAATTTAGAACAAACACTGTGGCAATACAGGCTAGAATATTGTTTATAAAATTATTAGTTGAATATTTTGTATTAAAATAAAAAATTTTATTTTTTACATTTATTTTTAATCTAAAGTAATTTTTTATCTTTTTAATACCCATTAAATAAATATCTGATTTTTTTTTTAGACTAAAAGAAGTTATGTTAATTTCATTTTTTTTTGCCTTGTTTGATAAAAAACTAAAAAATTTATCATCCCCGTTCAAAATTATGTTGCCGTCTTTCGATATATTATGAATTATCTCTGCTTTGGCTTTGGCTATATCTTTTAAAGTATTAAAATTTTTAAAATGAGCTCCAGAAATGTTGGTAATAATAGCTATTTCCGGTTTAACCATCTTTGACAAATTTTCTATTTCACCTTTTTTATCCATACCTATTTCAAATACACCATAATCAATGTTGCTTTTTAAATTAGCAAGACTGAGAGGTACCCCAAACCTATTATTATATGAATGTGGAGAGTGATAAACTTTTCCATAATTTTTAAGAGTAAAACTAATAAGGTTTTTTAAAGTAGTTTTTCCAACACTCCCTGTGA
Organism: uncultured Pelagibacteraceae bacterium; assembly: GCA_950068185.1. Classification (GTDB taxonomy): domain Bacteria; phylum Pseudomonadota; class Alphaproteobacteria; order Pelagibacterales; family Pelagibacteraceae; genus AG-414-E02. The sequence goes on along the minus strand of CATMHL010000006.1, from coordinate 8,653 downwards.
TTCCTATAATTTGTGCAGAAGAGTTATCTCTAGTAACTTTGGCCAAATTCTTTAAAGAAGAAAAAGTATTTTTTACATTAATAATTTTATTCTTAGAAAGTTTTTTTATTTTTTTACTTATTACTGATTTTACGGCCCCTTTTTCGATAGCTTCTTTTGCAAATTTGTGACCATCAGTATTTTTTCCTTGAATTGCAAAAAAAAGATTATTTTTTTTGATAGTTCTTGTGTTAATAGACACGCCATCATAATTTACATTTTTAATAATATTTTTATCAAAAATTTTTTTTAACAATAAATTTTGATAATGATTTTTTTTAAAAGAAAATTTCCTTTTATGAATTATTTCCTTTATTAATTTTTTGTCTGAAAAATTTTTAATTTTGTTACCATAATCCTGGATTATTTCATGCCCCTTCCCTGCAACTAAGAGTATTTCGTTTGATCCTAATTCCTGAATTGCAGTTTTTATTGCTTTTTTTCTACTTCCAATATCAACAGCAATTTTTTTACATCCTTTGATAATTGAATTTCTTATTTTTTGGGGATCTTCATTTCTTGGATTGTCATCAGTAACAAAAATTTTCCGGCAATATTTACTAGCAATTTTACCCATGGTAAATCTTTTCCTTTTGTCTCTTTCTCCTCCACACCCAAAAACTATTATGATTTCTTTTTTGAATTGTTTTTTTAATGCAATTAAACTTTGTTCTAATGCATCAGGAGTATGAGCAAAATCTACTACTATATTTGAATTATTATTTAAACTGGCTACGCATTCAAGTCTGCCAAAAACCGGTTTAATTTTATGTATTTGATTCAGAATTCTATTTTGATTTAAGCCACATGTTGAAGCAGCTAAAATTGCCATGAACAAATTTTTTACCTGAAAATATCCTATAAGAGGAATTTCTAAATTAAAAATTTTTGAATTTATAGAAATTTTAACAATTTGTTTGTTTTGTTTATATTTATTATTTAAAATTTTTATATTTCCTGCTTCTGTGCCGATTGTAATTTTTTTTATTCCTCTCCTGTCCGTAATTTTTTTTATAATTTTAAATTCTTTATTATCTTCATCAGTGATAATTTTAGAATTTTTTTTAAGTAAATTCTTAAATAGATGCATTTTTGAATTAAAATAGGATTGCATGTTTTTGTGGTAATCAAGATGATCATGACTAAGATTTGTAAATATTCCTGTATTTATATTTAAATTATCTAATCTTTTTTGCTCCAAGCCATGACTTGAAGCTTCTAAAATTACATTGCTAGCTTTATTTTTCGCTAAGATTTGAAGATTCTTGTGTAAAGATAAAGGATCCATTGAAGTTAAATTTGTTTTTTTATTATAATTTTTAGAAAATATACCTAGAGTTCCAATTGAAGCCACGGAGACTTTATTAAAATTTAATATTTGGTAAAAAAAATCAACTACAGAAGATTTTCCATTTGTTCCTGTGACTGCAATTATATTAGCAGGTTTTTTCTTGTAAAAGTTAGAGCAGGCTTCGGATAAACTTCTTCTAACATTCTTAACTAGTATTATAGGTATTTGGCAGTTTTTATATTTTACTTTTTTACTACTTATTATTACTGATGCTCCTTTTGAAATTGCATCATTTATAAATTTTATTCCTGACGTTTGATTTCCTTTAATTGCAAAAAAAATATCTCTTTTCTTAACTTTTCTGCTATCAAAAGAAATTCCCCGCACATGTATTTTTTGATATTCTTTACTTACAGATTTCAGTAACTGGTCTAAATGCATTTAAAAATTGGTGGAAGCTTCTAGGTTATTTATGGCTAAAATTGGACCAATTTTTTCTATAATTTTGCCTGCAACTACAACTGTATTCCACCCTGAGGTATTTCTCGTTTCACCTTTGTATTTATAACCATTTGGAAATCTTTCAGATGGTGGAAATTCATATACAAAATTTGGCGCAGGCTTTGGTTCATCCAACATTACCAACAATACATACCTTGGCCTACTCGCGGGAAAAAGTGAGACAAATGTGTTTAATTTTGCTTTTGAGTTGTACTTTAATGCAGTTCCTGTTTTACCGCCAACATCGTAACCCTGTACGTTAGCAAAATTTGCAGTACCTTCATTGAGACTAACAACTTTTCTTAACATCAAATTTATTGCATTGCTTGTTTTATGAGAAATAACTTGCTCTTTTTTTTTTAAAGATTTTGTTTCAATTTTCAAAATAGATGGCTCAATTTTATATCCTCCATTACCTAGGATGGCGTAAGCTCTGGCTAACTGGAGAGGGGTAGTTGTAATGCCGTGCCCATACGATGTGGTAGCAAGCTTACATTTTCCCCATCTAAATGAAAGAGGGGTCCCAATTTCTTCCAAATCAAAATTAATTGTATCAAGAAGACCTAAAGTATTTAAAAAATCTTTATATTTTTCAACGCCAATTTTTTGAGCTATGCGAACAGCACCGATATTAGATGATCGAATTAAAATTTGTTCAGCACTTAAATTTTTTGGTAATTTGTCATGTTCAGTTATCGTGTATTTATCACAAGTTAAACTGTTTTTTAAATTTTTAAATATTGTATTTGGACTTATTACTTTATTTTCTAAACCTGCGGCTACTGTAAAAGTTTTAAATACAGATCCAAATTCATATACCCCAAGAGTAATTTTATTTGTATAAATATTATCACTAATTGAAACTCGTTGATTCAAATCATAATCTGGCAAAGATACTAAAGATAGTATTTCACCATTTTCAACATCCATCAAAATTGCACCACTGCCAATGTTGTGAAAATATAATTCAGCGTTAATCAATTCTTTTCTAATTAAATATTGTAAATTTGAATCTAAAGTTAAACTTAATGGAAGGTTAATTTTTTCTTTATTATTTAAATCTTCATCATAAAATTTTTCTATACCCGAGATACCTTTATTAACATCATCAGTCTGACCCAAAATATGACTGAAAAGACTCTTCTGTGGATAAATTCTAGATGGTTTTGGATCAAAAACAAAAGCCTTATTGCCCATTAACCAAAATTGATCTTTTTCATTTGGTGTTAATCTTTTTTCAATCGAAAAAAAATCTTCTTTATTTAGTTTGCGTTTAATCTTATTTAAGTCTAGCTCAGGAAACAAAAGACCTAACTTAATTAGTAAGTTTTTTTTTTCTTTTTCTTTTAACAATTTTGGCCTTACACCGACATCATAGAGAATAACATTTGTCGCTAAAACTGAGCCATTTCTGTCAACAATATCTCTTCTTTTTTTTACAAAGTTTTTTTCTATATTATTGTTATAAAAACTATTTTCTGGTGACAGAGATAGATAAATAATTTTGATACCAAAAATAAGTATTAAACTAAAAAAAATAAAAGATAAAAAAGTAACCCTATTTAATGAAATTTTAACAATATTAGAATTGTTATTGTTATCAATAAGGTCGGATTCGGAATAGTCTTCAAAATAAAAACTTTTTTTTTTCATTAAAAGCTATTTTCCAGGTACGATGGGTATACCTAAAAAAAGCTTAGCTATTTGAACAGTTGCCCATTTCCATGTCCTTTCCAAAGTAATTATTTTTTTGGGTGAAGAATAAAGGTTTTTTAACTCAATCTTTTTTTCTTTAATTTTACTTGCAATTTGTGTTTTTACTTCACCAGGTATTGATTGAGGGTTAGAATAAAGTTCTTGAAGTTTTCTTATTTCTGTTTTCTTTTTTTCTATTTTTTTTTTAATTACTGATTTTATTTTCGTCGATAAATTATTACTTTTTTCATTTAACTTAACAGTTGATAAATTATTATTTTTTTTATTCAACTTACTAATAATTGCTGTATCATCATATAATTGTCTTATTTGAGATTTCTTATAATATATAAAATCTGTGTTTAAATATTCTTTTGCTAGTCGCGATATATTTTCTGGAGAAGTAATTACTTCATTGTCCAAAATAGCTTGATTTAAATTATATTTAATCACATTATTAGATGCTCTTAAACTATATATTTCTTTTTCTAAATTTCTTGTTTTATTTTTTACGACAGCTACAAATAATAAACCGCAAACAAATAGAATAACCACCAAGGGATATCTCCATGCAACATTATTATGAGTATTTTTTTGGGGGATAGTATTTACCCATCTATAATGATCTACTTGATTTTTTTCTTCATTAAATTTTATATTTATTTTGGGAAGGGATTTGATCCACTTATCTTGATTGATCATATTCTGCCGCCTTCCAACTCCAAATAATTTACAAATTTTTTCTTAAATTCATCAGGATAAAAAAATGAATTATTGTTTCTAATTGCATATCTAAGTTTTGCGGATCGAGAACGAATATTTTCGTTAACTTCCTTTACATCTGCTACAAGAGGTTTTTTAGAAATTTGTTTAAATAAACTAGATTTGCTTACTTTTATTGGTAAATACCTTGAAGGATTTTTTCTTAAATTTGAATAAAGATTAAAAAAGTTTTTTACTATTCTATCTTCTAATGAATGAAAGCTAACAACAATTAGTACTCCTCCATTTGAAAGGAGTTTTGCTGCCTCAATTAATCCCAATATTAATTCTGTTAATTCTTTGTTGACAAATATTCTTATAGCCTGGAATGTTTTTGTAGCTGGATTCTTTTTATATTTATTATAATTTTTTTTTGCATCATTAATTATGGAAGCAAGGTCTTGTGAGGTTTTTATTGGTTTTTTTCTTCTATATTTATCTATTTTATTCGCGATTAGTCTTCCATCTTTTTCTTCACCTAAAACTTTTATAATTGTAGCCAAATGTTCTTTATCTAGAGTATTAATTACATCATAAGCGGAATATTCATTTATACCCATTTCCATGTTTAAAAAATTTTTAGACTCAAAAGAAAAACCTCTCTCCTTATCAGATAGTTGAATAGACGAAAGCCCTAAATCAAATATTACAGCCCTAGGATTTACGTGTTGTTGAACAACTTTACTTAAATTACTAAACTTTTCTTGAAAAAAATTAAATCTTTTTGGAAATCTTTTTACTAAAATATTTGCATGCTTTTGGGTTAATTTGTCTCGATCAATAGCAAAAACTTTTGTTTCTGGAAATTTTAATATTGCCTGGGAATACCCTCCGCCACCAAAAGTGCAGTCAATAAACGTGCCACCATGTTGAGGGGATATAATGCTTAATACTTGATTGAGCATCACTGGATAATGTTTTGTTTTTTCCAGTGACATGGTGGCATTCATAAATTTCTCTTTTATCTTCCATTTAATTTTTTTGTCTTCGTAAAAAAGCTGGTATTTCAAAGTCTTCCTCCAAATTATGTTCCTCGAACATTTCCGGTTCTTTGGCTTCGATTTTTTCTTCAGTTTTTGAATTTTCAAACATTAATAGTTCTTTTTCCTTATTAATTTCCTGATTAAAAGAGTTGTCTTTTGCATCATTTGAAAAAAGTTCCGGAGTCGCTAACTCAATACTATCAACCTCAAATGTATCCATATTTTCATTTATTTTAGAATCTTGATTGTCAAATACATTTTTCATATTTTGAAGATAAGCAGCATTCTCCATTGAAATATTTTCAAAAGCTGGATCAATTACTGGCTCTTTTTTAATTTCTTCTTGTGCTGATTTTTGTTGAATAATCGTATTTTCATTAACGACATTATTTAAATCTAAAGCTGTTGCTCCTTCAGTTGCTTTTATTGCTGATTGATTGCCTGCAAGTGTGCTTGTAAAACCATCGTTATAACCTGTATTTTTGTTATATAATCTATGCACCATGCTAATTACTGGTTTAACTTGTGGTTCTTGTGCATCTAACGATGTAGCAACAATGGAAACTCTAATTTTTCCATTTAAATTTTCATCTTCAATTGAACCAAATATTATTTCTGCTTCAGAATCCACTTCTGCCCTAATTTTATTTGAAATATAATCGACTTCAAATAAAGTGAGGTCAGAACCTCCAGTAACGTTAAGTAAAAGACCTTTTGCTCCTTTTAGTGAATATTCATCGATTAAGGGATTGTATAGTGCTGCGTTTGTAGCTTCTTCAGCTCTATTTTCTCCCTCTGCCTCACCGGTACCCATCATAGCTTTACCCATACCCTTCATGATTGTTTCGACATCGGCAAAATCACAATTCACGAGACCAGGCTTCACCATTAAATCGGTTACGCTTTGAACTCCAAATTTTAATACGTTATTTGACAAAGCAAATGAATTCTTAAAACCAGTTTTTTCATTTGTGATTTTAAAAAGATTTTGATTAGGTACTATTATATTTGTATCTAAATGTTTTTTTAATTCTTCTAATCCCAGAAGAGCTATTCTCATTTTTTTTGGACCTTCGTAAGAAAAAGGAAGAGTTACAACTCCTACCGTAAGAATATTTAATTCCTTTGCGGCTCTTGCAATTACATGTGAGGCTCCAGTTCCGGTTCCTCCACCCATGCCAGCAGTTATAAAAACCATATTACTGCCTTTAATATAATCAACTATATCGTTCAATGACTCTTCAGCTGCCGCTTGACCTATTTCATGTTTTGCACCTGCACCTAAACCTTTTGTTAAATTTGCTCCTAGTTGAATCTTTCCGCTAGCCTTATTATTTATTAAATCCTGTGCGTCAGTATTTACTGCAACGAATTCTACACCTTCCATCCCAGCTTCAATCATACCGTTAAGAGCATTTCCTCCCGCTCCACCAACTCCTAATACTAAAATTCTAGGTTTGATTTCTCTTAATTCTGGACCTTTTATATTAATTGTCATTTCCCCTCCTTTTTAAATTGTGTTTCCCATTTTAGACTTGCTCTATTCAAATTCGCTTTTTTTCGAGCTTGTGTTTTGAATTTTTCAAAAAGTTTTGGTTCCCAAATTTGAAAAGTTTTTCCTTGACCTACAAAAAGCATTGTTTGCTTAATTTTTGCATAGTTTAACAATTTGTTAGGTATAGAAATTCTTCCTTCACTATCAAACTGAAGGTTTACGCTTTCTGACAAAACGGAAGTTGCAAAAATATCCCTTTTTTCTTCAAATGGATTTAACGAGTCTATTGAGTCTGAAAGTTTTTCTATTCTATTTTGAGAACATCCTTCTATTGAAAGGTTATTAAATGATGGATAACAAATAACTCCATTGTAACCCATGCTACTTAAATAGGATCTAAAACTGGCTGGCACTGATACCCTCCATTTTTTGTCTAATTTGTTTTCGTACGTTGATAAAAACATGTTTTTTTAAGTCAGCAGCGCCCTGGAAGAAATCAACATTCAATCTGTGATTTAACTTTCTGAGCACCATCTCTCCCTCCTTGGGAATATATGGGATATAATGGGTTATCAACCTAAGATTGTCAATACCCTATTTTTTAGCCATTTTAACCAAAAAAGGCCAATTTTATGAAAAATCGTTTAAATTGATTTTTTGGTACATATTTGAATCATTGCAGAATCAAAACAAGAACATTTATATTTTTCTAATTTTTTATAGTGGGTAGATAACTTCAAAGGTATGCCAGACAATCTGTAAGCCGGGTTCTGTCATTTAAATCAGTCATTTGTCTGGGGCTAAATTCGCACTTAACCTCTAGCAACCAACCCAGATGGCTAACTAAGAACTGTTTTCGGCCTAAAGCCTTGCCATCTCTATTTGGTCTTGCTCCCGGTGGGGTTTTCCATGCGTTTTTTGTTACCAAAAAACCGGTGCGCTCTTACCGCACCTTTTCACCCTTGCCTTGATCAGGCGGTCTATTCTCTGTGGCACTATCCCTGAGGTCACCCTCGCCAGATGTTATCTGGCACCGTGTTCTTATAGAGCCCGGACTTTCCTCCCTTGTTTATTCAACAAGAGCGACTAATCAATTGTCTGGCAATAGGTTTATTAAGCAAAAAAAGCCTTTAGATCAAGAGTTTTTTATGGTTTTTTTTGATAAATTTTGAGCAATAATTAAACATTCTTTATCTAAAAGGCCGTTTACTAATTCCTTTCTATAACGCCTTTGAAAAGCTTTTACAGTTTTGATGAAAAAAGACTTTTTTTTAACCGAAAAACAATATCCAATATTATTTAAATTTTTAACAAATTTTACTTTGTCTTTTTGTGTGAAAATCTTAATTCTCCTAAATTTTCTTAACAAGCTAGGTTTGCAACCATGCCAAATTCCAATATTTTTTTTCGCCAATTGTTTCCATGGAAATTTTTCTCCTGGATCAATTTTTCTTAATGGAGCAATATCAGAATGACCAACTATATTTTTTTTTTTAATTTTGTATCTTTTAATAAGTGTTTTACAAATCTTTATTAAACTTAATAACTGTTTTTTTCTAAAATTTGTATAACCAAACCGATGTCCTTTATTCACTAACTCAATACCAATAGAATTCTTATTTAAATTTTTATAATGCTTCCAACAAGACTTTCCAGCGTGCCAAGCAATTCGGTTGTCTTGAACCAATCTATAAACTTTACCATTCTGATTAATAAGGAAATGACTACTTGCTTTAGATTGCGGATTACACAGCCTAATTATAGATTCCCGCTCAGATTGCATTCCCGTATAATGAATTACTATTATTTTTATTGATTTTTTTGACCTTTTTGCTCTATTAAAATTTGGCGAATAAATACTATTTATTTTCATCTTGTTAAACTTTC
>CATMHL010000005.1 GCA_950068185.1 uncultured Pelagibacteraceae bacterium | reverse complement strand
GAGTTTATTGAAGCCAGAGAATTTTAAATGGTAAACCTAAATGGCCGCACTATGGGTTAGATTTTGCTGCTGATGAAGGAACAAAAATTAAAGCCATGTTAGATGGTACAGTAACTTTAGCAGAACCTGACTTATTTTATACGGGTGGAACTTTAATATTTGATCACGGGCACGGCATTTCAACACTATATATGCATATGGAAAAAATATTGGTTAAAAGGGGTCAAAAAGTGAAACAAGGGGATATTATTGGAACAGTCGGGTCAACTGGAAGGGCAACAGGGGCGCATTTAGATGTGAGGCTTAATTGGTTTCAAACACGATTGGATCCAGCAACAGTCCTTGATATTAAAAATTAAATTTTAGAAGTTTCCTTTTGCCATCTGCAGGTATCGCACATTGGATTTAGCGCAGGTACTTTATCACTATTATAGCATTTTTCGAGTTCTACCAAAGTATCTTCAATGTAATCCGTATTTACATTATAAGACAAAAGATCAATTTTGAAATTTAATTTACCATCAAAAGTTTTTTGCTCTTCATTTCGCGCATTACAGACTATCCAATATCCAGTTTTAAAAACTTTAAATTTATTTAATTTTAATAAGTAAGCATAAAAGTCAAGTTGTCTTAAGTAAGATTTGTGGTAACTCATTTTCGAGCTTACATAATTAATTTCATTTTTATTAGAGGTAGCTTTGTAGTCTAAAATAACCACTTCATTAGTATCTTTATTAAACCAAAGATCATCTATTGATCCAAAAATTGTAAAATTTGTTTTAGTAGATTTTGCTCTTACACCTTTTCTATTATTTCTAAAATCTTTGAGTTTTTGTTCATCTAATTTAAAAGGAACAAAATTTAAATTATATTTTTTAAATATGGGGTGTGGTAATTGTTTTTCTCTATAAATATCAAATTCAACTTTTAGCAAAGCATCGACTCTACTATTTATAGGATGTCCTGGCATACCAATTGCTTTAATTTTTAATTTTCTTTCTAAATAAAAACATCTCTTACACTTTAAAAAGCTATCCCAAGCAGTTCTGCTAATATCCATTATTATTTCCACCTATTATGTGACCAGATCCATTGTGTTGGATTATTAAGTATCATTTTTTCGATCACTTGGTTAATTTTAAGTGTGATATTTTTTGTATCTTCCCCATCATTGCCTGTTTTTTCAATTTTATATGGTTCATGAATAGTCATTTCAAAATTAGGACCTTCTTTTCTTTCCAAAGAAATTGGTACTAACTTACAGTTATATTTTAAAGCAAGCTGAGCCGGTATGGTTGTCGTATGGGCGGGTTTATTGAAAAAGAGAGTTCTAGGTCCTTCGCTTACACGCTGGTCTACCATTAAGGCAATGCTATAACCATCTTTAATTTTACTGATTATTTCTCTCATACCCATTCGGCCTTTTGGGATTTGATTTGGGCAAATATATTTTATTCTTAAATACTCCATTAAAGGGTTTAAAAAAAAATTATTTAATGGTCTATAAATTGCCGCGCATTTAATTCCAAATTTATCCAGTTCCATTGCCATCAGTTCAAAATTTGCAAAATGACCTGAATAAAAGATTGCTGGTTCGTTATTATTTTTAATCTCGTTTAAGTAGTTTGTCCCATTAATTTTAATATGATCAAAGTTAGTTTTATTAAATTTAAAATCTTTTAAAAAAACATACTCAGCAAAAGTCCTTCCAATATTTGACCACATGCCATTTATGATTTCAGTTTCTCTTTTTTTATCTACTTCCCCTAATCCATTTTTTATATTTTGTTTGATAATATTTTTTGATCTAAATAATGGACCAATAACTCTTCCCATTATACTCCCAAGATAAGATGCATTGCTAAGACCTATTATTCTAAAAATACAGAATAAAGAAATTATGCTTATAAATTCAAAAAAATATTTGATAATTTTCATATAATTTTTTTTATTTCCTCAATAAGTTGATTTCGATTTTTTATATCAACTGCTATTTTTAAATAATTGATATTCTTTTTATAATTTTCATCAATTCTAAAGTAATCTTTTTCTGTAGTTATTAAAATCGTATTATTTTCCTTTGCTTCATTAATTAAATTTTCTAATTCTTTTTTGGAGTAATTATAGTGATCGGGAAATTTCATTTCTTTTACAACATTTATATTGTTATCTTTTAATAAATTAAAAAAATTTTCAGGATTACCAATTCCAGCAAAAGCAGATACTTTTTTATTTTTAAATTCGCCAATATTTTGCCCTTTATATTTAATATAAAAAATTTTTACTTCCTTATTTTTGTTAAGTATTTTACTTTCAATATCAATGTTTTTTTCACCATTTATAATGACGCAGTCGGCTCTTTTTAAAGCAGAAAGATCTTCTCTTAGAGGACCCGAGGGAATTACCAAACCATTACCTATCCATTGCTTTTCATTAAAACAAACAATTGATAAATTTTTATTTATAGAAAAATCCTGAAAACCATCATCAAGAATAGCGACATTTGCTTTATTTTGTATTGCTTCCCTTATAGCTTCTATCCTTTTTTTATTTTGATAAATTGGACCTATCTGTTTCTGTAGATCTGCTTCGTCTTGAAAAGAATTATATTTCTTTCTAATAAAAACTGGATTCATATTTAAATCTTTTAAAATTGAGAATATTTCAATACACAAGGGAGTCTTTCCAGTTCCTCCTAAGTAGATATTTCCAACACAGATGACAGGTATGGAACATTGATAAGTTTTGGTAATAGAGTGTTTAAAAAAGTTTAACAACTTAATTAATAAAGCAATTGGAAAAAGTAAAATTGAAAAAAACGAAATTTGATTTTTATCCCAAAACTTTGGTTTAAAAAAACTCATCTGTAATTATTTATATATATTTTTTTAATTCTTCGATCACATTATTAAGTATATTTTGACCATAATTGTCTATTTCTTCTTTAATATTGCTCTTTTCGCCTTTGTTTTCTTTGAATTCTTCAATTAATGATATGCTTAATTCATTGGAGTTATTTACCTGTTTAGTAACGCCCAGCGTTCTCAAGTATTCATAAATTTCTACAAAGTTACTCACGTTTGGACCATGAAAAATTTTGCACCCTAATCTTGCTGGTTCAATAGGATTTTGTCCGCTATCCATAATTAAAGATTTAATTGTAGATTTACCAACAAAGACATATTTTGAAATATTATAAAATATTGAGGCTTCTCCGTAAGTGTCTATTAATAGAATATCAGTGTTAATGTCTATTTGATCCAATTTGCTATAAAGAACAATTTTAAGATTTAAATTCGATAACTCCTTTCGAATTTTTTCAATTCGGTCTATATGCCTTGGGATAATAATTGTTAAAATATTATTATAACTTTCTTTAATTTTTAAATGAGACCTTGCACATAGTATTTCCTCAGTTGGATGAGTACTAGCCGCACACCATATTTTTCTATTTTTAATTTTATTAAAAAAGTCCGAATCTAATTTTTTGTTTAAATCGTTTTTAATATTTGAAAATTTGAGATTCCCATAGTTTTTAATATTTTTAGCTCCTAAAATTTTTAGAAAGTTTTCGCTTTCTTTATTAGACACTATGCACAAATCAAACTTTTCAAATATTTTTTTTGCAAAACTTATTATTAATTTCCATCTTTTAAAGCTTTTTTTTGTTATTCTGGCATTTATTAGTAACAGAGGAATTTTTTTTTCACTAATCTGTGAAATTAAGTTTGGCCAAATTTCAGAATCAATAAAAATAGATAAATTTGGCTTCCAATGCTCTAAAAATTTACTGGTCCAAACTGAGATATCCAAAGGTAAAAATTGGTGAATCACTTTTGCATTTTGATTAAATCTTTTTTTCAAAATTTTACCAGAACTTAAAGTTATTGATGTTAAAAGAATTTTATTGATTTTTTTTTCTTCCATACAACTTTCAATTAATGGAAGAATACTCATTGCCTCCCCAACACTTGCTACATGAAACCAAATTAAAAAACCTTCTTCTCTTGATATTTCTATTTTAGATAGCTTTTCCCTATAGCTAATTGAATCTTCTTTTTTTCTTATTTTTCTAAAATATAAATAAATTGGCGCAAAGGGGTAAAAAAGGTATGTAAAAAATCTATACCAAAAATACATAAATTATGCGCTTAATTGTTTGCTATATAGGTTTTTATAGATCATTGAACTTTTTAGAAGCTCATTATGAGTGCCAAAGTCAGCAATTTCTCCACGATTTACAAGAATAATTTTGTCTGCCCTGATAATAGTTGACAACCTATGGGCAATAACCAGTGTAGTTCTATTTTTTGTTAGGTTCATAATTGCGTTTTGAACTTTTTCTTCAGATTCTGCATCTAAAGACGAAGTTGCTTCATCTAAAAGTATTATTGGAGAATTTTTTAAAAATGCTCTGGCAATAGAGATTCTTTGTTTTTCGCCACCAGATAATCTAACACCGTTTTCTCCAATAATAGTTTCAAATTTTTGTGGTAAATTTTCAATAAATTCGCCAGCCGCCGCAAGATCACAAGCTTCTTTTATTTGTTTTTCAGATGCGCTCATATTTGCGTAAGCTACGTTTGCACGAACAGTGTCATCAAATAATACTATATCTTGACTAACCATGGATATATTTTTCCTTAAGGAGGAAAGTGTTACCGAACTAATATTTTGTTCATCAATGTAAACTGCTCCTTTTTGTGGATCATAAAATCTTGGAAGTAGATTTACTATCGTGCTTTTTCCAGCTCCACTATGGCCTACTAGAGCAACCGTAGTACTGCCTTCAATGGAAATATTTATATTTTTTATAGCCTCTTTTTTAGTATTTGCATAAGAGAAATTTACTTCTTCAAATTTTATGGTACCTTTTTTTATATTTAAATTCGAAGCCGAACTAATCTCCCTGATACTTGGTTCAGCATCAAGAACATTAAACACTCGGTCTGCTCCTACAGCACCTTGATTAAAAAGCATATTAATTGTCGCTAATGACCGGATAGGTTGATAGGCTAACATCATAGCCGTTAAAAAAGAGAAAAAATTATTTATTTGCATTTGGCCGTTAGCAATCATAAATCCTGAATAATAAACAAATCCACCAATCATTATACCAGTTAAGATTTCCATAATTGGTGTAGCTCTAATCAGAATACTACCTATTTTTATTTGTATATTTGTTCTTTCATCAATTTTTTTTGTTGATCTATCAAACTCAAAATTTTCTTGTTGATAAATTTTTATCATTCTTGTTCCTTTGATCACTTCAGATAAATAGGAAGTTAAACCTCCTTCAATTTTTGCACTTTCAGTGACCGCTTTATTAATTCTTTTTCCTAAAGATTTTGCCACAATAACTGCAAGCGGCATCATGATTAATGCAAATAAGGCAAGATTCCAATTTTGATAAAACATTAAACCAACTAAGACAATTAGAGTTAGCGAGTCCTTCATAAGATTTAAAACACCCGAGCCTACTAATTGACTTACCTGTCCTACATCATAAAAAAAATGAGCAAGATATTTTCCTGAGTGTTTTGATTCTATTGTATTTATGTCTGATTTTAAAATACATGAAGCCAGCTGCGTTTGCATAGTTTTTACAACATTATTGCTTATTTTTATTAAAATGATTCTAGCGGTATATAAAGATGCACCTTTAATTGTAAACGAGAGAGCAATAGCTATGGGTATTAATAACATCATTGTTGTGTCTTGATCGATGAAAATTTTTTTTACCGCTGGATCTAATAGCCATGCTATAGCTCCAGTTGAACCAGCAACTACAATAGATAAGAAAAGTGCAATTATTAATTTACCAAGATGTTTTTTTACGTAAGAATTAAATAATCTTAATAAAATTTTTTTTAATTTATAAAAATTCATAAAATATTAAATGAAAAAATAAATATAAAAATTAGTGAACCTATTAAATTATTATTTTTAAAGGCAAGAAGACAAGATTCAGAATTAAAAACTTTAAAAATTTTTACTTGATAAACAAAAGAAACGATAAAAGGTATTATTAATAACAAAAGATATTTATTTATCTCCATTGTAAAAAACATTATTAAAATTAAAAAGACACACATGCTATAACAGGTTCCGACAAAGATTTTTACATTATTTTTAAATTTAATTGATGTTGATTTAACGCCAATAATTTCATCATCACGTATGTCCTGAAGTCCATAAATCGTGTCATAACCGAGAGTCCAAAATATGGCCGCAAGATACAGAATGACTGGCTCAGTCGATATACTATTTGTGATCGATGTCCATCCCATTATTATTCCCCAATTAAAAGTCAGTCCTAAGAAAAGTTGTGGCCAATATGTAATTCTTTTCATAAAAGGATAAGCAAACGCTAAAACTATTGAACTTATTCCAAGTACTATTGTAAGCCAATTAAATTGCAAAAGTATTAGGAAGGCAACTAAACAAAGAAAAACTATATAAATGAAAGCTTCAGAAACAGAAACTTTTCCTGAAGCAATTGGTCTTTCCCTTGTTCTTTGAACTTTCTTATCTAAATCTCTGTCAACAATATCATTAAAAATGCAGCCGGCGCTTCGCATTAAAACGGACCCCAAAAAAAATAACAATATGTGTTTTAAATATAAATTTGTTTCTCCGCTAAAATAATAGGCAAGAGTAAGTCCCCACACGCATGGCCAAAATAAAAGTAAAAAACCTATAGGTTTATTTAATCTTGTTAATTGAATAAATATTTGAAATTTTTCCATTAAGGAACAATAACTGCTGGGCCTATAATTTTTCTTTCTTCCAGATCTTTATGAGCTTGCACAACTTCTTCTAATTTATATTTTTTAAATATCTCCACTTTAATTTTGCCCATTTTAATATTTTCGAACAATTTATCTGCACCATCCTGTAACTCATTTTTCGTTCCTAAGTAATGCCACATAGTAGGTCTTGTAAAATAAATACTTTTTGGTTGTATTATTTTTTTTACATCTATATTTGTCACAGAACCTGATGAGTTTCCAAAAGATACCATCATTCCTCTTTCTGCTAGACATTCGACTGAACCTTCAAAAGTATCTTTTCCTACACCATCATAAACAACCGGAACACCTTTATCTTTAGTAATTTCTAAAACTTTTTTTGCAAAATTTTCTTTAGAATAATTTATTATAAAATCGCAACCATTTTTTTTAGCTGTCCTAATTTTTTCATCGGAACCAACTGTTCCAATAACTTTACAACCTAAACTTTTCGCCCATTGACAGAACATTTGACCAACACCGCCAGCGGCAGCATGAAATAAAATAGTCTGATTTGCTGAAACAGGATATGTTTTATAGAGCAAATAGTAAGCTGTTAAACCCTTTGTCATTAAGGTAGCAGCTATTTCAAAATTTATGTAATTTGGAATTTTCACCAAATTTTTAGTTGGATAAATTCTTTCTGATGAGTATGAACCAAGCGGAGCACCAGCATAAGCGATATGATCGTTAACTGAAAAATTTTTTACTTTTGATCCGATTTTTTTAATAACGCCAGAGCCTTCAGCACCTATTCCTGATGGTAATGGGACAGGGTACAAACCTGAACGATGATAGATATCTATAAAATTTAACCCTATTGCTTTGTGTTCAATTAAAACTTCCTCTGGGCCCGGCCTATCCAGTTTGACTGTTTCAAATTTTAAAACTTCTGGTCCACCAGTTTTTTCAATTTTTACAACTCGAGTCATTTTTGAACAAAGTTTCCGCTGTGATAATCTTGAACAGCTTTAAGTATTTCCTGTTTAGTATTCATTACAAAAGGACCACCCCGTGCAATTGGTTCGCCAAGAGGCTTGCCTGCTATTATTAAAAACTGACTTTTTTTAACAGAAGAAATTTTTAAACTACTTCCGTTTGTTAAGGAAATTAATGTAGAATTTTCCAATTTTTCATGAGTTTTGCTTCCCACTTTAATTTCTCCTGAAACTAAATATATAAACGAATTATGTGAAGAGGGGATATTGTAAATAAAATTTTTAACTTTTTCTAGCTCAATGTCTAAGTAGATTGGATTTACATAACCTTTTGCCGGACCTATTTTATTTTTAAAATTTCCAGCTATAATTTTTACTTTTTTATCCTGATCTTTAAATTCAGGAATTTCTTGAGGCTCAATATTTTGGTATGAGGGTTTACTCATTTTTAGTTTTGCGGGCATATTTACCCATAACTGAAAGCCATGTAATTTTCCTTCTTTCATAATTGGCATTTCAGAGTGAATAATTCCTCCGGCCGCAGCCATCCATTGTACACTTCCTGGACCCATTTCGCCTTTACTTCCCGTACTGTCTTCATGTTTAAATCTTCCTGCCAACATATAAGTGACCGTTTCAATGCCTCTATGTGGATGTGCAGGAAAGCCAGCAATATAATCATCTTTATTTTCTGATCCAAATTCATCAAACATTAGAAACGGATCAATAAAGTCAAGCTCGGGAATTCCCATGCTTCTTTTTAATTTAACACCCGCGCCATCAGATGTCTGAATTGCCTTTACAATTTTTTTTACCTCTATTGTGGACATGAATTAATTTCGTTCTAAATATTATACTATTTCAAGCAGTTCATTTAAATTATTAATAACGAACTGAGGTTTGTAGCTCAATTTGTCAAAAACTTTATTAAATCTATTTACCCATACTGCATTGTAACCAAAAACTCCTCCCCCTGAAACATCCCAGGTGTTTGAACTCATGAAACAAATATTTTCAGGTTTACAGTTATATTTTTTTATTGGCATTTCATAAACTTTTGAATCAGGTTTATAGATTCCAACAGATTCAATGGACATTATGTCATCAAAATAATTTTGAATATTATTACTTTCTACTAAACCTTTTAAAAGATCTGGTGTTCCATTAGATAGAATAGATATTTTAATTTTTTTTGATTTTAGACCTTCTAAGCATTCTTTAACTTCAGGGTAGGGAACAAGTTCTTTATATAAATTTAATAATTCATTTCTCATCTCTTTTTTTATTTTAAATGTTTCCATGGTATGATCTAAGGAATCTTCTGTAATTTCCCAAAAATTTTTATGTTTTTTCATTAGACTTCTTAACCACGTATACTCAAGTTGTGTTGTTCTCCAGGCATTAGCAAAACTTTCCCATCTATTACCAAGTTTCTTTTTATATTTTGCTGCTGCAGAATTTACATCAAATAAAGTTCCGTAGGCATCAAATACACAAGCTGTTATATTTTCTATTTTCATAATAAATCTTCTAATTTTTTAACTTCACCAATTTTAAATATAATAGCGTCATCTTTATGATAACCATACCTGTTGGCTGCATTTTTAAATCGCACTGGTGGTTCGAAAGGATCTTCGAGGGAAAGTATTGCAGTTCCCCAGTGCATTCCTAAAACTTTTTTACTTTTTAAATCTTGACCAATATTAAGAGCTTCCTCGGGATTTGCGTGATAAATTGATTTTTCAAACATTGGTCTAAAATCGTATGCACCGATATTGATAAATGTTAAATCTATTGGACCGTACTTTTCACCTAAGTCTTTATAAATATTTCCGTAACCTGTATCGCAAGAAAAAAATATTTTTTTATCTTTATATTCAATTAAGAAACTTCCCCAAAGAGTTTTGTTATCATCAGTTAATGTTCTTTTTGACCAATGTACAGCAGGCATCAATGTGATTTTTAAATCATTAACTTGGGCTTGATCATACCAATCCAACTCTTTAACTTTCTTAAATTTGTTTCTAATAAAATATTTCCCTAGTTTAAGTGGCGTTAAAACTTGCGATTCCTTGTAGGGAAATTTTTTAATTGTTTTATAATCTAGGTGATCATAATGATTATGAGTTAACAAAACCAAATTAACTTCAGGTATTTCTTTAAGGTCAACGGCTGGGTCAACATATCTTTTGGGCCCAAAAATCCATGGTCCCATATTTTTAGAAAAAACGGGATCTGTAATAATTGTTGTATCACCAAGTTTGATTAAAAAAGTTGCATGACCTATCCAAGCAACATAATCATCGTTTTTAAATTTTTCTAAATTTTCTAATACTTTCTTTTTATCTATAACATGGTTCGCAGGAATGTTAATTTTAATTTTTTTCTTTTCTTTGTTCCATTTTGACATTGACCATTTAATATTAGGATCTCTTTTTGGACTTCCTTCAGGGTTTCTAAAACTGTCGTCGGGCAAATGATGATAAGGTAAATCTTTCATAGTTTTTGCAAAAGTATTATAGTTTAGTGAAAAAAAAATTATCAATAATGAATACAATATTAACGCATTTTTTTTCATGACTTTAAAAATAAGATTATATTTTTCTGATAAAATTCAAAGTGATTTAGTATCACATCTAACAAAAGAACAATCTCACTATGTAAAGGACGTTATGAGATTAGAAAAAGGGGGCTATTTGTCAGTTTTTAATGCTCAAGGCGAATGGAATGCAATTATCGAAAATTATGAAAAGGAGGGCGCTAGAATAAAAATATTAAAAAAAGTAAGAGATAGAGATAATGAAAAAAATATTTGGCTAGCATTTTCTCCAATTAAACAAAATCCATTAAATTTTATAATACAAAAAGGAACAGAACTAGGAGTTCAAAAATTTATTCCAATCTTATCGGAAAGAACCATTGTTAAGGAAATAAATATTACGCGGGTTAAAAAAATTATTGTGGAAGCTAGTGAACAATCCAATCGAATTTCAGTTCCAGAAATTAATAATTTAGAAACGTTAAAAAATTTTTTATCTAAATTTCCAAAAAATGGATGCTTGCTTTTTTGTGATATAAATTGTGAAAAAAATAATTTAAAAAATATTTTATCAAAAAAAATTGAAGAACCGATATGTGTGCTTATTGGTCCTGAAGGAGATTTTTCTGAAACAGAAAGAAAACTAATAATTGGTTTGAAGCAAACACATTCAATCTCTTTGGCAAAAAATATTTTGAGAGCTGAAACAGCAGCATTATCAGCGATTACAATAGTAAGCTATCACTTGAATTTAAGTTGAATTTTAGAACTGCATCAAGTTGACACAGCTATTGTTCAAAATGGCTTGTAGTTTTTGTGAAAAAAAAAACCATATAAATTATAGAACATTGTTTTAAAACAACAAAAGTTGTAAAAAGTAAATTAGGAATTTTAAAGGAAGGTTTAAAAAGTGTTTGTAGCAATAATATTTGCTTTGGTCATTGTTGGATCTATTATTTTTCATTTTTGGAGTCCATGGTGGTGGACACCAGTTGCTTCAAATTGGGGAAATATTGACGACAATATTATTCTTTCATTTTGGGTTACAGGTACTGTTTTTGTTGTAGTTTGTTTATTTATGGCCTATTGCGTATGGCGTTATCGATACAGACCTGACAGAAAAGCAGAATATAAACCTGAAGATAAAAAATTAGAATTTAGACTTACATTGATTACAGCTTTAGGTGTTGCAGCTTTACTTGCTCCTGGCCTAGTAACTTGGAACCAATACATATCAGTTCCAAAAGATGCTATGAAAATAGAAGTTCTGGCTTATCAGTGGGGTTGGAATTTTAGATTACCTGGTAACGATGGAGCTTTAGGAACAACAAGCGTTTCATTAATTAGCGATGAAAATCCATATGGATTGAATCCGGAAGATCCAAATAGCAAAGATGATATTTTAGTTATGGATGCTGATCTTCATTTGAAAATTAATCAAACTGTTAAAATAGAACTTCGTTCATTAGACGTACTTCATAATTTTTATATTCCTCAGTTCCGAGCAAAAATGGATATGATTCCAGGCATTATCAGTTATTATTGGTTTATTCCTGAAAAAAAAGGGGATTTCGAAATTCTTTGTGCTGAATATTGTGGTCTTGGTCATTATGTAATGCGAGGACGCGTTTTGGTGGACGATGAGAAAGATTATTCAAATTGGCTAGCTAGACAGATTACGTACGAAAAAATGTTGGCTCAAAAAAGTGTTGAAAAAAAATTATTGATTGCGGAAAACAAAAATTAAATACTAGGAAAAAAAAATATGAGCGATGAATATAAGGACAATAAAATAGAAGCAAAATCAGCAGACTCTTCGTCTGGCGGTTATGCTCCACCAGTAGAGCACATTCCTGCAAAGGAAGCTCCTGAGCAAGAATTATATCATGCGAAAAGTTTTTGGACCAAATGGGTTTTCAGTCAGGATGCTAAAGTTATTGGAGTTCAGTATGCTCTAACTGCTACCGCAATTGGTCTCGTTGGATTAGTATTATCGTGGGGAATGAGACTACAACTTGGTTTTCCAGAAACGTTTTCTTTCCTTGGTCCCGCAACATATTACCAATCCGTGACTATGCATGGAATGATTATGGTAATTTACCTTCTTACTGCTTTATTCCTGGGAGGATTTGGAAATTATCTTATTCCTTTGATGGTTGGAGCACGCGATATGGTTTTTCCATATGTCAATATGGTTAGCTATTGGGTGTTCTTGGCAGCAGTATTAGTTTTGATTGCGAGTTTTTTTGTACCCGGGGGACCAACCGGAGCAGGTTGGACCTTGTATCCACCACAAGCCATATTACCGGGAACGCCAGGCTCTGAATATGGAATTGTACTAATGTTAGTATCGCTTTCAATGTTTGTTATTGGTTTTACCATGGGTGGATTAAATTATGTGATTACTGTTTTACAAGCGCGAACACGTGGTATGACTATGATGCGTATGCCTCTTACTGTTTGGGGTATCTTTACTGCTACGATTCTTGCACTTCTAGCTTTTCCCGCTCTTTTTGTTGCTTGTATAATGATGACTCTTGATAGCATACTAGGAACAAGCTTTTTCATGCCAGATATATTTACAATGGGTGAAAAATTAAAAACTGGAGGCGGTAGTCCTATTTTATTTCAACACCTTTTCTGGTTTTTTGGACATCCTGAAGTTTATATAGTTGCGCTTCCCGCTTTTGGTATTGTTTCTGATTTAATTTCAGTTCATGCGAGAAAAAACATTTTTGGCTATCGAATGATGGTTTGGGCGATTGTCATTATTGGCGCTCTGAGCTTTGTTGTTTGGGCGCACCATATGTACGTAAGCGGTATGAATCCATACTTTGGATTTTTCTTTGCGACAACCACATTAATTATTGCGGTTCCAACTGCAATTAAAGTTTATAACTGGGTTTTAACTCTATGGAGGGGAAATATTCATCTTACAATCCCAATGTTATTTGCTCTAGGTTTTATCGTAACATTTGTTAATGGAGGTATAACAGGTTTATTTTTGGGCAATGTGATTATTGATATTCCATTATCAGATACTTATTTTGTAGTTGCTCACTTTCATATGGTTATGGGTATTGCGCCTCTTATGGTGGTGTTTGGAGCAATTTATCATTGGTATCCTCTTATTACAGGACGACACCTAAATCAGACTTTAGGAAAAATTCACTTTTGGGTAACTTTCCTCGGAGCATACGCAATATATTTTCCGATGCATTATCTTGGTTTTATTGGAGTACCTCGTAGATATTTTGAAATGTACGATAGCCCATACATGACTTCCGCAATAGGTTTAAATCAATTCATTACTATAGCAGCTCTAATTGTTGGTTTTACCCAAATTTTATTTTTGTACAATATCTTTAGCAGTGTTTTTAAAGGAGAAAAATCCGAAAGAAATCCATGGAAGGCAAATTCATTAGAATGGCATACTTCTGACTATCCCCCAACACATGGAAATTTTGGAAAAGAGTTACCAGTTGTCTATCGTTGGCCATATGATTTTAGTGTACCGGGATCTGACAAAGAATACATTCCACAGGATGTTCCTCCTAGCCAAGTTTCAACAGCAAAGGCTGAAATAACATGAGTAATAAAGAATTAAATATTTTTAAGCTTTTATCTCAAAAGCCTTGGGAGCCAGCACAAGCCGCTCTTGATAACGAGCATGATGGTAAAACTTTTGGTTTAAGCAAAGCAAAGCTTGGCGTTAGAACAGTAATGGTCGTTAGTACGGTTATTTTTTCTTTGTTTGTTGTTTCTTATTCAGACAGAATGCTAGTTCACGATTGGAAAAGTTTATCTGAGCCATGGTTGCTTTGGATTAATACAATTATTTTAATTTTTGCTAGTTTTATTTTTAACAAGGCTAAAGTTTATTCTGATCAAAATAATTTTAATAAATCAAAAAATGCTCTACTTTTAGTTGGATTTCTAACTTTTTCTTTTATTACAGGTCAATTATTAGTTTGGCAGCACTTTGTTAGTATTGGACAATACGCTTCAACAAATCCTGCAAATGCATTCTTTTATCTCTTTACAGCGCTACATGGATTACATTTATTGGGTGGCCTATTTTTTTGGGGAAAAGCTACTACAAAGTTACTTACAAATAATTTTAATGTATCAAAAACCAAACAAGCAATTGAGCTATGTGCTATTTATTGGCATTTTTTACTTATAGTTTGGTTGATTTTATTTGGTTTAATGATCGCAACATAAAAAGAAAATAATTAATGAGTCAATTTGATATTTCAAAACTTCCTCAAGGTGGTAAAGGTTTTATGCATGATTGGGGTTCCGATCAAAGAGCTTTCAAAGGTGTTCCTTGGGGTAAAGCAATGATGTGGATTTTTCTGGTAAGTGATACGTTTATTTTTAGTTGTTTCTTAATTTCGTTAATGACGGCTCGAGCATCTACAACAGTACCTTGGCCATATGCAAGTGAAGTATTTGCGCTAACTGTTTTTGGAGTAGAAGTTCCTTTGCTGTTAATCGCAATTATGACTTTTGTATTGATCACAAGTAGTGGAACAATGGCCATTGCAGTTAAATTTGGTTACGAAAAGAGACGTAAATTGTGTGCTTTGTTCTTACTGTTTACTGCACTTGGTGGGCTGGCCTTTGTTGGCATGCAGGCGTTTGAGTGGTCAAAATTAATTTTTCACGAAGGTATTCGACCTTGGAGCAATCCTTTTGGCGCTGCTCAATTTGGTTCTTTCTTTTTTATGATTACCGGTTTTCATGGAACTCACGTTTCAATTGGTGTAATTTTTCTATTTATTTTTGCCAGAAAGACTTTTCGAGGAGACTTTGATACCGGCCGAAAAGGATTTTTTACAAGCATGAAATCTAACTATGAGGCCATTGAAATCATGGGACTCTATTGGCACTTTGTCGATTTGGTGTGGGTATTCATTTTTGCATTTTTCTATCTTTGGTAAGGTTAACAATGGAACAGAATAAAAAACAAGAAGTACATACACATAAAATTGGAATCTATCTTTGGATTTGGGGTTTATTATTTGTATTTAGTTTTTTTTCCTACATGGTTGATTATTTAGACTTTCAAGGATTACTTAGATGGACTTTAATCGTAACTTTTATGCTTACAAAAGCAGGATTAATAATGGCGATATTTATGCATTTGTATTGGGAACGTTGGGCTATTGTTAATGTCCTTTTGTGGCCTATGACTCTTATAGGAGTATTTATAACAATCATGGTTTCAGAATCTCATTATACTTTTTTTACACGTTTGTTTTATTTTGTAGTGGGGAGTTAAACCCATATTTAATTTTTTAAAATGGATAGTATAAAACCAAAAACACTAAAGTTAGACTACTTTGGTTACATGAAGGCTTTTCTTAATTTAATGAAGCCTCGAGTAATGTCATTGGTAATTTTTACTTGTGCAGTTGGATTATTAATAGCACCCGTCAAAGTTAGTTTTCTTGATGCAGTTTTTTCGCTTATAGCTGTTGCTTTGGGATCTGGCGCTGCTGGTGCATTAAATATGTGGTATGAGTCAGATTTGGACTCGCTAATGACCAGAACATGTCTTAGACCGATTCCAACTGGAAAATTAACCAAAAATCAAGCTCTTGCTTTTGGTATTTTATCATCGTTAGTTTCTGTAATCGCTCTTTATATTTTTTCTAATTTAATTGCTGCAACGATATTAGCAATTACAATATTATTTTATGTTTTCGTTTATACAATTTGGCTTAAAAGAAAAACTCCGCAAAATATTGTTATTGGAGGAGCCTCTGGAGCTTTGCCACCTGTAATTGGCTGGGCTATAGCGACAAACGGTATAGCGCTTGAACCTATCATTTTATTTTTAATTATATTTATATGGACACCATCTCACTTTTGGGCGTTAAGTTTGTATAAATCTGAAGATTACAGAAAAGCCAAAATTCCAATGTTGCCCATTACCTCTGGCATCAGAACCACAAAGTTAAATATATTTATATATGCTCTGATTTTATTTCCAATTGCTATATCACCATTCTTTTTAAACTATTATGGCTTAATTTATTTAATACTTGCAGCAGTACTTAGTGGTTATTACGTGTTTATTTCTTACAAACTATTTAAAGAAAAAGATTCAATTCTTGAAAAAAAATTAGCAATAAAATTATTTGGTTATTCTATATTATACCTTTTTATGATTTTTACTTCTATCTTAATAGATAAAGCCACATATTAAGTTTTATAATATTTTAATAAATGATCTGGCAGATTTTGACATTTCAACCCGAATCAACAATTTTATTTTTGCATATTGGTTTTGATGATAAAAGTGGAGGCAAAATAGCTCTGCTTATTATTATTTTAGTACTAATTCTTTTGGGTGTTGCAAATTGGGCCTGGAAGAAATACATCTCAAATAAAAAGTAAATTTACCAATAAAAATAATTCATATATCGGATAGTAATAGGTTTTGCCTAGATAATATCAAAATTCTATATTAATAGAAGGTATGGAATATATAAGCACTAGAAATACACAAAAAACTTTTTCGTTTAAGGATGTTTTTTTAAAAGCATTAGCACCCGATGGCGGTCTTTTTGTTCCTAAAAAAATTCCTTTATATACTTCTCAAGAATTAGAAAAACTTAGAAATCTTTCCTACAATGCGTTGGCTACAAAAATAATTTTAAAATTTTGTAGCGATGAGTTCAATGAAATAGAAATTAAAGATTTGGTTAAAAATTCTTATAAAAACTTCAGAGTTAATGATGTGGTAGTGATTAAAAAACTTGGAAAAGTAAATTTATTAGAACTATTTCATGGTCCTACATTAGCATTTAAGGATATCGCCATGCAGGTTATTGGAAATATGTATGAGAAAATATTAGAGAAAAATAATTTAAAAATTAATGTTGTTGTAGCAACTTCTGGAGATACTGGGGCAGCAGCTATAAACGCTATAAGAGATAGAAAGAACATGAAAATTTTTGTTTTGCATCCAGATAATAAAATATCTGAGGTTCAAAGAAAATTTATGACAACTGTTAATTCAGACAATGTATTTAATATTGCTTTAGCTAGTAATTTTGATGAATGCCAAAAATTTGTTAAATCAATGTTTGCTGATAAAGATTTTAGTAAGTTAATAAATATGTCGGGAGTAAATTCAATAAATTGGTCAAGAATCGTTGTCCAAATTGTTTATTATTTCTTTTCTTATTTTAAAGTTGTGAACGAAGATGAAAAAATAAACTTTTCAGTTCCCACAGGAAATTTTGGAGATATTTATGCTGGTTATATAGCCAAGAAAATGGGACTTCCTATTAATAAATTAATAATAGCAACTAATAGTAATGATATTTTAAAAAGAACTGTTAACACAGGCATTTATAAGCCTTTAAAAGTTGAGCATACAGTTTCTCCAAGCATGGATATCCAAGTTGCTAGCAATTTTGAGAGATTAATTTTTGATGTTTGTTCTTGTAATTCAAATAAAACATTAAAATTAATGAACGATCTTAACAAACAGGGAGAATTGAAGCTTGAAAAAAAGGAATTAAAAAAGATTAGGGAAAGTTTTTGCTCTGAAAGCTTATCAGAAGAAGAAACTAAATCGGTCATAAATGATGTATACAAGAATCAAGGAATGTTAATTGATCCACATACAGCTGTTGCGATCGGTGCAGTTAACAAAATATCTTTAGAAGGAAATATTGTAGTTCTAGCGACTGCTCATCCTTCGAAATTTTCGGATGTAGTTATGGAGGAAACAAGTATAAAACCAGAATTACCAGAAAATCTAAAAAACATATTAGTTGAAAAAGAAAAATATGAAAAATTACCTAAGGATTTAAAAAAAATTCAGAATTACATTATGGAAAGAATCTAGTTAGTAAATTAAATAGGAGTTGCTTTTTTTGCTAATTTATCAGCTAGATCATTCATAGGGTCTTCCGAATGCCCTTTTACCCAATTCCACTCAACCTGATTAGATTTTACTAGTTCTTTAAGTCTCTTCCAAAGATCAATATTTTTTACGTTTTTTTTATCAGCAGTTTTCCAATTGTTTTTTTCCCAACTATTAATCCAAACAGTAATTCCTTCCTTTACGTAAGTAGAATCTGTAAAAATTTTTATATGTTTTAAAGATGGCTGTTTTTCCTCTTGTTTAGCACAATATTCTAGGCTCTTAATTGCGGCCATTAATTCCATGCGATTATTAGTTGTCAATCTTTCTCCACCAAATAGCTCCTTCTTTTCGTTTTCTAATAGAACTATAGCAGCCCAACCTCCTGGTCCGGGATTACCCACACAGGCTCCATCTGTATAAATTTTAATTTCCATAATCAAAAAAAATAATCCTGGTAATTTTCTACATTGTCATGAAATTCTAACCTTTTTAAATATTCTACTGGATCTTTAATTTTCACTATTGCACCTTCAGTTAAATTTAAATAATCAAAAACTCTTGTAAGCAGAAATCTTATAGCCGCTCCTTGACATAATACTTTCAGAGATTTTTTCTCCTCCTCGGTTAATTGTCTTATACTTGAATATCCATCAATAAATTTCTTTGATTTTGTTATATTAAAACTCAAATTTTCATTCATTCCCTCAAAACACAGTGCGTTTAAGCATATTGCTATCTCAAAAGCATAAAAGTCATAGCAGGAAAAATAATAATCAATAATTCCAGATAGTTTATCATCTTTAAAGAAAATATTATCTGAAAATAAATCCGCGTGAATGATTCCAGAGGGAATATTTTTAGGCCAGTTTCTTTCAATCACATCTAAATTTTTTTCAATAATTTCTGGTAGATTAGTGTGGATTTTAGAGCAATCTTTTTTAACTTTATTATAAATTTTTCTCCAAGAATTAACCGAAAGTTTATTTTCTCTTTTGCCAGTCAAATCCTTTGTTATCAAGTGTAATTTTGCTGTATTAATTCCCACCTCGTAACAATCGTTCGGATTCAATATTTTTTTTGCATATCCATCTAAAAAGGATACAACAGCAGCTTTTTTTCCTAAAATCTCAGATATGTAATTGCCATTTTTATTTACTATAGGCTCTGGAGATGGGAAATTTTTATCAAAAAGATTTCTCATTAAACTTATAAAAAAAGGTAAATCTTTCTCCTCAACTCTTTTTTCGTACAAGGTGAGAATAAACTTGCCTTTTTCTGTTTGAATAAAATAATTAGTATTTTCAATACCTTCTTTTATTTCTTTATAATTTAGTAATTCACCTAGATTGTATTTAGAAAAAAATTCTTTCAATTCTTTTTCGGATAATTTTGTATATACGGCCATTTTTTTTAATTATTTATATCCTTTTTTTTTAAGATAGAATATTATTAGTTTATGACAAATCCTGTCTCTCCTCAAAAAAGTCCTTATAAAGTTATAGTTGAAGAGGACAAAACTTATTTTTGGTGCGCTTGCGGCCTGTCAAAGAAACAACCATTTTGTGATGGCTCCCATAAAAAAGATGGGAAATATAAATCAATTAAATATTTAGCTGAGGAAAGTAAAGAAATGTATTTTTGTGGATGCAAAATGACGAAACATCCACCTTTTTGCGACGGATCACATTCTAAGCCTTAATATGTTTTAATGAGGTTTTAGCTTGTTCCAGACTTTTTGTATAAAGTTTTTCTAATTTATTTTTATCAATTGAATTTTTAATTAAATGTTCAACCGCTTCCATACTAATTTTAACTGAAATATTTTTAATGTCTCTCAGGGCATTTTCTCTCATTTGAACAATCTTTTGTTCAGTGTTTTTCTTTTTATTTTCTATTGCTTGATGAAATTTTTCAGTTTTTTCTAATATAGTTTTCTCGCTATCTTTTTTTGCTAAATTTATAATCTCTAGTACTTCTTTTTTTGATTTATCAATTTTATTTTCGTAATTGCTTAATAAATTTTTTGCTTCAACTTTTAGTTTTTCAGCTTCATCTAGTTCTTTTCTCATTTTATTGATTTGATCAGTTAATGAGTTATTTATTTTTTGTGGTACTTTTAAATAAATCAAACATCCACAAAAAATAAAGAAAGAAACTGCTACCCAAAAAGTCGCATCTATTGTCATATATGTTTTTCTATTTCTCTTTTTGAAATGTCGTTCACAATCGCAGAGACATTGCTCTTATTGATTTCTGTATTAATAATTTGTCTTATTATTTCTGCCGATGTTTCGGCTGCTATATCGGCTATACTTGATGTGGAAGTTTTTTTTAAATCTTTTATTTCTTTTTCAGTTGCCATTAATTCTTTTTCGATTTCAACATTAAATTTTTGTTTTTTGTTTTCAATATCTTTATCAAGTTTTTTTTTACTATCGTCGATTATTTTTTTTGCTTCTTTTTTTGTTTTTTCAATTATTTCATTATATTCCTCGAGTTTTTCTTCAGCATTATCTTTAAGTTTCTGCGCTTCATCGAGATCATTGACTACCCTAGATTTTCTATTTTCAATACTATACGTAATTCTTGGTAAAAATATCTTCCAAATAATCAAATATAGAGAGGAAAAAATTAGTATTAACCAAAATATTTGGGCTATCCAAAATTCAGGATTAAGCTGAGGCATCCCTGTCTCGGATCCAAATGCCTGATTTACATAAATGCTCAAACCAATGCACAAGGCAAAGCAAAAATTTTTCATAGATGAATTTTATTTATTAAAATGCAAATAAAATTATTAACGCAACTACTAATCCAAATAAACCCGTAGCTTCCGCTAAAGCAAATCCCAAAAGTAAGTTTGGAAACTGTTTTGCGGCCGCTGATGGATTTCTCATTGCCCCAGATAAATAGTTTCCGAAAATAAGCCCAATGCCTACCCCGGCTCCTGCTAGCGCAATTGCCGCAAGGCCTGCTCCTATCATCTTAGCTGCTTCTAACTCCATTTTTCCTCCTTTGTTAATGATGTAAATTTAATGCATCGTTTAAATAAATGCATGTTAAAATTGCGAAAACATAAGCCTGAAGAAAAGCAACAAGTATTTCAAGCCCAGTTAGTGCAACAGCAAAACTAAGCGGCAACCAGCCGCCCAACAAACCTAAACTTATTACAAACCCACCAAATACTTTTAACATGGTGTGTCCAGCCAGCATGTTTGCAAACAATCGCACTGACAAACTTACTGGTCTTGCTAAATAAGAAATAATTTCAATAACAATTATTAAAGGCAAAAGTACTATGGGAACACCTTTGGGAACAAAAAGCTCCAAGTATTTGATGCCATGTTTAATAAATCCTATAATTGTGACACCTATAAATATTGTTGCTGCTAGCACAAACGTAACAATAATTTGACTAGTTACTGTAAAAGAATACGGCAACATTCCAACCATATTACAAAATAAAACAAACATGAATAAAGTAAATACGAATGGAAAAAAAGCTTTGGCACTAGAACCTGCGGTATCATTTATCATCTTTGCAATAAGAGCGTAACTCATTTCAGTTATCAATTGTATTTTGGAGGGTATTAATGATTTTTTTTTGGTTCCAAAAAACAATAATGATAAGATTAATATTGCGCTTATTGCCATAAAAAAACTTGCATTTGTAAAAGAAAGATTTATGCCGCCTATATTTATCTCAGGTCCTATTTTATAAACTTCGAACTGGTGCATTGGATTTAAGACCATTTTTATCTCCTATATATTCTTATAATTTTTTTTGCATTTTTTTTGCTGATCTAAATACATTTAATATACCAGCGGCTACACCTATAATAAAAAAACAAATTGTTAACAACGGTTTAGTATCAAACCAATTGTCCAAAAGAAACCCTATTGTTGATCCTACAACCACTGCAGCAACCAATTCGGTACTGATTTTCAAAGCTTTTCCCAAAGATGTGGCGTTTGAACCTCTGTTTTTTTCTTCAATTTCTCTAACATTTTTTTTTGCAATTTTTAAGCGAGTTGATATTTCTTTAAAATCTTTCATTATTTTAGTTAGTTATTTAAGCAACTAACTCTTCAGCTTTTTGTAAATCAACCGAAACTAACTGGCTAATTCCTTTTTCCGGCATTGTTACACCATACAACCTATCCATTTTGGACATCGTCAAGGCATGGTGTGTTATAATTATAAATTTAGTTTCTGTAATTTTCGTTAATTCATCTAGCAAGGAGCAAAATCTTGTTACATTTGAATCGTCTAGAGGAGCATCTACTTCATCTAAAACACAAATTGGAGAGGGATTAGTTAAAAAAACTGCAAATATTAGTGATAGAGCCGTTAAAGCCTGTTCACCTCCTGATAATAGTGTAATTGACTGCAATCTTTTACCCGGCGGGCTTACCAGCATGTCTAAACCAGCCTCTAATGGATCATCTGACTCAACAAATTCTAATTTTGCAGTACCGCCGCTAAAGAGTTTTGTATATACATCATTAAACTTTCTATTAACTTTTTCGAACGCATCCAAAAGTCTTTCTCTGCCTTTCTGATTAAGTTCATTTATGATTGTTCGAAGTTTTGATATTGCGGAAACTAGGTCATCTCTATCTTTCTCTATTTTTTTAATTTCTACTTTATACTGTTCAGTTTCTTCGCCGGCTCTTAAGTTCACTGAACCAAGGCGCTCTCGTTCATTTTTTTTAGCGTCCAACTTGTCTTCTTGTTCAATCACATTAGGCATATCTTCGATATTTTTTAGATCTGAGTTTTCTAATAAATTGTTTTCAGTGACATTTAGATCAATTTTTAAGGTATTAATTAAGTCTTTTTTTCTATTATCAAGACCCTCTAAAGTTGCACCAGACCTAGCTTTGTTTTCTCTAGCTAGCATCATCTTTTGTTCAACAGCTTTTAGTTCTTTATTTATTTCTTGATAATTTTCTTCAGCTTTTATTAAATCATCCGAAAGTTCTAATTTCTTGCTCTCAGTATCTGAAGCATTTTGCATTAATCGGCCTTTTTTAATAGATATTTCTTCAGGAAGTTTAATAATATTTTCTAAATCATTTTTTACTTTACCTATTCTTTCGCGTAACTCTTTTGACATTTTTTCAGAGTTAAATTTCAAATTTTTCCAACTTTCTATTTCTGTATCGATCGTGCTAATTCTTTCTTTTCTTTTTATAGACTCATTTTTTATATTTTGATTTTTACTGTAACTATCTGCATATACTTCTATGATTGTTTTAAAGTTATCAAGGACAGCTATTGCTTCATCATTTTTCTGAGCATTTACCAACTCTTTAACTTTGTCTATCTCAGCCGTTAATCTGTTTTTTGTAACATTCAAGTCTTTGCTAGATTTTTTTTCTGTATCGTAGTATTTCGAGTCTATCTCAATTAATTCATTTTTTTCTTCTTTAAGTCTCTTTTCATTTGTCGTTGCTTCTAAAATAATATTTTTCTCTCTCTCAATATCATCTGTAAGTGTATCCTGAGATTTCTGTAATCTATCTTTATCTGTTTTAATTCTTTTTTCTTCATCTTCTAAATTTTGGAGTTCTAAATTAAGTCTTTGTAATTTAGATAGTATTTCCATATTTTTATCTCTTAAAGGTTTCAATTCTAAATTAGCTTTTTCTAAAAAACTATTTTTTTCATCAATTTTTACCTTCAAAATATTTATTCCCTCATCTGACTCGCTGGTAATTCTTTTTGTTGATTCTATTTCCTTTTCAATCTCTTTTAATTTTATATAATAAAGACCAGCTTCAATTTTTTTTATTTCTTCTGAAATTAATTTATATTTCGATGCTTCTACTGCTTGTTTTTTTAAATTTTCTAATTGCTTTTCTTGTTGTCTCCTCAATTCGTCTGCTTTCCTTAAATTATTTTCTGCTGAATTGAGCCTTAACTCGGATTCATGTCTTCGGACATGCATGCCTGAAATTCCCGCCGCTTCTTCTAAGATAGATCTTCGATCTGTTGGTTTTGCTGTTACCAGGGCTCCAATTCTACCTTGACTTATCATTGAAGGTGAGTGGGCCCCAGTTGATAAATCAGCAAAAAGAGTTTGAATATCCCTAGCTCTCATTTCTTTTTCATTTATGAAATATCTTGAACCTTTGTCTTTTTCTATTCTTCTTTTTACATTAATTATATCCAATTCTTTGAATTGAAAAGGTCCGTCTTTATCAGAATTATCTAAAGTTAAAGAAACTTCAGCAATATTTTTCGAAGCTTTGTTTGCCGTGCCAGAGAATATAATATCCTCCATGCCCGATCCTCGCATACTTTTTGCTGAGGTTTCTCCCATGCACCACCTTATGCTCTCTACTATGTTTGACTTTCCGCAACCATTGGGCCCAACTATTCCAGTTAAACCTTTTTCAATAGTAATTGAGGTTCTGTCAACAAACGATTTAAAGCCAATCAAATCAAGTTTTTTAAATTTCATACACTAAATAAGTTTTTCTATTTTTTTTTTTATATTTTTAAAACTAGCAGAACCTTGAAGTTTTTTCTCATTAATTATAATTGTAGGTGTCGAATCTATAGAATACTTATGATTTGCGTCTATTCTGCCATTTAATATTTTATCGCTAATAGTTTCATCAATTAAACATTTATCAAACTGGGCTGAATTTATCCCAAAGTTCATAACAATTTTTTTTAAATTTATATTAATGTCATTAACGTTTGAACCGCTAGTCCATTCATTTTGGGTTTCATAAATAGTATCTAAAAATAATATTTGTTTCTTTTTGTCTAAACAATGAAGTAATTTTGATGCATTGAAGGCTCCTTGGTCTAAGGGAAAATCAATAAAAATTAATTGTACTTTGCCTGTTTTAATATATTCTTTTTTGATTTCTGGAACTACATTAATGTGGAAGTTTGCACAATGTGGACAGGTTAAAGACGAAAAAATTTTAATTTTAACTGGTGCTTCATCTTGCCCAAGAACCACAGAACTGATATTTGTAGCTATACTTCCTGAGTAAGATTTTGAGCAAACAAATAAATAAATTAAAATAACTTTAATTATAAAAAAAAATTTAATATTTAAACTTGATCTAATCATTTTTTACTATATCTAAAAGTTGAGAAAGTGAATCTCTTATATTCTTATTTTTGACTTCATTTATTTTTTTTTCAAATTTTTTTGAGGATTTATTTAAAATACTTTGTTTTTTTTCTTTTTCCTTTTTTGAATTATAAGTTTGTAATCTTATTTGATCAATGAGTTTATAACCAAAATAACTATTGATTTTGTTTATAATTTCTTCTTTCGAATATTCAGCTATTATTTCATTACCCCTTTCAACAGATAGGATCAAAGTTCCATTTTTATTTTCTCGTGACATTTTGATTGATTGGGGAAAACAAGAATTAGAAATATCTTTGCCCACCAAAAAATTCCACTTGTTAATTATTTCAGAATAATTATAACCATTTTTTTTCAATATACTCTTGACGCTGCGTGGTAAAGTATTACCAAAGGACCTTAATCCTTGAACGTAAGTCCTGATTTCTTTATTGTTTTGCTTGTGATGCATACAAAAAAGCACAATTTATCAAAAAAAATTCTCTCATGGTATGATAATAATAAGCGGATACTACCTTGGCGATTAGGCCAAAAGACAAGAAAAGAGCAGTATTATAGAATATTGAGCGAATTTATGCTTCAACAAACTCAAGTTAAAACTGTAATTCCATATTTTAAAAATTTTGTTAATAAAATTCCAAATTTAAAAGTTTTGTCCACTTGCAATGAAAAAACAATTTTGAAGCTTTGGGAAGGTTTAGGTTATTACAGAAGAGCAAAAAATTTGCATAAAACCGCGAAGATACTAACTAAAAACTATAACGGTAAACTTCCAAAAGAATTTAATGAGATAAAAAAATTACCAGGGGTGGGAGAGTATACTGCTAACGCTTTATTAGCATTAGTTTATAATCAACCTCGTATTCCATTTGATGGCAATATAAAGAGGGTTTTTTCTAGGCTGTTTAATACGAACGTAGAAAAAAATGAAAAAAGAACAAAAAGGATCATTAACGAACAATTTTATATGAATAGAAATGGAGATTTAGCAGAAGCATTAATGGAATTCGGAGCAGTTATCTGTAAACCCAGTAATCCTTTGTGTAATATTTGTAATTTAAGAACCAATTGTTATTTCTTTAAGAATAAAACTTCAGTTTTAGTCAATAAAAAACGTCAAGTAAAAGAAAAAAAATATAATGTTTATTGTTATTTGAAAAAGCAAAAAAAAGAGATTGCTTTAACTAAAAATAAGAATTTTGGTTTTTTAAGTAATTTTAATATTCCAGAAACTAAGGTAGTAAAATCAAACAATAAACAAAGTAAAGGATGGACTTATTTATGTAATTATAAGAACAACATATCCAATATTAAGATGGATATTAATTTATTTTATAAATTTATAAAAAATAAACCAGAAAAATATACATGGTATCCAATTGATAGACGGAGCAATGAATTTATACCTTCGTTTACAAAAAAAATTATTAAAAAAATAACTAAAGTTTATAACTAAAAAAAATTAGATTAAATCACAAAACATTTGAATTTATATTTTACCAGTTTTCAAAATTAGTCTTTGTCTAAGATTATCTATTGGAACCATATTCCCACCTAAATTGTAGTGCCAGTAGGTCCATCCATTGCAGCTTTCTGCTCCAATTATTTTTGCAGCTACTTTATGTATTGAACCTTCTGAATTTTGGTATTTAATACTTCCATCAGCCATAATTTTAGCGTTTACCTTTTTCTTTTGATCAAAGACACTCATGCCAGGTTTAACGATGCCTAGTTCAACTAGTGAGCCAAAAGGTATTCGAGGTTTAGATTTGTTGTTTTTGATAGTATCAAGATAATGATCTTCTATTTTTATTGTTTTTTCTAATCTTTGTTTTGACGTTTGAAAATATTTTTTTTCCTTCTCAACTCCGAAATAGTTTCTACCTAATTTTTTTGCTACAACAGCGGTTGTTCCAGTTCCAAGAAACGGATCAAATACAAAATCACCTTTATTTGTAGAAGCCAACAATATTCGGTGCAACAAAGATTCGGGTTTTTGTGCTGAATGAACCTTTTTTCCATTTCTTTTTATTCTTTCGCTTCCATTACAGATGGGTAAGGTCCAATCAGATCGCATCTGTAAATCATCGTTTAAACACTTGAGTGATTGATAATTAAATGTGTATTTTGAATTTTTATTTTTAGAAGCCCAAATCAAAGTTTCGTGAGCATTGGTAAATCTTGTTCCTCTAAAGTTTGGCATAGGATTGTTCTTTCTCCATATAACATCATTAAGCATCCAATAGCCTTTATTTTGAATATGGTAACCTAAACGGAAAATATTGTGATAGGTTCCAATTACCCAAATGGAACCATTATCTTTTAAAACTCTTTTGCATTCTGTTAACCATTTCTTACAAAAATTATCGTAATCATCAAAACTTTTGAATTGATCCCATTTGTCATTAACACCGTTTACTTTACTATCATCAGGTCTTTTAAGTTTTTTTCCTATTTGTAAATTGTAAGGTGGATCAGCAAAAACCAAATCAAATGTTTTATTTGGAATTGTTTTTAATATTTCTAATGAATTACCGTTTACAATTTTATTTAAAAATTTAGACATATCTAGATTCAACTTTACGTTGAATTAGACTCTAAATTAATAAATCAGTCAAACGTTGGTTAAAAAAAAATAAATCTTATTGTGTTTCACGTGTTATGCCCATCAAGATCTTGTGTATTGGTTTAAATTTTTTTCTATGATGCTTTGTTACTCCATATTTTTTTAGTTCATGTAAATGATTGGTCGTTCCATATCCAAAATTTTTATTCCAGCTGTATTTTGGATATTTTTTGGCTAATTTAATCATAAACAAATCTCTCGCGACTTTAGCAACAATTGAAGCTGCAGCAATGCAGGTTATTTTTTCATCTCCCTTGATAAAAGTTTTGCATTTCATTTTTACATTTTTGGGAGCGAAAGGACCGTCTATATAAGCTATAGATGGTTTATGTTTTAGTTTTTTTAAAGCTCTTTGCATTGATAAAAGAGAAGCATTTAAAATATTTATTTTACTTATTTCATATACGCTTGCCGATCCTACCGCATAAATAGAGTTTTTTTTAATATACTTTGAGAGTAAAATTCTTTTTTTAAAAGGGATTTTTTTTGAATCTTTAATATCCTTTGTATTAATGTTATTTTTAAGAATTACTGCTGCGGCAAACACCGGTCCAGCTAAACATCCTCGACCCACTTCATCTACGCCTGCCGTTTTGTTAATTTTAAACAATATTTTTATATTTTTAAAATTTTAGATTTATCTCTAATCATTTTTAAGTCTATCCAAGCTAATTTTTTTTGTTCAGGTTGACGCATCAAAAATGCAGGGTGAAAAGAAGCTATAATCCAAGGTTTAACCGTACCTATTTCTTTTTGAATCCACTTGCCTCTAGCTTTAGAAATAACTGATTCATTTCCAATTAATGCGTTTAAAGCTGTGCTTCCTAGCAATAATAAAATTTTTGGATTGATGATTTCGATATGATTTTTCAAATAGGGCAAATACCTTTCAATCTCTACTTCAGTTGGTTTCCTGTTGTCTGGAGGTCTATAATTTACAACGTTTGAAATATAAACTTTTGTTCTGTCTA
>CATMHL010000004.1 GCA_950068185.1 uncultured Pelagibacteraceae bacterium | reverse complement strand
ACTGGAAGCGCGTAGCCAATTTCTCCACCCACGACTGCCGCCACTTTACCAAGTTGCACTTCGTCTGTCGAACCTTCGGTATCATCCGCTGCTGAAGTAGATGTACCAGACATCGCGATACCATAACCACTTGCTGTTAGTCCTATATACGGCCCAGCAAAATTACTTGAGTCCGCTTTCACAGATGTTCCTATCGTCACTAGAACAAGCGAACATGCAGCAAATAATATAGTTTTTAATTTGTTCATTTTGTTCCTTTCCTATTCTAGTTAAAACGCCAATGCGACTGACAGTGTTGTTGCATCCCTTTGGTCTGCTGTTGTTGTTTGATAATTTTTGTTATCAACTTCCTGCTCAGCAACTCTAATTGACAACCCGCCAGATGAGTATGCAAGTTGAATAGATTCTGCTTCAGCTGTATTTGACGTTGTACCTTGTTGTTCTGACTCATAGTTATTATAACTAATCGATAAGTCATCGTTTATTGCAAACACTATACCGTAACCAGTATTATCGTACCCTGTTGTAGTTGTTGCTCTTCCATTATCTTCCTCAGAGTATTGATAGCCTAATGTAAAGCTTCCAACTGCGTACTCAATACCAGCAGTCCATTCAGTAACGTCATCATTTACTAGCGTACTGTTCTGTTCTTGATCAATACTAGAGTATCCACCATATATCTTTAATCCGTCAGGTGTCGCATCGCCACTTGCTGTAAGTGTTATGTCATAACTGCTAGCTTTCCTGTCATCATTTCCTCCGCTAGCTTTGTCTCCAGCATTTGAACCACCTGCATCAGGTGACCAATGGAATCTAGTTACAATACCAGATGGCATCAAATCTGTTGGTGTAATTTCAATACCTGCACCAGCAGCACCACCACTAACTCTATCGACTCCTGAACCTAATCCAGCTCCATAAGCTTCTTCCCAAGCTGTTGGCGTAATATCGTCCATACGGTGTATACCTGTTCCACTTAGACCTTGAGATATAAGTACATCTCCTAATCCAGGTACAGTCACAGTAACATTTGCACTTGAATAGGCTAATGTATTTTTCGCATCAACAGCAAACTTAACTCCCCAACCATTATCTAGTTCGCCAGTTCCTGTGAATGACACGTTTGATCCCATACCTAATGGGTTACCAGTGTTTGTCTGGTCCATAGATATCCATGACATGTCCACGCCACCACTTACTGTCATTTCACCTGCGTTAGCAGCTGATAATGCAGCCAGAGATCCGCACAATGCAGATACTCCTATTTTTGTTAATTTATTCATAACTTATCTCCTCTTGTTGTTGTTCAATATGAATGGTGCCAAAATAACACTGTAATAGTTGAAAAAAAATTTAAAAAGTCTTATAACCCCTATATTTATTGAATATGTTGTATTTTTACAACATAGCTGTTTATTGTAGATAAATGGCCATTTTTATCAGTTTTTTGTATCTTTCAATAACAATTTTAAATTGCTGATTAATGTAATAAATTATGCACTCATGAAGATATTTAAATATATCCCAAAAAAAATATCATCCTATATTGCTGGAGTTGTTGTTTTGAATTTATTGAGCTCTTGCGGAATATGGGATCCAGCTGATGCTAGAAAGGTTCCGGCTAACGTCAATGATAGGGTAGAAAAAAATTTAGAAGAAGGTAGAGGCTTCTCAATAGCAAAAACGATGCAGGGCGGGGGAAGTACAACCTACCAATTCGCAAGCTCAAACCCAATGTGGAGAGCCACATTAGAAATACTGGACTTTTTACCTCTTGCAAACGTTGACTATTCTGGAGGAATTATAACTACTGATTGGTACAATGAAGGAACAGCTTCGGATGAATCTATCAAAATTACAATACGCTTTCTAACCAACGAAGTAAGATCTGATGGAATTAGGATAATTGTACATAAAAAACGCTGTAATGTTCAACAAAAATGTACAGTAAAAAAAATATCTTCCGCACTTGAGCATGAACTTCGAGTCGCTATTCTTAAGCAAGCAGTTCTTTTTGAAAAAGAATTTAAAAAAAATAAGAAAAAGATCAAAAGGCGATAACGCAATAATTAACCTGCATTCAAAAAAAACTAAATTTTTTAAGCCATGGAAAGATACAATATAAAAAATGTTGAAGAAAAATGGCAAAACGTTTGGGCCTCAAAAAAAACTGATGCTGCCACTTTAGATAAAAACAAAAAAAAATTTTATTGCCTAGAGATGTTTCCATATCCATCAGGAAAAATTCACATGGGACATATACGAAATTATACTATTGGGGATGTTCTAGCTCGGTACAAAAAACTTCGAGGTTTTAATGTTTTACATCCGATGGGTTGGGACTCATTTGGATTACCCGCTGAAAATGCCGCCCGGGAAAATAATCTCCATCCTAAAGATTGGACCAAAAAAAATATAGAAATCATGAAAAAGCAATTAAAACTTCTTGGTCTTTCGTTAGATTGGGATCGTGAAATATCTACTTGTGATCCTAAATACTATCAGCATCAACAAGAATTTTTTTTAGAATTATTTAAAAAAAATTTAGTTTACAAAAAAGATACATATGTAAATTGGGATCCTGCTGAACAAACAGTTTTAGCTAATGAACAAGTGATTGATGGAAAGGGCTGGCGTTCAGGTATAGCAGTCGAAAGAAAAAAACTCTCACAATGGTTTTTTAATATCAAAAAATTTTCACAAAATTTATTAGATGAGCTGAAAAAATTGAAAAATTGGCCTGATAAAGTCAAGCTAATGCAAAAAAATTGGATAGGAAAATCATACGGTTGTGAAATAGATTTTAAAATTGATAGGAAGAATAAATTGAGAAAAATAAAAATTTTTACAACAAGACCAGATACAATATTCGGTGCTTCTTTTATTGCACTTTCACTTGATCATCCAGCTACAAAAATTTTTGAAAAAAATAGTAATTTTCTTTCTTTTAAATCAGAATGTTCAAAAATAGGAACTACAGAAGAAGCTTTAGCAAATGCTGAAAAAATTGGTTTTAATACTGGCTTATTTGCATTACACCCTTTAGATAAAAAAATTAAACTTCCTATTTATATTGCAAACTTTGTCTTAATGGACTATGGGACAGGTGCAATATTTGGTTGTCCCGCACATGATCAACGAGATTTAGATTTTGCAAACAAATATAATTTAAAAGTACTACCCGTAGTTAAACCTAGGAATATAGAGGCTACTAAATTTGTTATAAAAAGTGAAGCATATACAGAAGATGGGATATTATTTAATTCTAGTTTTTTAAATAATCTTACTGTTAATCAAGCTATAAAAAAAATAATTAAAGTAATTACAAAAAAAAAATTAGGAAAAAAAAAGATTACATTTAGACTTAAGGACTGGGGTGTTTCTAGACAAAGATATTGGGGCTGTCCTATTCCTATAGTTTACAACAAAAAGGGAGACGCAATCCCTGTTAAAAAAAAAGACTTACCAGTATTGCTTCCCGATAATGTCGACCTCAATACATCGGGAAATCCTCTAGAAAAACATCCAAGCTGGAAACACACAAAACTTCCTTCGGGAGAAAAAGTAATTAGAGAAACAGATACTTTGGATACATTTGTTGATTCTTCATGGTATTTTGTAAGATTCTGTTCACCTAAGCATGAAGAGTATGGGTACAAATTAAGTGATGTTAAATATTGGATGCCTGTAGATCAATATATTGGAGGAGTGGAACATGCAATATTACATTTACTTTATTCTAGATTTTTCATGAGAGCATTAGCTTTTAATAATAAAAAGTTTAATTACATTGAACCATTTAAGAGTCTATTCACTCAAGGAATGGTTTGCCACGAAACCTATAAAAATGAACAGAATCAATGGTTATATCCAGATCAAGTTGAAAAAAATTCTGATGGAAATTTTATTACGAAAAAAGACAAAAGGAAAGTTCTGGTGGGACCATCTGAAGCTATGTCCAAATCAAGAAAAAATATCGTAGATCCTGAGGAAATGATTAATGCCTACGGAGCGGACTCGATTAGATGGTTTATGTTATCAGATAGCCCGCCAGAAAGAGACGTCCAATGGTCGCTTGAGGGTGTCTCTGCTGCTTTTAAATTTATTCAGAAACTTTGGAAATTAAATAATGAAATATTAAACAAGAAAGACGCAACTTCAAAACCCAAGAGTATAACTCTACAAAAAGCTGTGAATAAAACGGTTTATAACGTAACTAAAAACCTAGATAATTTTCAGTATAATGTCGTAATAGCCAATATGCATGAAATATATAATTTATTTTACGATCATGTTATTAATAACAAAACCTCAAATAAAACTCTAAAAAATGAATGGGAAAAAATAACCATGCTATTGATGCCTCTTATTCCACACTTAGCCCACGAATGTTGTGAAAAAATAAATAAAAAATTTTATTGGCCTAAGTATAACTCCAAATTGTTAAAAGAGGACAATTGCACTATTGTAATACAAGTAGATGGTAAAAAAAGAGGCATATTAGAAATGCCAATAAACTCAAAAGAAGTAATAATTATTAATAAATCGAAAGAGATTGATAATGTTTCAAAATATATAGGAAATACATCAATAATAAAGAATATTTATATTAAAAATAAGCTAGTAAACTTCATAACAAAAAAATGAAGAAAATAACTTATATTATTATTGCAATTATTTTTCTGACTTTCATTAATGCGTGCGCTGGATATAAACCTATTTATACAACAAATTTACAATTTAAAATTGTTGATTATTCAATAAAATCAAATAAAAAATTGGGAAGACAAATTTATTACAAATTATATAATTTGTTCAAATCTAATCAAAACAATGCGGAAGCACAGAGCGTTACCATCACGATTGATACAACAAAAAATAAAGACGCGACGGTTAAGGATAGTACAGGAAAAATATTAGAGTATAGGATTATTTTAAATAGTGACATTATAATAAAAGATTATTTGACAAACGATGAAGTATTAAATCAGAATTTTTCCTACTCTTCCATGTATAAAGTACAAGATCTACACTCTGAAACAATAAAATTAGAAAACAAATCCATAAAAGATCTAATAAATAAAACATATCAAGATTTATTAATTAAAATGTCGCATATTATTCAAACAAAATGATAATAAAAAGTTATGAAGTACAAAAAAATAAGTCAAATTTATCAAAATATAATTTCTTTTTGTTATATGGAGAAAATCTAGGATTAAAAAAAGATATTAGAAAATTTATTAAAACGGGGATAGAGCAAGGAAGCAACAATGCAGAAATTCTATTTTTATATGAAGATGAAATACTGGATGATGAAGAAAATTATTACAATTTGATTTATACTGGATCATTATTTAGCAACAAAAAAATAATAACTATCTACGAAGCTACAGATAAAATAATTAAAAAAATAAGTGATATTTACGACAAATATCCAGAAAATGTATTTTTAATAATTTTTTCTGGAATTCTAGAAAAAAGATCTAAATTGAGAAATTTTTTTGAAGCAAATAAAAAAGCAATCTGCATACCATGTTATTTAGATAGTGAAAAAGATTTAGAAGTGATTGCGCAATTAGAACTTAAAAAAAATAATATAATGCTATCACAAGAAGCAATAAATTTATTAATCGAAAAAT
Organism: uncultured Pelagibacteraceae bacterium; assembly: GCA_950068185.1. Lineage (GTDB taxonomy): Bacteria > Pseudomonadota > Alphaproteobacteria > Pelagibacterales > Pelagibacteraceae > AG-414-E02. The sequence continues at coordinate 26,781 of CATMHL010000004.1, read as the reverse complement.
CTAATTCTGATCGCAATAATTTGAGAAACGAAATCGGAAAAATTCATTCATACTCACTAAATAAAAAAAAACTAGAACTTACTGATATAATATCTTTAATTAATTTTTCTGGTGATTATAAATCTGATATTTTTATTAATGAATGTTTATGTGGAAATATCACACAATATAAAAAAATTATATCAGAACTTTATGTTAACACTGTAAACCAAATATTGTTATTAAGAATTTTAAGTAATAAAATTCAACGTTTAATTAAAATTAAAGCAAAAGAAAATAAATCAAACAATGTGGATAATTTTATTAATGCTATTAAACCAACGGTTTTTTGGAAAGAAAAACCTCTGCTAAAAAAACAATTGTCTATTTGGAGTTTAAACAATCTAAAAAAAATTATTGATGAAATTAATAATATAGAACTTTTATGTAAAAAAAATCCTCAAATATCAAAAGTTATTTTCTTCAATTTTTTTTCTAAAATTTGCAAAAAAGCTAATAATTTTTCTTAATTGTATCAATTAATCTATTAAGTTGGTCTAGATTTTGGTATTCAAATGAAATTGTTCCTGAGTTATTTTTTTTGTTATTAATAGAAACAGTTAATCCAACTTTCTCTTCTAAAATTTTCTGTAAGTCAAGAATATTAGGATCTTTTTTAGAAACCAATTTAAATTTTTTATTTTTAAATTGTCTTACCAAAATTTCTGATTGTCTTACTGAAAGTTTTTTTTGTATTATTTTTTTTGCAATATCAAATGCATTATTCAATCCAATTAATGGTCTAGCGTGTCCTGCCGACAAATCTCCTTGACTGACCATTAAAAGAACTTCTTCTGGAAGAGATAATAATCTTAAAGAATTAGCAATATAACTTCTGCTTTTTCCAATAAATTGGGATAATTTTTCTTGATTATAACTGAAATCATCAATTAATCGTTGGTACCCCCTGGCTTCTTCAATTGGATTTAAATCTTGCCTCTGTACATTTTCAACAATGGCAAACTCCAATGACTTAACATCATCTATATCTAAAACAATTACCGGAACCTCATGTAGACCAGCATTTTGAGAAGCTAACCATCTCCGTTCGCCTGCTACAATTTCATATTTCCCTTCTGAGGACTTATCAGGTCGAACAACAATCGGTTGAATAACACCTTGTTGCTTTATAGAATTGGTTAATTCCTCCAAGCTACCTTTATCAAAATGTTTTCTTGGTTGAAGTTTATTTCCATTTATATCTTTTATTGAAACTTTGTTTGTGCTAAATTTTCTTGATGAGTCTCCTAATAATGAAGATAAACCGCGACCTAAACCCTTTTTTAAACGATTCTCCATAATTAAGCAGCACTTTCCAATATATTTTCTTGTTCTAAAAATTCTCTAACAAAATTAGAATAAGATTTACTGCCTGCACATAATTTATCATAGATTAAAATGGGAACTCCATGGGAAGGCGCTTCAGAAAGTCTTACATTTCTTGGTATAACCGTATGATAAACCTTTTCGTTTAAAAATTCTCTAGCTTCGGCTTCGACTTGCGAAGAAAGTTTATTTCTTTTATCAAACATAGTTATAAGAATACCTCTAATTTTTAATTCTGGATTTAATTTAATTTTAACTCTATCAATCGTTTTCATGAGCTGAGTTAAGCCTTCCAACGCAAAAAATTCAGCTTGGAGTGGGACAATTAACGAATTCGCAACAACAAGAGACATAACTGTAAGCAGGCTTAATGATGGGGGACAATCGATAAAAATATAGGAAAAATTATTTTTGGGGCTATTAATAAAATTTTCTATTTTATCTTTAAGCAAAAAGGCTCTTCTATTTTCACTAGCTGTTTCAATTTCTAAACCTGATAAATCTACATTTGATGAAACCAGTTTTAAATTATCAATTTTGGTATCTTTAATAGTATCTTCAAAACTTGAAATCCCATTTAAGACATCGTAGATCGTTTTTGTTCCATCATCATTTCGCAAGCCAAATCCTGTTGTGGCATTACCTTGCGGATCTAAATCAATAACCAAAACTTTTTTTTTTTGAAATGAAAGTGCTGTTGCTAAGTTTATGACGGTTGTGGTTTTTCCTACTCCACCCTTTTGATTTAGTACTGAAATAATTTGAGTATTTTTCAATTTATTTTTTTTTAAGCCTATTAATTTCTATAACAGTCGAATCATTACTAGTAACACTCACCCTCTGCTTATACTCAATATCCCAACTTTTAGAAGCTTGGAGTAATTCATTTTTTCCAGTTTTTCCAAGAAAAATGAAAATTTTTTTCCAATTTTTAGCTTTATTGTGTATAAATTGCAGAATTATTTTTAAAGGTTTGAAAGCTCTAGCGATAAATACGTCATCAAAAAATTTTATTGGTTCTTGCAAAATATTTTGATTTATTACTTCAACATTAAGCTGAAGTTCATTGATCAAATTTTTTAAAAATTTTACTTTTTTTGGGCTTTTTTCGATTAATTTTATTTTCAAGGGAATTTTTCTGTCTTTTAACGCTATTGCCAAGACCAAACCAGGAAAACCTGCTCCAGAACCTAAGTCTACCAACGTTTTATTATTTTTATCAATAAAATCAATGACTTGCACGCTATCTAAAAAATGTCTTGTCCATATATCTTTAATTGTGGAATTTCCTATCAAATTTAGTGTTTTATTGGCCTTAATTAATATATCTTCATATTTTTTTAAACTTGTGATTGTTTCACGTGAAACTTGAGTGAATCTACTGAATGTGGCTATCTGGATGGTTTTATCCATCTATGCTCTTTTTAACTTTTTGGACCCCTTTTTCACGTGTGAAAGCAAAAGATAGACAGCTGCAGGTGTAATTCCGTCTATTCTAAGCGCCTGGCCTAAAGTTTTAGGTCTTATAAGCTTAAATTTACTCTTAACCTCATTAGAAAGGCCACTTAATTTACTATAATCTATGTTTTCAGGTATCATTAAATTTTCATCTTTTCTAAATGAAACAATATCAGCTTCCTGCTTTTCTAAATATCCCGAATAATGAGCGCTTATTTCTATTTGCTCTTCTTCTTTCATAGTAGCTTGAGGTATTTCACTCCAAATTAATCTTAATTTGTTGAAAGTAACACCATCTCTAGATAATAAATCAAAAGCTGATCTCTTGACCCCATCCTTAGCTATCTTTATGTTAAATTTTTCAGCTTCATTTGGTGATATTTTAAGGCTTTTAAGACTATTGCCTAACTCATTTATTTTATTGATTTTTTTTGTATATATTTCGGCTCTTGAATTTTGAACTAACCCAATATCAATACCAACTTGAGTTAATCTTGTATCAGCGTTGTCAGCTCTTAGACTCAATCTATATTCAGCTCGTGACGTAAACATACGATATGGTTCCGCTACTCCCTTGGTAACTAAATCATCTATCATGACTCCAATGTAAGCTTGCGCACGATCAAGAACTAGTGGCTCTTGGTCTTTAATTGATAATGCTGCATTAATTCCAGCCATGAGTCCCTGAGCTGCAGCTTCTTCATAACCCGTTGTTCCATTAATTTGACCGGCAAGGTAAAGGGATTTAATTTTTTTAGTTTCCAAAGAGTGATTTAACTCTCGCGGATCAACATAATCGTATTCAATAGCATATCCAGGCCTTATTATACGAGCACGCTCTAACCCATTGATTTTACTCAATATTTCAGCTTGTATATCAGCCGCTAAGGAGGTTGAAATTCCATTTGGATATACTGTTGTATCGTTTAATCCTTCTGGTTCTAAAAAAATTTGGTGTTTAGTCTTATCTGAAAACTTTACAATTTTATCTTCAATAGAAGGACAGTATCTCGGTCCAACACCTTTAATGTTTCCAGAGTACATCGCGCTTTTAGTTAAATTCTTTTTTATAATCTCGTGAACTTTTTTATTTGTGTAAGTAACACTGCAAGCAATTTGTTTGTTGTAAGTTTTATTTGTTAAAAATGAAAAATATTCTGGATTGGTATCAGCAGGTTGCTTTTCTAAATCATTATAATTAATTGTAGAGCCATCTAGTCTAGGTGGTGTCCCAGTTTTAAGTCTTCCTAATTTCATTTTAAATTTTTTTAACTGCTCACTTAATCCAGTTGAAGGTTTTTCAGCATGTCGTCCGGCAGGAGTCTTTTCATCGCCAATATGAATTAAACCATTTAAAAAAGTTCCTGTTGTTAAAATCATTTTTTTGCAATTTATTTTTTTTCCAGACTTGGTATGAAACCCAATCATCTTATTTTTATTAAAAATAAACTCAATAACTGGGTCAGAAAAAACCCTTAAATTACAATAATTTAGAAGCGTTTTTTGCATATATTTCTTATACAATGCACGATCTGATTGAGTTCTAGGACCTCTCACAGCAGGACCTCTGCTTCTATTTAACAATCTAAATTGAATTCCTGATTTATCTGCTATGACACCCATTACTCCATCGAGTGCGTCTATCTCTTTAACAAGATGACCCTTTCCCAAACCTCCAATAGCTGGGTTACACGACATCTCACCAATAGTATCTATTCTGTGGGTGAATAAACCTGTGTTCACTCCCATTCGCGCTGAAGCGGCCGCAGCTTCACACCCTGCGTGTCCTCCTCCAATCACTACCACATCAAATGACAAATCATTTTTCATAGCCCGAATTTATAGATGATCTATGGATTTACAAGCTGATTACTAGTTTATTTGCCAATGCAAAAATCGTTGAAAATACTACCTAATAGCTCTTCAACATCTACTTTACCAACTATCATGCCAAGATGCCTAGTGGCTAACCTTAAGTCTTCAGCAGCTTTATCGAAATCCTGGGCAGATTTTTTTTTCTCAAATTTCTCTAAATGATGAACACAATTTATTAAATTTTGTCTGTGTCTTTCTCTAGTGATTAATATATCTTCAGCTGTAGTAAATTTATTTTTTAATTTATTTTTTATTTTTGAAATTAGCTTATTTAAATTTGAATCTTTTTTAATCGATATTAAAACATGTTCGTATTTTTTAAACTTACTATTAAACTTTCCTTTCATTAAATCTGATTTATTTACTACTAAAACTGCATTTTTTGTTAGTAGACCCTTCAAAACACCTGTAAAATTAACGTTTTTAGCTGATACAATAACCAGCTTTAAATCAGCATCTTCGGCTCGATTTAGAGCTATTTTAATTCCCATTTTTTCAATTTCATTTTTTGAATCTCTTATTCCAGCAGTATCAGAAACCACCACAGGATATCCATCTAGATTAAGATGCGTTTCTATAACATCTCTTGTAGTGCCAGCAATTTCTGAAACAATCGCCACATCTCTTTTTGATAAATAGTTTAACAGACTTGACTTACCCGAATTTGTCGGACCTACAATTGCAATCCTGAAGCCTTCTCTAATTCTTTCACCGACTTTTTGATCATTTAAAGTTTTTTTGATCTCTATCAATATATTGTTAGATGTTTTTCGTATTGCATTAATAATATTTTTAGGTAAATTTTCGTCTGGAAAATCAATTTTTGCCTCAACATGAGATAAAATTTTTAAAAGTTGCTCTCTCCATAAATTAAATTGATCCGATGATTTTCCGCTCATAATCTTTAGAGCTTGTTTCCTTTGTATTTCTGTCTCTGCTGAAATAAGATCAGCTATACTTTCTGCTTTTAGCAAATTTATTCTACCATTTTGAAAAGCTCGCTTTGTAAACTCTCCTGGATCTGCTAATCGACAATTATTTATTTTTGATATAGCTAAATGCATAGCTTTAATCACAGCTCGGCTACCATGCACATGAAATTCTGCCAAATCCTCGCCCGTGTAGCTATTTGGACCAGGAAACCATAGGATTACTCCCTCATCAATCAGCTCCTTCTTCCCATTTTTATTGAACTTTTTAAGAGTAGCCACTCTTGGGGGTGGTAATTTTGATCCAGTTAATTTTTTAATTACTTCAGCTGTATTTTTACCTGAAACTCGTATTACAGCTATCCCAGATATTCCTGGTCCAGATGATAAAGCATAAATTGTCATTCTTTAATTGAACCAAGAATATTTACTTCCATATTTGTTTAAAAATTCCTTATATGGTAAATACCTATCGGCGGGGTGTTTATAAATTGATTTTCTTATTTGTTGACAGCTTGCTGTTTTAGAAACTATGTCTTTTCTTTTATAAAATTCTAAACATTTTTTATCCCAAAGTAGATTGCAAAAACTCATAAGTTTTTTAGATTCAATTTCCGGTTCATTGGTAAAATTTTCAAAGTTTAAATCGTAGACAAAATTAGGATATTTTTTTTTAAATTCATTGATTATTTTAAAATAGTTGTCAAAATATTTAAATATATGTTCTAAATTATGCGTCCATGCTAAATCTGTTAAATTATTTTGAAAAATTGATATAATTGATGATAAAGTTTTTCTTCTACAATTTATTACTTTAGCTTGAGGAAAAATTTCTTTTATTAATCTTAAATAAAAAAAATTATTTAATGATTTATCAGTAAAAATAAAATCACTTTTTTCCTTTATCAATCCTCTATCTTTATAAATATCAACTAGCTCTTCTCTAACACTTTTAACTTCACCTAAATTTAAAGATTTTTTTTCCTGTATTTTATTATGAATAAATTGTTCGAAAATTGATATTTCCTCACCCATTGGGATAAATTTTTTCGCAGATCCTATTATTTTTTCTATTAAAGTTGACCCAGAACGAGGAACACCAATTATGAAGATTGGTTTTATTTTATAATCAGTTTTTTTGTTTGAATTTTCTACTTTAGCAAAATTTGCTATTTGTAATACATCATCAAAACAATATTTTACACCTAGTTCAAATTTTTCTTTTTTCAATTCAAAATAATAATTGTGAGCTTTTGTCAAATAGTCAAATTCTTTTTTATATTTTTTTTCATTCCTTTCATATATGGATAATAAAAAATTTCCAAAAACAAGATTACTTTGGGACGGATTTCTACTATTTAAAATTTTTTCGGTTTTATTTTTTAATTTCAAGTCTAAAAAACTCTTGTTTAACTCACATAAATAAAAATAGTGAAGTAAATTTTCTGGTTCTAATTTTATTACCTTATGATGAGAATTAATTGCTTTTTCAAAGTCACCCATCTCGGTGTATATTCTTCCTAAATTACTATATGCCCCAGCATGATTAGAGCTAATTTCAATAGCTTTATTATAACAACTGATTGCATTTTGAGGATTGCCTATTTCTCTAAATATTAATCCAAGGTTATTGTGTGCACTTATAAAATTAGGTCTCAATTCAATTGCTTTCGAATAAGATAGTTTCGCTTTTTTAAACTCTTTGAATTCTTTTTGTAAATTTCCTAAATTAAAATGTGCTAACGCGTAATTAGGTTGAATTTTAACAGTTTTTTCTAAATAATTTTTTGCTTTTTTTAATTCTTTAAATTTATAAAATACTATACCAAGATTGAAGTTGGCGTTTGGATGATTGGAATCAATCTCTAATACTTTTTGATAAAAATTTATTGCCTCCTTAGGTTTACCCAATTCTTTATGTGCCGTTCCTAAATTATTTAAAATAGTTGTATTTTTAGGTTGGATTTCGATTGCTTTTTCCAAAAACTCTTTTGCTTTATCAAAATTTCTATTTATCGCAAATATATTAGCCAACAAAGATATTGAATCAAAATGACTACTATTAATACTAAGAATTTTATAGCAAAAAACTTCAGCAGTTTTAAAATCTTTTTTCCTATAGTGCCCCAATGCCTCAACAAAAATTGTTTTTAGAGATTGTTTATTTTTATTCATTATTTATTAATATATTTAACTTTATCATATCCCTGATATGCTTATATAAAAAATGATTAATCAAATATCAACTAAAACAAGATTTGGTTGGATAACAGCTTTTGAAAATCATGGTAAAATATTTAAAGTTAAATTCGGCCGTTTAAAAAAACAAACAAAAAGCAAAACTTTAGAAAATTTTAAAAAACAATTACTTAAATTTTTTGATAAAAAGATATCAAATATTAAAACTCCGCACGAGATGATGGGAAATCAAATCCAGAAAAAAATATGGAAAGAATTAAAGAAAATTAAAGTTGGAAATACGATAACTTACGGCAAAATAGCAAAAAAATTTAAGCTATCACCAAGACATGTTGGAAAAATCTGCAGTCAAAACAATCTTTTGCTGGTGGTACCTTGCCATAGAGTAATTAAGACCGATGGTAGCTTAGGAGGATTCACGTCAGTAGGTGGAATAAAACTTAAAAAAAAATTATTAGAATTTGAAAAAACTTGGTTTATTTAAATTTAATTTGGTTTATTCATCGACACGAAAAAATCAGCATTATTTTTAGTATTTCTTAATTTGGAAAGAAGAAATTCTATTGCTTCCATAGTTCCCATAGAACTCAATATTTTTCTCAAAACATTCATTTTAAGCAAATCATCATTTTTAAAAAGCAACTCTTCTCTTCTTGTGCCTGACCTAGTAATATCAATAGCAGGGAAAATTCTTTTATCTGAAATTTTACGGTCTAATATAAGTTCACTATTACCTGTGCCTTTAAACTCTTCAAAAATTACCTCATCCATTCTGCTGCCAGTATCAATTAATGCTGTTGAAATGATTGTAAGAGAGCCTCCTTGTTCTATATTTCTGGCCGCACCAAAAAATCTCTTTGGCCTCTGAAGAGCATTAGCATCTACACCTCCGGTTAAAACTTTTCCTGAACTCGGAACTACTGCATTATACGCTCTACCAAGTCTTGTTATAGAATCTAAAAGAATAACAACGTCTTTTTTATGTTCTGTTAATCTTTTTGCTTTTTCAATTACCATTTCAGCTACAGCAACGTGTCTCGAAGCTGGCTCATCGAAAGTTGAACTAATTACTTCACCTTTTACTGATCTTTGCATATCAGTTACTTCCTCTGGTCGTTCATCTATAAGTAAAACCATTAGGTAACACTCTGGATGATTTGTGGCAATTGAATGAGCTATGTTTTGCAAAATAATTGTTTTACCTGCTTTTGGAGGAGAAATAATTAAAGATCTTTGACCTTTTCCAATCGGACTCACTAAATCAATTAATCTTGCAGTTAGATCAGGTTTTTTTTCAATTTTAGCTGTTTCCACTTCCATCCTTAATTGTTTGTCCGGATAAAGTGGAGTTAAATTATCAAAAGCAATTTTATTTCTCATTTTCTCAGGATTATCAAAGTTTATTTTATCTACTTTTAATAAGGCAAAATATCTCTCTTGATCTTTAGGTGCTCTTATTTCACCTTCCACTGAATCTCCGGTCCTCAATCCAAATTTTCTTATCTGGCTTGGACTAACATAGATATCATCTGGTCCAGGCAAATAGTTTGATTCGATAGCTCTTAAAAAGCCAAAACCATCTTGCAAAACTTCCAATGCCCCGCCACCAGTAATTTGTTCATTTTTTTGCGCAAGTTTTTTAAGTATTGCAAATAAGATTTCTTGTTTTCTTAATGTGCTTGGATTTTCTATTGCTAGTTTTTCGGCTTGTGAAATAAGCTCTGCAGGTGATTTCTTTTTTAGTTCTTCTAAATTCATATGTGTGTAATTTGTTAATGAGAAACGTGTTGTTAATATAATATTTTTTTATAAAATTACAAGTGTCATAATGGTTTAAAGACTACGATTAGTATTATACCTATAAGCAAAACGGTGGGTATTTCATTGATTATTCTATAAAATTTAGGTGAAAAAGAGTTATTATTTTCAGCAAATTTTCTTAAGCATTGAAACAAAAAGAAATGGTAAATGGTTAAAATAACCACAAAAAGTAATTTTAATTGAAGCCAGAGTGAACCAAAATTATCTATACCGATCGTCTGAATTAACAGCGCCCCTAAAATCCAGGATGTTATCATCGCAGGATTCATAATATAAATAAAAAGCCTCCTTTCCATAACTTTAAAAGTAGATACCAAATCTTCAGATTTATTATTTGCGACAGCCTCACTGTGATAAACAAGTATTCTTGGCAAATACAAAAGCCCGGCCACCCAGGCAATCACTGCTATTAGGTGTATTGATTTAAAAAGTAAATATGTATTCATTAAAACTTTTTCATAATTTTAAACAAGGACATTTTACATACTTATTTGGACACATTATAGATGAAACAAAATTTCCTCTTATTTCTGGTTGTAAAACTAATTTTGTAAGTCCTTTAATAAAATTCTCCTCTATTCCTAATGCTGGTGTTCGTTTATAAAAAATACAACTATTTTTTTCCGCTAATTTTTTGTATTTGATATCTAATTCCACTAGTGTTTCTGAGTGTTCTGAGACAAAGGCTACTGGAACTATAACTATTCCTTTTTTTTCTTTGGAATATTTAATAATTTCAGAATCTGTAGAAGGACCAATCCATTTCATAGGACCTACACGACTTTGGTAACTTATTACATAATCTAAATTTTCAGTTTTTAACTTAGACATAATTTCCTTAACAGTTTCCTCAACATGCCATTGGTAGGGATCGCCTTTTTTAATTTTACTTTCTGGTAAACCGTGTGCAGAAAAAATTAGTTTAAAATTATTATTTTCAATATTTTGTAGGGTTTTTTTAATAAGAGAAACGTGTGAAGCTATAAAATTACTTTCTGTTGGATAACAACAAATAGTTTTGGTTTTAACTTTATAATTTTCTTTTTTGCATAAATCTTTCCATTCATTAATAGAAGATCCTGAGGTTGATGCTGAAAATTGAGGATAAAGGGGTAAAAGTATTATTTCTTCTGGATTATATTCTCTAACTTTTTTAATTACATCAGAAGCTCGCGGATGCCAACACCGCATCGCAACAAAACATTTATAATCGCCCTTCTTTGACAAATTATTTTCTAAACTCTTTGCTTGATCTTGGGTCAATTCAAGAATTGGCGATTTATTACCAATTTCTTTATAGATATTTTTTGCAATTGGAGCTCTTTTTTTAGAAATAAATTTTGCTAATGGGTATCTAAAAATGGAAGGAATACCAATTATTGCAGGATCATTAAATAAATTAAAAAGAAATGGCTCAACACTTTCTAGCTTATCGGGTCCTCCTAGATTAAATAAAATGACTGCCTTTTTCATTTTATTTTTTATTTCTAACAATCTTAATAAGATATTCTATTGTTTCAGGCTTCGTTTCGGGTAAAACACCATGACCTAAGTTAAATACATAAGGATAATCTTTAAATATATTAAGGTAGTTTTCGGTATTTTTTTTTATTCTTTCTTTATCATCATCTAAAAGTATTTTAGGATCTAATCCTCCTTGTATTGGGGTTCCGTTTAATTTGTCTTTTATCCATTTCGGATCAACCTCATAGTCTATACTAATACAATCAGGTTTTACTGTTGAACAAAAATCAACATAACTTTCACCAATACCTTTTGGAAAACAAATAACTGGTATTTTTTTAGATTTAATATGTTGGACAACTTTTAAAGTAGGAATATAACAATAGTTAGGAAGTTCATTTTTAGGCAATAATCCTGCCCAAGAGTCAAAAATTTGTATTATATTTGCTCCGGCCTCGATCTGTTTATCAACATGTAAACATATCATTTCTTCTATTTTTTTAAGTAATTTATTAATTAAAAACTTGTTTTTATTAATTTTATCAAAATTAAAGTTATTTTTAGGTGACTCTTTGTTCAACATATACAATAACAATGTCCAGGGTGCTCCAGCGAATCCTACAAGACTTTTTCCTTTTAAATTATCTTTAACTTTTTCTATTCCTTTATAAACAGGTAACAGTCTTTTAATAAAATCTGTTGGGTCTGTATTAATTATATTATCAAGTTCTATATCTCCAAGAACTGGCCCCACTCCTTTTTTAAATTCAACCTTTTGTCCTAAACTATAAGGTATCATTAAAATATCTGAAAAAATGATAGCTGCATCAAGATCAAATCTTTTTAGTGGTTGAAGTGTTATTTCAGCAATTAAATTAGGATTTAAACAAAGTTTTATAAAATTTATATTTTTTTTTCTTATTTCTTTAAATTCTGGTAAATATCTACCAGCCTGTCTCATAAACCATATAGGTATATAAGAAGTTTTTTTTTCTTCAATACATATCCTTAATGTATCTTTCATTAATATATTATTTAAATAAGTTAGTAGTATTATTAGGTTATGTTAATAGTGGTATTAATTAATTATGTACAGTTTATCCATAGTGCCTGTTATTAATATATATTATAAATTATTGATTTAATTATATATATTATATCTTGTTAGTTTTTATAACAATTTGTTTATATTTTATTAACGTATATAACTTACTTAATTCATTGTTAATTTCTCTTAATAAAATTAATTATTTCAATAGTAAGACGAATATTCGTTTCGATGGATAAATTATTAACAAGGTTATGAACAAGATTTACCAAGTTTATCAAGTGTCTGATTCAACCGGGGAAACATTGGATAGAATTTTTTTGGCTATTAAAGCTCAATTTTCTAATTTTGATTGCAAAACAATTCATTATTCTTTTACAAGAACCAAAAATCAAATAGATAAAATTATTTCTAATTCTAGAACAGAAAAAGATATAATAATTTTATATACAATTGTAGACAATGATCTTGCAAAATACTTAGTTACAGAAACAAAAAAAAATAATATTCCTTGCTTTGAAGTTTTGGGCGACTTAATAACAGGTTTTTCCAAATTACTTAAACAGAAAGCAAGCCGCAAACCTAGCGGACAACATGCTTTAGACGAAGAATATTATAAAAGAATTGAAGCAGTTCAGTTCACCATGACCCACGACGATGGAAAAGTAATATCAGATTTAGATAATTCAGATGTTGTTTTAATAGGTATAAGCAGAACTAGTAAAACACCAACCTCAATTTATCTAGCAAACAGAGGTTATAAAGTTGCAAATATTCCTTTTATTCTAAATAAAGATATACCCGCACAACTAATAGAAAGTTCTAAAAAAACCTGTGTCGTTGGTTTTGTTTGTGACGCAGCAAGACTGTCTGATGTTAGAAGAAATAGAATTCATTCTATGCATAAAGAAAGGCCCAGTGATTATACTAATGAAAAAAAAATTTTAAATGAATTAGAAAATTCAAAAAAATTATTTAAAAAATATAATTGGCCGATTATAGATGTGACAAGAAAATCTGTAGAAGAAACCGCCGCATCTATTATAAAAATATTAGATATATTAAATTCTAAATGATTAATAATATTATTCTTGCATCAAGCAGTGGAGTGAGAAAAAAGATATTAGATAAAAATGGTATTAATTGTGAAATAGTACCAGCGAATGTTGATGAAGAGTCAATCAAAGAATCTTTACTTAAAACAAAAGAAACACCAAAGACAATTTCGAAAAATCTAGCAGAATTAAAAGCAAATAAAGTTAGTGGAAAAAAAACCGATAAACTCGTATTAGGAGCAGATAGTATTATAGATTTAAATGGCGAAATTATTTCAAAGCCAAAAAGCCGAGAAGATGCTTTAAATATTCTTAAAAAATTAAATGGTCAAAAACACCAATTAATTAGTTCTGTGTGTATTTCTAAAAATGAAGCCATGATATGGAATTACACAGACGCTGCTACTTTAACAATGAAACAACTAAATTTAAACGAAATTAAATCATATTTAGTAAAGATAAAGGATAAAGAATTATATGCTTACGGCGTTTATCAAATAGAAGCTGATGGAAGATCTTTATTTTCGAAAATAGAAGGAAATGAAGACACTATTATGGGCTTACCAGTTAAACAAATAAAAGAATATTTAAACGCATTAAAATGAAAAAAGTTTCCAAAGTTTTTAAAATAGGCATAAGTAAAGATGATGGTCAAAAGATTAATGAAATTAGTGAAATAGAGGTTTTGTCTGGTAAAGGCATTTCGGGTGACAGGCATTTTCGTGACTATAATGGCTACAAAGGACAAATAACTTTAATCGAAAAAGAAAATATAGATTATTATAATAATAAATATAAAACTAAAATTCCTTATATTGATTTTAGACGAAACATTGTGACAGAGGGAATCGAGCTTAATAGTATAATCGAAAAAGAAATTGAAATTGGGACGATTAAAATTTTACCTTATCAATTATGTAAGCCGTGCTTACATCTTGAACAGATGCTTAATGCTAAGAATATATTAAAAGAATTTCCTAGAAAAGGAGGATTAAGATGTGAAGTCTTAGTCTCTGGCAAAGTTAAAATTGGAGATAAAATTATAATATTATAGAAAAAATGAAAAAATATTTAGTTATAGGAAATCCAATTGAGCATTCTTTATCACCTAAATTACATAATTACTGGATTAAGAAAAATAATTTAGATGCAGCGTATGATAAGAAAAGGCTTAATGAAAGTGATATTAAAGGAATAATCGATGAAGTTAAAAATGGTAAGATCGATGGAATAAATGTAACAGTCCCATTTAAAAAATCAGTAATTCCTTTTCTTGATAAATTAACTCCCCTTGCAAATGAGACTCGTTCAGTAAATACAATTTATAAAGAAAAAGAGAATGCAATAGACGTTGTTGTTGGAGATAACACAGATGTTGGTGGGTTTAAGCAAAGCTTAGAGTACATAAATTATAAAGTAAAAAATAAAAAAATATTTATTTTAGGAGCCGGGGGCGTTGTACCTTCTATACTTAAAGCTTTGGAAAAATTAGAAGCTGCTAAGGTTTATATAAGCAATAGGACAAAGAAAAAGGCAAAAGATTTAGAAAGTTATTACAAGATATCTTTAGGTTTGGAAACCTTAGATTGGGGTCAAAGTCCTGATTTTGATATAATTATTAATGCAACAAGTTTAGGTTTAAAAAATAATGATAAAATAGAATTAGATTACAACAAACATAAACCCAAATTTTTTGGAAAAAAGAAATTATTTTATGATGTTATTTATAACCCTGGTAAAACAAATTTCCTTTTAAAAGGTGAAGAGTTAGGAAACGAAACTACAAACGGGAAGATGATGTTTATATGCCAGGCCCAGTTAGCATTTAAGATTTGGCATGATATCTTACCAAAAATAGATAATGAAACGATTAAATTATTGGAAGGCCAAACTACCAGTTTGACCTCTATTGGTTCAAAATTTTGAAGTGTATGTATGATTAGAATTGCTGTTTTAGGAGATATTGGTTCTGGCAAAAGTCATGTAGCTAAACAATTTGGTTATCCAGTTTTTAATGCTGACGCTGAGGTTGCTAGATTATATAAAAAAAGTAGAAAGTGTTATAATAAATTAAAAAAAGCACTTCCTGCATATATAGTTTCTTTCCCTATTAAAAAAAACGAAATTTCCAAAGCTATTTTTGCTAGTCAAAGTAATCTTAAAAAGGTTGTAAAAATTGTTCATCCTGAGGTTCGGTCTAGTATGAATAATTTTACCAAAAAAAATAAAAATAATAAATTTATTATTTTGGATATTCCACTATTAATGGAAAATAAAATAAATGAAAAAAATGACATTTTAATTTTTGTAGATGCTGAAAAAAAAGAGATCAATAAAAGATTAAAAAAAAGAAGTAATTTTAATCTAAAAATTGCAAAAAAATTTAAAAAACTTCAACTTCCTGTAGAAGTTAAAAAAAAACATTCAGATTTTATAATAAAAAATAATTTTAAGAATAATTCTGTCAAAAAAAATGTTAAAAAGGTGTTAGAAAAAATTTTATTAAATGCTTGAAGTTATACTTGACACAGAAACAACAGGGCTATCAAATATAGAAAAACACAGAATTGTAGAAATTGGCTGCGTTGAACTAGACAATCAAATTGCAACGAATAATATATTTCACGCATATATCAATCCACAAAGGGTAGTATCCGAAGAAGCATATAAGATACATGGGTATTCAGATAAATTTCTATCTGATAAAAAAACTTTTGCTGAAATAGCTGAAGATTTTTTAGATTTTATAAATGGTAAAAAATTAATAATACATAATGCGCCTTTTGATTTATCATTTTTAAATTACGAA
Source organism: uncultured Pelagibacteraceae bacterium (assembly GCA_950068185.1). Taxonomy (GTDB): domain Bacteria; phylum Pseudomonadota; class Alphaproteobacteria; order Pelagibacterales; family Pelagibacteraceae; genus AG-414-E02. The sequence goes on along the minus strand of CATMHL010000004.1, from coordinate 10,758 downwards.
ATGAAACTTATTAAGAAAAAAGAGATTGATAAAAAAAATATAATAGATACTTTGGAAATAGCGCGTATAAAATATCCCGGTTCCCAAAACTCTTTAGATGCACTTTGTAAGCGTTTTAATATCGATAATTCGAGAAGAAAAAAACACACTGCTTTGGTTGATTGTTATTTGTTAAAAGAAATTTATGTAAATCTTATAGATCAAAAAGAGCCAAAATTTAATTTAGAAAATATTGAAATTATTGACTCAAAATTTAGTAATAATATTAATAAAAAAAATAATATACCAAAAAGAATAATCAAGCCCAGCAACGAGGAGCTGCAGCTTCATAAAAAATACCTTAAATCACATCTACCTAAAAATTACTATAGCTAGCTATTTTCTTTCCTTGTACAATTTTTCAAAATCAACTTCTTTGTCAATTTGGATATTTTTTACTCCAGCTTTGTTGAATAAGTAGATAAATGTTGTATATAAAGTAGGATATATTTCTGTGGGAATTTTTATTAAAATAATTTTTTCTAATTCTTTTTTATCTTCAAATTTTTTTTCTAGAGAAACTAAAGCGGTGCAAGTAATTTCGGAAAGTATTTTATGTTTAACTTCTTGATTTGGAGAAATTCTTAAAACTGTGTTTACTTCAATTATATTATTCTTAAATGGATTGCTTTTAATATCAAAATTTAAAGTATAATTTGAAATTTCTTTTTCTAGCATAATAAAAGCTTGAGCATTTGGGATTTCAAAGGAAACATCTTTTATGAACTTTGATATAATTTTATAACTCATCCAAGTGACTTTTTTTGTTATTATTGTTTTGTTTGTTTTCCTCGAAACTTCCTTCAATAATATTCTCTTCTTTTTTTTTTCTATTAAATTTAGAAGATATAGATCTAATGAAGAATTTTCTTGTTACGGGTATTATTAATAAAAATCCAACTAAATCCGTTAAAAATCCTGGTATTATAAGAAGCAAAGCTGCAAAAGCTAAAGCGGCTCCTGATATAATTTCGTAAATCGGCATCTCGTTCTTCATTAATTGATTAAAACCTGATCTAATGGCATTCAGACCAGCTAATCTTGCAAAATACACACCTGTTATTGCCGTAAAAAAAATTAAAAAAATTGTATTAAAGGCACCAACTACACCCCCGACTTTAATCATTAAATAAATTTCTATTAAAGGTATGCTGATTATAAAAAGGATGAGAGCGTTCATTTGTCTTTTTAAATATATTTGTATACTATAGCAATTACGTATTATAATCAAAAAACATATGGGGAATCAATTTGGATTCATAGACATAATTTTGCTAGCAATGTTTGCTGGTTTTATTATTTTAAGACTTAGAAATATTTTAGGAAGAAAAACAGGCCATCAAAAAAAGCCAATGGGCGGGCCTTTTCCTAAAGGGATGGAAGTGCTTAAAGATATAAAAAATAATGAAGCTATAAAAACAGGTAATGTTGATGAAGAAGCAAAAAAACAATTTTTAAAGGGTGCGGACGTAGCATATGAACAAATAATCACTTCCTTTGCAAAAGGAGATAAAAAATCTTTAAAAGGTTTATTGGGGAAGGGGTTGTTTAACGACTTTTCAGAAGTTATAGACGATAGAAAAAAAAAGGAACTTAAATATGAAACAATTTTTATAGGACTAAAATCATCAAAAATATTAGAATTCAAAAAAATAGAAAATATTTATAAAGTAACAGTTAATTTTGTTAGTGAAATAATTACTTGCGTTAAAAATAAAAATAATCAGATAATCGAGGGTAATCCAGATACAATAAAGACCGTTAATGACGTTTGGAAATTTTCAAAAAATATGTGGAGCCAAGACCCCACGTGGTACTTAGTCGAGACATCAAACAAATAGTGAAAAAAAAATACACCGCTACATCCGAAGATAAAAAAGATTGGATAGATTTTACAAAACAAATTGATAATATTAACGTTAAAGAAGTTGATCTTTTACAGGAAAATATACAAACAAATAAAGTTCCAAAATTAGATTTGCATGGATCGTCATTGAACGAGGCAAATCGAAAGGTTAAGGAATTTGTAAATGAATCCTTTAACCAAGGATATAGAAAACTTTTAATTATAACGGGCAAGGGATTAAGATCAAAAGTGGATGAAAATCCTTACATTTCAGAAAAATTTAGTGTTTTGAAATATTCTGTACCGGAGTTTATTAAAAATGAAGAAAATTTAAATAAAAAAGTAATGAAAATATCAACAGCAGATAAAAAACATGGTGGGAATGGAGCTATTTATATTTTTTTAAAAAATAACAAAAAAATTAGAGAATAAATTTTGATAAATCAGTATCTTTAACAAGTTCGCCAAGATTTTTAATAACATAATTTTTATCAATTACAATTGTTTCACCGCCTTTGTCAGTTGCAGTGAAGCTAATTTCGTCCAACACTTTTTCAATAATAGTATGTAGCCTTCTTGCTCCAATATTTTCTATATTGGAGTTAACCTCGGTTGCTAATTTTGCAATTGTTTCAATTCCATCTTTGGGAAACTCAAGAGTTACTTTTTCTGTTTCTAAAAGTGCCTTGTATTGTTTAATTAAACTATTATCCGGTTCTTCTAAAATTCTTATGAAATCATCACTTGTTAAAGCGTTTAATTCTACCCTGATAGGTAATCTTCCCTGTAGTTCAGGTAATAAATCTGATGGTTTAGCAAGTTGAAATGCACCAGAAGCGATAAATAATATATGATCAGTTTTTATAGTACCATGTTTTGTGCTAACGGTCGTTCCCTCTATCAAGGGTAACAAATCTCTTTGGACACCTTCTCTTGAAACATCTCCTCCAATACGTTCTCCTCTTGCACATACTTTGTCGATTTCATCTAAAAAGACAATTCCATTGTCTTCAGTTGAAATTTTTGCCGTTTTTATAATTTTATCATCCTCAATCATTTTATCAGACTCTTCAGCAATCAAGATATCGTGTGATTCTTTTACTGTAATTTTTTTCTTTTTACCTTTTTTAATATTTTTTCCAAACATTTCGGTTATATTTACCATTCCAACATTTGCTCCTGGCATTCCAGGTATTTCAAAACTTGGCATATTTGGCGTATCATTTATTTCAATTTCGATTTTATTATTATCAAGATCACCACTTCTTAATCTTTTTCTAAAACTTTCTCTGGTAGCAATACTTGCTTTATTTCCTACAAGTGCATTAAGCACCCTTTCTTCTGCGGCCTGTTGAGCTTTAGAGTATACCTCTTTTCTCATTCTTTCTTTTTCAATAGCTATTGCAATTTCAAGCAAATCCCTAATTATTTGTTCTACATCCCTACCCACATAACCAACTTCTGTAAATCGTGTTGCTTCAACTTTTATAAAGGGTGCTTCAGCTAATTTAGAAAGCCTTCTTGATATTTCTGTTTTTCCTACACCAGTAGGTCCAATCATAAGAATGTTTTTTGGCAACACTTCATCTTTCATGTCGCCTTTTAATGCTTGTCTTCTCCATCTATTTCTTAGGGCAATTGCAACAGCTCTCTTTGCTGCATTTTGACCAATTACGTATCGATCTAATTCGGAAACTATTTCTCTAGGAGACAGAGATGAAACCACTGATTTTTCATCTGTCTCTTGTTTAGAGTCTCTTGTTGGCAATGGTGTTATATTTGTTTTTTGTTTCATTTACCTAAATTTTTTCTAAGGTTATATTATTATTTGTAAATACACATATTTCAGATGCAACCTGAATTGATTTTTTTGCAATCTCTTCTGCTGACATTTTAGAATCCATTAATACTTTTGCGGCAGCTATAGCATAGTTACCTCCTGAGCCTATTCCTATAATACCTTCCTCGGGCTCAAGTACATCTCCAGTGCCAGAAATTAAAAAACTTTTTTCTTTATCAGCGATTGCCATTAGAGCCTCTAATCTTCTTAAATATTTATCCGATCGCCAATCTTTTGCCAATTCAACAGCTGCTCTTGTAAGATTGCCAGCATGTTTTTCTAATTTAGCTTCTAATCTTTCAAACAAAGTAAAAGCATCAGCAGTCGATCCAGCAAATCCTGCAATGACATTTCTTTTCTCAATTTTTCGCACTTTGTTAGCAGTGCTTTTGATTACAGTATTGCCAAGACTAACCTGACCATCTCCAGCCACAACAACATCCTTATCTTTTCTGATTAGGACAATTGTAGTTCCATGCCAATTTGAATTGTTATTCATTGTACCAATGTATGTGGAGATTTATTTGGTATCTTCAAGTCTAAAAAATTCATTTTATTGATATATTCTTGAATTATTTATATACCCTGTTATTACAGGAGCCTCATATGGCAAGGAAAGCCAAGATAAACAGAAAAACTAAAGAGACAAATATAATTGTCGAAGTAAACATAGATGGAAAAGGATCTTACAAAATAGATACCAAAATAGGTTTTCTTAACCACATGTTGGAACAATTATCCAAACATTCCTTAATTGATTTAAAAATATTGGCAAAAGGTGACACACATATTGATTTGCATCACACAACCGAAGACACAGGAATTGCTATCGGTGAGTGCATAAAAAAAGCACTTGGTTCATCAAAAGGAATAAGAAGATATGCTCATGCTTTAATTCCTATGGATGAGACATTAACTCGAGTAACAATAGATGTTTCAAACAGGCCATATTTAATTTGGAAGGTAAAATTAAAAGTAGAAAAATTAGGAGAGATGGACACTGAGTTGTTTAAGGAATGGTTTCAAGCTTTTTCGCAAGCTACCGGTATAACACTGCATATTGAAAATGTTTATGGAGATAATAGTCATCATATAATTGAGTCTTGTTTTAAAGGACTAGCAAGATCATTACGTGAAGCTTTAGAAATAGATAAAAGAATTAAAAATAAAATTCCTTCAACCAAGGGTGTTTTGTAAATTAAAAATGTCGATTACAGTAATTGACTACGGTTCTGGCAATTTAAAGTCAGCGGCTAAAGCACTCGAAGCTGCTGCCAATAATATCAATTCAGATTCAAAAATAATAGTTACATCTGATCCTGCAATAATTAAAGAATCCAAAAAGATAATTCTTCCAGGACAGGGATCTTTTAGAGATTGTTATTTAGGTGTAAAAAAAATTCCCGGATTAGAAGATACTTTAAACGAATTTGTTTTGGTTAAAAAAAAACCTATTTTTGGAATATGTGTTGGCATGCAACTATTTGCTAAAATTGGTTATGAATCTCAAGAAACAAAAGGTTTTGGTTGGATTAATGGATCAGTTAGAAAAATAAACAATATTAACAAAACACTTAAATTACCGCACATGGGATGGAATCAAATAGAATTTAAAAAAGATTTTACTCTTTTTTCTGGTCTTGAAAATAAATCTCATATGTATTTTGTTCATAGCTATGAATTAATAACAACACAAAAAGATTGTATTGTTGCCACTACTAATTATGGTAATTCAATTATTGTAGCGGTAGCAAAGGAAAATATTTTTGGTACACAATTTCATCCAGAAAAAAGTCAAAAAAATGGATTAATAATTTTAGAAAATTTTTTAAAGTGGGAGGTTTAAATGATTATCTTTCCAGCTATTGATATTAAAGGCGGCAAGTGCGTTAGGCTTATTAAGGGCGATTTCGAAAAAATGACTTCTTACAAAAATTTGCCAATTGACCAAGCTAAAAAATATTCTGAAAGTGGCTTTAATAACATTCATATCATAGATTTAGATGGTGCGCTTCAAGGTAAGCCAACTAATTCAAATGTCATTAAAGAAATAATTAAAAAAGTTAAATTAAAAATTCAAATTGGCGGGGGAATACGAACATTTGATGATGTAAATAACTGGATAGAAACAGGCGTCGACAGGGTTGTTATGGGTACTGCTGCTGTAGAAAATACAGATTTACTTAAAACCGCTTGCAATAAATTTAAAAATAAAATTGCTGTTGCCTTAGATGTTAAAGATGGCTTGATTGCTTTATCTGGGTGGAAAAAACAAACTAATATTTTTGCTATAGATTTTATAAATAAAATTCAAAATTTTGGTGTTTCTAGAATTATTTATACAGACATTAATAAAGACGGGACAAAAAAAGGACCAAATATAAAAGATACAATTGAATTATCTAGCAAAGTAAAAATTCCTTTGGTTATTTCTGGAGGAGTTTCTTCAATAGAAGATGTAAAAAAAATTAAATCATTAAATAATCCAAGTATTGAAGGTGTCATAGTGGGTAAATCGATTTATGATGGTGATATAAAAATTAATGACCTAGCGAAATTGATCTAAAATGCTGAAAAAAAGAATCATACCTTGTTTAGATGTAAAAAATGGAAGAGTAGTTAAAGGGATTAATTTTGTTAATTTAGTTGATGCTGGGGACCCTGTTGAACAAGCAAAAATATATGATGAGCAGGGAGCAGATGAACTATGTTTTTTAGATATTACAGCCTCAAATGAAAACAGAAATATTATATTAGATACTGTTAAAAAAACTGCAGAAAAATGTTTTATACCACTTACGGTTGGAGGAGGGGTGCGAACTTTAGAAGATATAAGAAATTTACTCTTGGCTGGCGCTGATAAAGTGTCAATAAATACTGCTGCGGTAAATAATAAAAATTTAGTTAAAGAGAGTTCTGAAAAATTTGGTTCTCAATGTATTGTTGTTGCGGTTGATGCGAAAAAAATAAGTGAAAATAAATGGGAAATTTTTACCCACGGTGGAAGAAAATCTACAGGCATTGATGCTTTAAAATTTGTAGAAAAAATGGAGTCATTAGGTGCTGGAGAAATACTACTTACCTCAATGGATAGAGATGGAACAAAAAAGGGTTATGATTTAGATTTGACTAAAAAAGTATCTAATCTTGTGAACATACCGGTAATTGCATCTGGAGGAGTTGGTAATTTAGAACACTTACATCAAGGAATTAAAATTGGCAAAGCTAGTGCTGTGCTAGCTGCATCAATTTTCCACTTTGGAGAACACACAATATTAGAAGCCAAACAATATTTGGACTCAAAAGGTATACCTGTTAGAATTTAATTATGTCAGAGACTATAGAGAAACTCATAAAAACAATTAAATCTAAAAAAGGGAGTGATGTTAAATCATCATATACTTCCTTTTTGTTGTCTAAAGGAAATGATCATTGTTTAAATAAACTTAAAGAGGAAATAGCAGAACTTGAAGAAGCAATTAAAAATAAAAAAAATATAACACATGAAACAGCAGATGTTATTTACCATTTGCTAGTTACTTTAGAATCCGCTGGTGTAAATTTTGATGATGTAATAACTGTGCTTAAAAAAAGAGAAGATACTTCAGGTTTTGAAGAAAAAAGAAATAGATAAATATGACTTATGACAAAAATAACATTTTTGCAAAAATTTTAAGAGGGGAAATTCCTTGTAAAAAAATTTATGAAGATGAATATGTGCTTGCATTTTACGATATTAATCCACAAAAAAAAATTCATGCTCTTGTTGTTTCCAAAGGTGAATATGTAAATTTAGATGATTTTTCGTCAAAAGCATCTGATAAAGAAATTTCAGGCTTAATAAAAGGAATAAGTTTAGTGGCAAAAAAAATTGGAGTCTCTGATGAGGTTAAAGGCGGAGGCTATAGATCCTTAGTTAATATTGGAGAAAATGGAGGACAAGAAGTTCCACATTTACACTTCCATATTTTTGGAGGCGAAAAAGTAGGAAAAATGGTTTCTTAAAGATCCTCTTCTTTTGGGATTTTAAAAAAATCATCAACAATTTGATTGTTAATTTTTAAATTATTAATTGTAAAACTAACATTGTTGGAATAAACGTCTTTTGTTTTCCAACCTTTAAATTCTAGTGAATTTTTGTCAAAAAGTATTTTTACCTTATTTGTCTTTTGATCGATAAATTCAAATTCGATTAAACCTGCATTTATTTCAGTTGGTTGATTTTTTCTTATTAAATTTATAATTTTCTCTTTTTTTAGAATAAAAAAAAGTGGAGTTAACTTTATAGGATAATAATAAATTTTTTTGTATTTTTTTTTTATTACAGCTACTGTTTTCCCATTAGAAATTATGGTCTTTTGTTTCAAATTTTGATAGTTACATTTCATAAGAAGAGGATATTTAATGAAACAATTTCCTATTTCTTCTTTATCTGAAATTTTCTGTTTAAAATCAAAAGATAAAGTTTTAATTGCTGTTAATTTATTGATAAGATTTTTTTGTAAATCTGCTAAAGAAACACTCGCAGAAAACAAGTATATGAAAAAAATATTTAATAGAAAAAATGATTTTTTTGTCAAGATAGACCTATAAAATTTCTCTTTTGCCTACATGATTAGCTTGACCTACGATACCTTCTTTTTCCATTGTCTCCATAATTCTTGCTGCTCTGTTATACCCAATTTGTAATTTTCTTTGTAGAAAACTTGTGGAAGCTTTTCCTTCTGCTTTAATAAGATCTACCGCTTTATTATATAATTCGTCTTTTTCCTCATCAATATTTTCCGTATTACCGTTTTCAAAGTCCTTAACCACAGTAATTTCATCAATGTAATTAGGTTCTCCTTGGGATCTTAAAAAGCTGTTTACCTTTTCTATTTCAGGTTCTGAAACGTATGGACCATGAATTCTTACTATTCTATTGGCTGAGGACATAAATAACATATCGCCTTTACCTAATAACTGTTCAGCTCCCTGTTCTCCCAAAATTGTTCTACTGTCAATTTTTGAACTTACTTGAAATGAAATTCGTGTTGGAAAATTTGCTTTAATAGTACCAGTTATAACGTCGACGCTTGGCCTTTGTGTTGCCATAATAATATGAATTCCAGCAGCTCGTGCCATCTGTGATAATCTTTGAATATAATTTTCTATTTCCTTTCCTGCTATTAACATTAAATCAGACATTTCGTCGACTATTACTACAATGTAAGGCATATGTTTTTTATGTTTAGAATTATAACCATCAATGTTTTTTACACCTACGCGTGTCATTAATTTGTATCTGTTTTCCATTTCTTTTACCGCCCAACCGAGTGCTGCTGTAGCTTTTCTAGATTCAGTGATAACAGGGCAAAGTAAATGCGGTATACCTTCGTAAGCAGAAAGTTCTAACATTTTCGGATCAATTAAAATTAAATTACATTTTTCAGGAGCATATTTATAAAGTAATGATAATATTATAGTGTTAATGCACACAGATTTTCCCGAACCAGTAGTTCCAGCTATTAATAAATGAGGCATTGCGAAAAGATCACCAACGACAGGGACGCCTGAAATACTTTTCCCCAAAGCTATTGGTAATTTTGTTTCCTTTTTATAAAACTTTTCATCTGCAATAATTTCATTTAAAAATACATTTTCTCTTTTAGAATTAGGAATCTCTATACCAATTGTGCTTTTACCGGGTACCGTTGCTACCCTTGCTGAAATTGAACTAGTGTTTCTTGCTATATCATCTGCCAAGTTGATTATTTTTGATACTTTTATGCCTGATGCCGGTTCAAATTCATATAAAGTTACAACAGGTCCACAGTTAATTCTTTTAATTTTACCATCAACACCAAAATCAAGTAAAATCTTTTCTAAAAATTCTGAATTTTTAGTCAATTCTGAATCATCAATATTTTTTTTATTTTTTAAATCAGGATTTTTTTCTAAAAAATTTATCACTGGCAATTTAAAAATATTGTCAGCGTTCCTCGTTTCTCTTTTATTTGAAAAAGGTAAAATTGGCTGTTTTTCTTTAGAAGCATTTTCTTCATAACTTTGTCTTTCTAAATGAACACGTGACACATTTGTATTGGTATCAACTTTTTTTTTATCATTCATAAAAAAAGAGTTTATTTTTTTTATTATTATAAAAGGAAAAAGTAAAATTTTTACAATTTCATTTAGTTTAATATTTAGGCTTAATATAAAAAAAATGATTGTTAGTAAAACAAGACTATAAATTACATATTGATTTTCCATCAGGGGACTAAAGTAATAAATATTTTCTTTAATTGCTCGACCAACAAATCCACCGTTTCCATTATCGATTAGCCAGAATGAATCGTTATAGAAAATATTTAGAACAGTTGTTCCAAAAACTATGTAGATTAAAGTAAAAAAAATTTTTGTAATAAAATTACTTATTATTTTTTCAGTAGTAAGTTTTGTACCCCAATAAAAAAAGTTAATAACAAGAAAAATAGAAATTAATCCCAAAGACTGAAGTAGAAAATCTGATATAACACTGCCATAAAATCCTCCAACATTTTTAATTTCTGTATTTTCTGGCGTGTAGATGAAATTAGGATCGCTCGGAGAATAGCTAATAATTGATGCTATAAGAAAGATGCTAATAAGTATAAGTGATATGCCCGATAACTCAATTAGCCTATTTTTAATAATACTGTTAATTTTTATTAAAATTTGAGAATTCATTTTTCCAAATCAGCTAATTATCTTTTATCATTAATATTGCTGATAAAGGATTTAAATTTTAATTAAATATTAAAACTGATCGGTTTCTGTGGAATCTTTCATTGCTGTAGTAGAACCTGTGACCGTATGGACTGCCAACAAAGGGCATTTCCTCCTCTTCACAAAAAATTTGATATTGATCTTAACAAAAGAGGAATATCAGTCTATGTTGCAGATTAGTATTTTTATAATATAATACATTTCTTAAATAAGCGGGAGTAGCTCAGTGGTAGAGCGAAACGTTGCCAACGTTTAGGCCGAGGGTTCAATTCCCTTCTCCCGCTCC
>CATMHL010000003.1 GCA_950068185.1 uncultured Pelagibacteraceae bacterium | reverse complement strand
TGTATTTACTCTATTGCTAGTGAATATGAGTACAACTGCCCAGGCAGATTCCAGTAATTTTGCTGGACCGTATATAGGTGTATCAGCTAGTGGATATGGTATCCAATTGTCTGGTACTTCAAGAACATCTCCAACAGGCGGAACTTTTGAAAAAGACGAAGTTTCTCTTGGTCAGGTTGCGCCAATAACAGGCTTTGAAGCTGGTTATGCAATTCCATTAGGAAGTTACCTCCTTATAGATGTAGGAGCGTCACTCTTTTCAGGTGAAGCTAAATTAGAGTTTCACGGCGATCAGGACAATGCAGCAGATACACCTGTAACTGACCCTGAAAGTACAAATTTTGACTCTGCACCTACAGATGTAAGTTTTAGAATAGACAACATGGTTAACTATTATATCGCACCGACACTCGTGCTTAGTGATACTTCATCACTTTACGTGAAAGTTGGATTAACTGGAGCACAAGTAGAGGTGAGTGGTGATATTTCGCAACCATCTAATCTATCAGGTACAACATGGGCTCTCGGAACACGAACAGTGTTAGCATCAGGTATCTTTATAAAAACTGAAGCAGGTTATACTGATTACAATGGTATAAGTGTTCATGGTAACGGTACTAGTATTGCAGTAGTGAACTCGTATAGTGCTGATCCAACTGTTGCATTTGGTACAGTTGCTTTAGGATTTAGATTTTAAATTTTAATTTTATAAATTAAATTAAAACTTATAAAAACCGGCCTTTTTTAAGGCCGGTTTTTTTTTGAATACCCTAATACCTCCAAAACCTTTAATATATAATAATTTAAGTTTACGGATGTTATTTTCAGAAATACCACCTAGTGCCAGAATATTTATTTTGTTCATGTGAGATAGGTAATTAAATTTGAATAATCCTAAAAATTTTTTTGATTTTTCTACATTAAAAACAGGAGAAAGGAAGATAGCACTACAATTCTGTGAAATTTTTCTATGAATTTCTTTTTGATTGTGGGCCGAACCTATGATTGCAATATTTTTTTTTTCTAAATTTGAAAATGTTTTTGTTTTGTTGAAAGATGGAATATAAATACCATTTGCCTTAACTTTGAGCGCAAGTTTAAGATCATTTGAAACAAAAAGTTGATATCTACTTTTTTTACATGCTTTAGCTATTCTCATTAATTGTTTTTCCCTATCTCTATCTTTATAATTTCTGTAAATAACACCTATATTTAGGTTTTTATTTTTAAATATTTGATTATTGTATTGATCTACAAAAATAAAAATACTTGGTAAATGTTTATGCATACAACTTTAGAAAAATTAAGCCGAGTTAAAAACAAGGTTAATGAAATTATTAGCAAAAAACAACTCAAAACTAAGCCAAAAATCGTTGTTGTAACAAAAACATTTCCTTTAAATAAAATTCTACCACTTTTGGAAAATGGACATATTCATTATGGAGAAAATAAAATTCAGGAAGCTGAAAATAAATGGATCGATACTAAAAATCGCTATAAGAATTTACAACTTCATATGATTGGTAAATTACAAACCAATAAAGCAAAAAAAGCGGTTAAATTATTTAATTATATTCATTCTCTTGACGATGACAGATTAGCTTTAAAACTGTCTCATCACGAAAAAGAATTAAACAAAAAGGTTAAATTATTTATACAAGTGAATCTTGCAGAAGAACCTCAAAAATCAGGAATAATGTTTAATGATCTTAACAATTTTTACAATTATTGTACTAAGGATCTATCATTGAATGTTATAGGTTTAATGTGTATGCCACCAGTTGATTCCAACTCTCAAGAATATTTTAAGAAATTAAAAAAAGCTGCACAACAATTAAATTTGGAAGATCTAAGTATGGGTATGAGTTCGGATTATGAACAGGCGATATTAAGTGGTTCCACTTATTTAAGATTAGGTACTACAATTCTGGGAGAAAGAAATTCTAGCTAATTGAAATTCTTGTTTTTTTGTTAATTAACGGAAGTATTTTTAAAAAATCTTTTTTTACAATTGCTATGCAACCACTTGTAGGTTTGTAATTGATATTAGTTAAATGTAAAAAAATGGCACTTCCTTTCCCTTTTATAATTGGGCAGTAATTAAATTTTATATTAATAAAAATATCATAAATATTATCTTTTCTATAAAGTTTTTCTGCATGATATTTAAATGGAAAATATATTTCTTGATTATATTTTTTACTCCTGCTGTCATCACACCAACCCATATTTTTTTTTATAATTCTTTTTTTTATTTTGCATTTTAGTGATTTAATTCTATCTTTCCTATAATAGAGAAAACCAAGTCTAAATATTCCTTTGGGGGATACTAAATCACCTTCCTTTTTTGAAGGTGTAATACCAGATTTACCAATACTGCATTTTAATTTATAACCTTTGTATAATAGTAAATGTTTTTTTATTATAATGTTCATACAAATTATTGTTAATGAGTAATGTAACTATATCAGTTTTTGGAAATAAAATCTTTTCAGAAATTTTGAATGAAATGAGGCTATTTTCTAAATACAAAATTAAATATTATGAAGATTTAAATTTATGCTTAGATGATGCTAAAAAAAAAAATCATTTAGTTATATTTTTTGTTTCTGGACTAGATAAAAATTTTTATAACGAAATCAAAAAAAATAATTTTCCATTAATTTTTGTTAATGAATCTTCATATGTAAAAAATATATTATCAGACGAACTTAACGATCAACTAAATATGCCATTTGCAATACTAGATTTCAAAAAGAAAATTATTAACGCTTTTGCTAAAAATGAATTTAAAAAGAATTCTTTAATTTATTTAAATAATTATATAATAGATAAAAATGAACGTAAAATTAAAAAAAATAACCTGGAACTTCAATTGTCCGAAAAAGAAATCAGTTTTCTTATTTTGTTTAGCAAAAACAAAGAACCGATAAGTAGAAGTTTAGTTTTAAAAAATGTTTGGAATTATTCTCCAGAGAGTGAAACTCATACCGTTGAAACTCATATTCATCGACTTAGAAAAAAGATTTTAGAAAAATTTGACGATAACAATTTTATCAAAAATAATAACAAGGGGTATTATATTTGAAAAAAAGATTGCGAAATTTTATCGCTAGAGATTTATTTTCTGCAAAATATAAAAAGCGTATTGTTAGACCTAAGAAAGGAAAGGGAAGTTATAAAAGAAAAAAGAAAGTTAGTTTAGTCTAGCTCCAATTTTTTGTATTATTTTTGAAGACATTTCAGTTCCTTTTTCTAAACTTTCTTTTATTGATAAATTATTAATATGACCATGTAAAAACCCCGCAGCAAAAAGATCACCTGCACCCGTTAAATCAACAATTTTTAAATCTTTTTGACTATCACATTCAACAACTTCATTTTTTTGTATTGCAATGCTTCCTTTTTCACCTCGAGTAATAACAAGGAGTTTTCCTAGTTGTTTGCCAAATGAAATTACTTCATTAAAACTTTTAGCGTCAATTAAAGATAAAATTTCTTGTTCATTGGCAAGGGTAATATCTAATTTATTATTTACTAAATCAAAAAAACTTTTTTTATGACGTTCAACACAAAACTGATCTGACAATGACATTGCTTTTTTTTTAGATATATTCATAGCTTTATTAAATGCCGCTTTAGGTTCACCCTCATCCCATAAATAACCTTCTAAAAAAATTAATTCACTATTTTTAACTGCGTTTTCATCAATATCTTTGTCGCTAATTTTTCCTGCAATACCCAAAAATGTACACATTGTTCTTTCAGAATCTGGTGTAATTAAAATTAAACAGGTTCCAGTTGGAATGGATCCTTTCTTTTTTTGATAACAATATTTTACCTTTTCATTAACCAGGCTTTTTTCATATTTATTACCTAATTCATCATCATTTACTTTTCCAATAAAAGAAACTGTATTGCCGAATTGTGATAAGCCAACAATAGAATTTGCAACTGAGCCTCCTGCTATTGTTTCTTCAATTTTCAGATTTGATAATAGTTTTTTAAATTCAGCTTCATCAACAAGTTTCATGCTGCTTTTGGTAAGATTATTTTCGGATAAAAAACTTTCTTTTACTTTACAAATTACATCAACTATAGCATTTCCAATTCCTAATACTTTCATCTGAGTTCCTTGTTATTGTATTTACAATATTTGATTATTACACATGTCTTACACGAAGGTGTTCTTGCTTTGCAAGTGTATCTGCCATGGAGCAGTAAAGTATGACCGGCTTTTTTTAAGTATTTTTTAGGGACTACTTTGTACAAATTTTCTTGTACTTTGTCAGGATTTTTTCCATAGGCTAAACCCGTTCTATTACTAACTCTAAATACATGCGTATCAACTGCAATAGTAGGTAAACCAAAGCCTTCATTTAAAACAACACTTGCGGTTTTTTTTCCAACTCCAGGTAAAGCATATAAATCATCAAAATTTTTTGGGACTTGTCCGTTATGTTTTTCAATTAATTGCTTTGATAATAAATAAACGCTTTTAGCTTTATTTCTAAAAAGACCTATGCTTTTAATTAATTTTTCTATCTTTTTCCTTCCCAGCTTAACAAAATGTTCAGGTTTATTATATTTTGGATATATATTTTTGGTGACGTTATTAACATTAACATCAGTACACTGAGCGGAAAGAACTACTGAAACTAAGAGAGTAAATTTATTTTTGTATTTAAGATCGCTTCTGGGATTTTTTATTACTTTACTTAAATTTTTAAAAAGAGAATTTATTTCCCCAGATTTCATTTAAAATTTAATACGTTTCTCATTGAGTAAAGTCCAGGTTTTTTACTTATTAACCATTTGGCTGCAGTAAATGCGCCTTCAGAATAAAGAGCTCTGTCAAACGCTTCGTGGTCTAGAGTGATAGTTTCTTTTCCACTTGAGAATAAAACTTTATGATTTCCTACAATTTCACCTTTTCTAATTGAATTGAAATTGATTTTTTTACTGTAAGGAAAAGCCTTTTTATTTAAATATTTTTTTCCCACTAATTTATAAAAATCTTTCTTTTTTCCTACCGCGATACCTTTTCCGAGCATCAGAGCGGTTCCTGATGGATGATCTTTTTTGTGTTTATGATGTACTTCGAAAACTTTGCTTAAAAAATTATCCCCAAGGGATTTGGAGGCTATTTCAGTTAAATACATCAATAAGTTTATGCCTAAACTCATATTACCCGCTTTAAGTATGGGTATTTTTCTAGAATATTTTTTTATCAAATTTTCTTCTTTTTTAGAAAAACCAGTTGTTCCAATAACCACTCTTTTTTTTAGTTCAGAAGCAATTTTTAGTACTTCTAACGTGCATTTTGGAATTGTGAAATCTATAATTATATTTGCATTTTTAAATGCAGATATTGAATTTAATTGAGGTCTTAAACTAGCTACTTTTTTATTAACCATCCTGTTTTCTGTAACTGAAACGAGTTTAAAATTTTTTGCACTTTTAGATGATTTAACAAGTTGTTGTCCCATTCTTCCAAGGCATCCAGTGATTGCTAAGTTAATTTTTTTCATTTAGTTCTTCCAAAACCTTTTTGCTTTTTCAAAAAAATCTTTCATAATTGGATTTGTTTTTGTGTCTTCTAGTTTTTTAAATTGTTCTAGCAGATTTTTTTGTTCTTTAGTAAGAGAAACAGGCACTTCGGTTATTGCTTGAATATATAAATCACCATAATTTTTATTTTTCATTATTGGCATTCCTTTTCCCTTTAACCTGAATTGCTTGCCATGCTGTGTTCCTGCTGGAATTTTTACCTTTGCCTTTCCTCCATCAATCGTTGGTACTTCAACAGTAGACCCAAGCGCTGCATTTGCTAATGAAATAGGAAATTCAAAAAAAAGATTTTCTTCTGATCTTTTGAAAATACTATGAGGTTTTATTGATAGAAAAATATATAAATCACCGTTTCTCGCACCTTTTATACCCGCTTCCCCTTTGGCTGATAATCTAATTCTTGTACCATCATCAACACCTTTTGGGATATTAGCAACTATTTTTTTTCTAGTTTGTTTTTTCCCCATTCCCCTGCACTCTTTGCATGGGCTGGAAATTTGTTCTCCTGAGCCAGAACATTCTGGGCAAGTTTGTTGAATTGTAAAAAAACCTTGGCTCGATCTCACTTGACCCTGTCCTCCACATGTGGAACAAGAAATAGGTTCAGATCCTGGCTCTGCTCCATATCCATCACATATTTCGCATTTATCTGAAGATGAAAAATTCATTTCTTTTTTTTTTCCGTTATATGCATCTTCCAGAGAAATGGATAAATCATACCTTAAATCTGCGCCCCTATAATCTGAAGATCTTCTCCGTCCTCTTCTCTTCGTTCCTCCAAAACCTTCAAAGAAATCATCAAAAGGATCCGAACCAAAAATATCTGAAAAAACGCTTGAAAAATCAAAATTTGAAAAACCTTCTCTTCCGCCCGCTCCTTCAAAAGCTGCATGACCAAATTGGTCGTAGTTAGTTCTTCGTTCTTTATCTGAAAGGACATGATAAGCTTCACCAGCATCTTTAAACTTAGCTTCTGCAGCTTTATCGCCTTTGTTTCTGTCTGGATGGTATTTTAGAGCTAATTTTCTGTAAGCTTTTTTGATTTCTTCAGCAGAGACTGATTTGATAACGCCCAAGACTTCATAGTAATCTCTTTTTGCCATATATATACCGACATTTTATGTCTTTAGACTTAGGCTCTTTTTTCTTTATCTTTGTCGCTTTTATCTTCTTTTACTTCTTCAAAATCTGCATCAACAACATTTTCTTTGTTTTGATTTTTATTTTTTGAATCTTGGTTTTGTTTTGTATCTTTTTCCCCAGCGTCTTTTTGTTGACTTTTATAGACAGCCTCACCAAGTTTCATTGAAGATTGGACTAAAGCCTGTGTTTTTTTCTTTACTTCTTCTGTGTCGGTGCCCTTAAGTGCGTTTCTTAGATCAGAAATTCCAGTTTCTATAGCTTTTTTATCAGCATCAGAAATTTTACCTCCATGTTCTTTAAGGGTTTTCTCTGTTGTATGAATAATTGTGTCAGCTTGATTTCTTGCATCAACGGCTTCCCTTTTCTTTTTATCTACTTCTTTGTTTGCTTCGGCATCTCTCACCATTTTATTAATTTCTTCATCACTAAGGCCTCCGGAAGCTTGAATTTGTATCTTTTGTTCTTTTCCAGTTCCTTTATCTTTTGCAGAAACATTTACTATTCCATTCGCATCAATATCAAAGGTTACTTCAATTTGCGGGACTCCTCTAGGAGCGTTTGGTATTCCAACTAATTCAAAATTTCCCAACAACTTGTTATCAGCTGCCATTTCTCTTTCACCTTGTAAAACTCTAATAGAAACTGCGGGTTGATTATCTTCGGCAGTTGAGAAGACTTGACTTTTTTTAGTCGGAATCGTTGTATTTTTTTCAATAAGTTTTGTAGAAACTGCTCCCAATGTTTCAATTCCTAAAGACAAAGGTGTTACATCTAAAAGGAGGACATCTTTTACATCCCCTTGAAGAACTCCACCTTGAATAGCCGCTCCCATTGCAACAACTTCGTCTGGATTTACACTTTTGTTTGGTTCTTTTCCAAAAAAGGTTTTAACGCTTTCAATTATTTTTGGCATTCTTGTCATTCCACCAACAAGAACTACTTCATTGATTTCAGCAGCACTAAAACCAGAATCTTTTAATGCTGTTTTACATGGAGGAATTGTTTTTTTAATTAAATCTTCAACTAGAGCTTCTAATTTTGCTCTGGTTAGTTTTATATTAATATGCTTTGGTCCAGTTTTGTCTGCAGTAATAAAAGGTAAATTGATTTCAGTCTGCGCTGTTGAAGAAAGTTCAATTTTTGCTTTTTCAGCGCCTTCTCTAAGCCTTTGTAAAGCTAATTTATCAGTTCTTAAATTTATTCCATTATCTTTTTTAAATTCATCAACTAAATAACTTACAATTTTATCGTCGAAATCTATCCCACCTAAGAAAGTGTCTCCATTTGTTGATTTAACTTCGAAAACACCTTCGCCAATTTCGAGGATTGATATATCAAATGTACCACCACCTAAATCGTATACAGCTATTTTTTTTCCACCTTTTTTGTCTAATCCGTAAGCTAGTGAAGCTGCAGTTGGTTCGTTAATGATTCTAAGAACTTCCAAACCAGCTATTTTGCCAGCATCTTTTGTTGCTTGCCTTTGTGAATCATTAAAGTAAGCCGGTACAGTAATAACAGCTTTTGTAACTTCTTGACCCAAATACTTTTCTGCCGTTTCTTTCATTTTTTGTAAAATGAAAGCAGATATTTGTGATGGTGAATATTTTTTGCCTCTCGCTTCTAACCAAGCATCATTATTGTCAGCTTTTATAATCTTATATGGTACCTTTGAAATACTTTTTTTAATGGATGTATCTTCAAAACTTCTTCCAATCAATCGTTTAACAGCGAATAAAGTATTTGCTGGATTAGTCACTGCTTGTCTTTTAGCTGGTTGGCCAACCAATCTTTCATCATTTTCGCCGAAAGATACTACAGAAGGTGTTGTTCTTGTTCCTTCTGCGTTTTCCAAAACTTTAGGCTGACTTCCATCCATTATGGCTACACATGAATATGTAGTTCCTAAATCAATCCCTATAACTCTACTCATAATATTTGCTTCCTTTTATTGCTATATGGGTGTTTTTTTGACTACTACAAGTTAAAAAAATCACTTTTTTTCCTCTTTTTTTTCATCATTTTTAATATTTTCTACCTTTTCTTCTCTTTTTTTAGTGACACCAACGAGGGTAGGTCTAAGCAAACGGTCTTTCATCATAAAACCTTTCTGGATCTCTTGAATAACAGTTCCAGCATCTTTGGTATTGTCTTCAAGCTCAAGCATTGCCTGGTGAAAATTGGGATCAAATTTTTTGTTCATACATTCAATTGGTGTTATTCCGTTTTTTTTAAAAATAGATACCAAGTCTTGTTTTATAATTTCTATGCTATCAATAATTTTGTTTAAATTTTTGTTATTTCTTAAGTTTTCATCATTTTTAAATGAAATAATTGCACGATCAATATTATCTAAGAGTGATAAAGATTCTCTAGCAAAATTAAATCCACCAAATTCATAAGCTTCTTGATTTTCTTTTTCAAATCTTCTCCTTTGATTTTCCATCTCAGCCATTGTTCTGAGTAGTTTTTCTTGAGTGACCTTAAGTTTATCTTCGATTGTTTCTTCTTTCGGTGGGGCACTTTCTTTTTCCGCTGCTGTGTTTTTTTGAGTTTCTTTCTTATCTTCTGATAGGATTTTTTCCACTTCTTTTTTGTCTGATTTTGTCATCGGTTTGATATATGGTCACTAAAAAAAAAAATACTAGTATAAAATGAGTAAAATTAAAGAAATTTTAATTGGAACAAATAATAAAGGAAAATATAGGGAAATATGTAATTTGTTACCAAATGAGCTAAAAAAATATTCTCCAAAAGAATTCAATATTCCAACTCCTAAAGAAACAGGGAAAAGTTTTGAAGAAAATTCATTTATTAAAGCTTCATATTTTTCAAAAAAAACAAGTTTAATTTGTTTGTCAGATGATTCAGGACTTGAAATAGATCTTTTGAAGAGTGAACCTGGAATCTATTCTTCTAGATGGAGTGGTGAAAAAAATAATTTTGATTTAGCGATCAAAAAAATTTTTGAAAAAATGAGCAATATAAAAAAGGATTGGACAAATGATAATACAGCAAGATTTATTTGTTGTATGACACTTTTATGGCCCGATGGCAAAAACTACTCTAGCAAGGGAGTTATAAGGGGGAAAATTTCAATAGCAAAAAAAGGAAAAAATGGATTTGGATATGATCCTATTTTTATTCCTGATGGTTATAGTCAAACTTTTGGAGAAATGGAATCTAAATTAAAGATGTCTATTGATCATAGATTTAAAGCGTTTCTTAAAATTAAAAAATTCTTTATTTAATATACTTTAATAAATTTTTTTTCTGACACTTTGTAAATTTTTAACTTTTGCTTACTTAGATTATTTTCTATAAGAAATTCTCCATGAAGACCTTTAAATCCTTTCTTATTATATAATTGATCTTGTTTGAATTGAAAATTATTATTAGACCAACAGTAATAAATTAATCCCAAGGCGTCATATGCGAGTATTGAAACCTTATTAGATTTTTCATTAAATGTATTGAAAAATTTTTTGTTGAATTTTTTTAAGTTTTCGAAATCAATGGATGGGAAATGTAAATTTTGCATGGCATTTTCATTAAAAAAAGTTTCATCGAACCATTGATTAATAGTAAAAAAATCAACTTTATCACTTAAAACATCAGAAAACATAAAAGATGTTAAGACACTTTTTAATCTTTCCCCAAAATCTATAACAACAACAGAATCAAAATTTACCTCACCTAAAGTATGCATTTGCTTTAATTTTTTTAGTTCGTTTTTGTCCTTATATAAATCAGATTTTTCTAATATTTTAATTCTTCTTTCTAGATCTTTTTTTCTTTCTCTATACCTAGTTATTTTTTCTATTTCTCCAGTTATTGTTTTTGGATTAGCATCATAGGAATAAGTTCTATAAAATTTTAATACATCTTTTTTAGCAACAGATTCCGACTGATAACTGAATTCTGACTTTGGTGATAGAAGTAAAGTTTTAGAAACTTTTATTTCGTTAAAATATTTCTTCAAAGCGTCAATTTGCGATTCAATGTTGATTCCAAAGGCAATCGTATTTTTTGGAATATCTTTAGTTTGATTAGTAAATGAAATAAAAGTAATTTTATTTATTTCACCAAGCCTTTCTAAATTTTCAAAAAAAATTGGACCTATGACGATTTTAATACCTTGTTCTTCAAATTCTTTGGCTGATAGATAAGAATTTAAAGCATTTCCCTTATTGTCTTTAGGATAAATTTTTACATCTTCATTCGATATATCGTACAAAGCTAACTGGATTGCTTTTAAAAAAGATTCCCCTATACCTTGAAATTTTCCAGACAAAGGAAGTAGAACACCTATTTTCAAAAAATTTGAGTTTTCTAAATTATTTTCACTCGATCCTTCATTAATCGCATTACTATTTATTGTAAATAATAAATAAGATAGTATTGAAAATGTTATTATTTTTTTCATAAATAAAAATTACCTTCAATAATATAAAATATAATTTAGGCATCAAATGGACAAAAATAAACAACAAACTGTTGGCCCCGGGCTTTACTTGGTATCTACTCCAATTGGGAATATGGAGGACATAACTTTAAGAGCTCTGAATATCTTGAAAAAATCAGATATTATTTTGTGCGAAGATACAAGAAGATCAGGAAAGTTACTTTCCTACTTTCAAATAAAAAGTAAACTCCTACCTTATCATAAATTTAATGAAAAAAAAGTTGGCAGTAAAGTAATTGATTCTATAAAAAAAGATAAAATTGTTTCACTGATTTCTGATGCTGGTACACCTGCTGTTTCTGATCCAGGCATGATACTTGTTAATAAATGTATTGATGAAAATTTAGATGTTCACCCAATTCCGGGATCATCTGCAGTCACATCAGCATTCAGTGTTTCAGGATTTAGTGATCAATATCTATTTTACGGCTTTTTGACAAAAGAAAAAAACAAACTAGAGAGTGTACTCAAAAATTTAAGTAATTTAGATTATTCGATTATTTTTTTTATTCCAGCTTCAAAAATTAATTTTTATATATCAAAATTAAAAAAATATTTTTTCGGTAGAAAAATAGTAATCGCAAAAGAAATGACAAAAATTCACGAAGAGTTTATCAGGGGCAATATTGAATCAATGGAAAATTTAACCGAACCTTTAAAAGGCGAACTAACTGTTGTTTTATCAGAGATAATAAAAAAAAATAATATTAAAAAAGAAATTCACGAATCAGTTAAAATAGAAATAAAGAAAATGTTAAAAAAATATACTCACAAGGATGTTGTCGAATTTGTTTCAAAAAAAGAAAATTTACCAAAAAAAATGATTTACAATTATTGTTTAAAATTAAAAAAATGAAATGAGAAAAAACTTTATAATATTATTTTTTTTACTTTTATTGAACTCTTGTGTTGGCTCTTCAACAAGTGGAGTTTTTGGTACTGGAGTAAGTGTTGCTTTAGATCCTCGAACATTAGGAACACAAATTGACGATTCTATAATGCAAAAAAATTTACGAGCAAGATTGGTTCTAACCGAAAAAAAATATCTTGTTAAAATTTCAGTAAAAGTTCTTGATGGTAGAATTTTTTTGGGTGGGAAAGTTGACGAGCCTGAAGAAAAGTTAAGAATAACCAAAATGGCTTGGGAAACTAAAGGCTCTAGATCTGTAAAAAACAATATCGTAGTAAAGCAAAAATTTTCCTTTAAAAATACAGTTAAGGATATTTTAATAACCGCTCAATTGAGAACTGCATTAATTTTAAACAAAAATGTAAAAGCAGCAAATTTTAATATTGATACTATTAATCAGAAAACTTACGTTTTTGGAATTGCTCATAATGAAAATGAAAAGAAAGAAATTATTCAAGAAGCAAAACAAATAGTTGATCTTAAGGAACTTGTGACCAGTATCTTAATGGTTTCCGATTTGAGTAGGCAAAGAGAGTAAGTTAATTTTTCTTTTTTTTTTTGTAATCTATTATGTCCGACGAATAGGCTGCTACCGAAGCCAGATTTATTATATCACTTGTTGATGATCTTAATGGTGCAATTTCAATAGGCTCTCCTAATCCAACTAACAAAGGACCAACTACTTTAACTGCGCTTAAACTTTTCATTAGCTTATATGAAATTGCAGCACTATGCCTTCCAGGCATTATTAAAATGTTAGCGTTACCTACGATTTCAGAGAATGGATAAAGTTCTTTGTATTCTTCATTTAAAGCTACATCTGGCTGCATTTCTCCATCAAATTTAAAATCAACTTTTTTTTCCTTTAATATTTCAACCGCATCCCTTAAATTTTTTGTAGAACTAGTTTTCGGAGTACCAAAAGTAGAGTGAGATAAGAATGCAACTTTTGGATTGAAGCCAAACAATCTAGCTACCCTTGCACTTGATATAGCTATTTGAGAAAGTTGCTCTGCAGTAGGAATTTCATGAACAGTAATGTCAGCTATAAAAACGGTTCTACCTCTATTAACCATTATAATTAGACCAAAAATTACTTCCCCTGATCTTGGATCCACTACACGCTTAACTTTATCTAATGTAGATGTGTAACGCCTTGTATTTCCAGTTACCATTGCATCTACATCTCCGCATGAAACCATACAAGTTCCCCAAACCACTCTGTCATTTCTTACTAACCTATCGCAATCTCTTTCCAAAAGACCTTCTTTTCGTTGTATTTTTCCGTAAAGGAATTTTGCATATTTTTCTCTCTTTTCATTATCTGTGGAGTTAATTATTTCAATATTATAATTTTCGTCCAAACCTATTTCCTTTAATTTTTTTTTTACTATTTCTTTTTTTGCTATCAATACGGGAATCCCAAGACCGTTATTTTTAAAAGCTATTGCAGCTTTTAAAGTGTTTTCATCCTCTCCATCGGCAAAAACAACTCTTTTTTTATTTTTCTTTATTTGTGAATTTATACCTAGCATTATAGTTAACGATGGATCTAGTCTTTGCCTTAGTTGATCCTTATAAACTTCCAAGTTTTCTATTTTTTTCCTTGCTACTCCACTCTTCATTGCAGCTTTTGCCACAGCAACCGGTATTACACTAATTAATCTAGGATCAAAAGTTGATGGAATTATATATTCTTTTCCATATTTCGGTCGTTCTCCTCCCATAGCGGCAGCAACTTCATCAGGAACATTTTCTCTTGTAAGTTCAGCTATTGCATGAGCAGCGGCCACTTTCATTTCTTCATTAATTGTTTTTGCTCTAACATCTAGCGCACCTCTAAAAATGTAAGGAAAGCCAATAAAATTATTTACCTGATTGGGATAATCTGATCTTCCGGTTGCAACGATAGCGTCATCTCTAGCTTCATGAACATCTTCAGGATTGATTTCGGGATCAGGATTTGCAAGAGCAAAAACGATTGGATTTTTTGCCATTGTTTTGATCATATCTTTGGAGAGTACGTTTTTTGTAGATAATCCTAAAAATACATCTGCACCCTTAATTGCATCTTTAAGTGTTCTTAATTTTGTATCTATTGCATGTGCAGATTTCCATTGATCAAGATTATCTCTTCCGCGATACAAAACTCCTTTTCTATCTAGCATAACTATATTTTCATTTGGCACACCATTGCTTTTAAATAAATTAGCACAAGCTATTGCTGATGCACCCGCACCATTTACTACTACCTTTATATCTTTAATAGATTTGTCAGATATATCTAAAGCATTAATTAATGCTGCTAAAGTTATTATTGCTGTTCCGTGTTGGTCATCATGAAATATAGGAATATCCAATTTTTCTTTTAATTTCTGTTCTATAACGAAGCAGTCGGGAGCCGCTATATCTTCTAAATTAATTCCTCCAAAACTTTTTCCAAGATTTGCTATACAATTAATAATTTCATTTACATCATAAGAGTCTACTTCTAAATCGATTGCATCTATATCCGCAAAACGTTTAAATAATACTGCCTTTCCTTCCATCACAGGCTTTGCAGCCAGAGCGCCCAAATTTCCTAGTCCAAGTATCGCTGAGCCGTTGCTAATTACAGCAACTAAATTTCCTTTAGTTGTATAGTCGTAGGCCGCATCTGGATTTTTTGCTATCATTTTAACAGGGGCAGCTACACCAGGAGAATAAGCAAGTGCTAAATCTCTTTTACTTGTCATTGGTTTTGAAGATAGAATTTCTATTTTTCCTGATTTTCCACTGTTGTGATAATCTAAAGCTTCTTGATCTGTGTATCTCTCTATTTTGGACTTTTTCTTCATTGGAAAAGCAAGTATCTTACAATTGTCACAAAAATAAGGCCTACATGTCAAGATGAACTTAATAGCATCTACCTCTACATTTAGTTTTTTTACTTTAATAAGCAGAATACTTGGCTATGTGAGAGACATATTAATTGCAATTTTTTTAGGAACGGGTCTTTTTGCTGATGCTTTTTTTGTAGCCTTTAGACTGCCTAACACTTTTAGAAGATTATTTGCTGAAGGAGCATTCAATGCTGCTTTTATTCCTAGTTATGCTAGTGAGTTAGCTCAGGATAAAGAACAAGCAGACCATTTTGCGAGGAATGTATTCAATTTACTTTTTGTTATTTTATTATTTTTTGTTTTGGTAGCAGAAATTTTTATGCCACAGCTGATTTATTTAATAGCTCCAGGATTTTATAAAGATCCTCAAAAATTAGAGCTTGCAGTTGATTTAAGCAGAATAACTTTCCCCTTTTTATTTTTTGTATGTTTGGCTTCTTTTTTTGCGGCAATACTTAATTCATATAACAAATTTGCTGCTGCAGCAGCAGCGCCAATTATATTAAACGTAATATTAATTGGATCATTATTCCTTTCCCAGAGGCTGAATATATCTGATGTTACAACATTATCTTATGCTGTATCATTTGCAGGTTTATTACAGTTATTAATTTTATTATTTTTTGTTAGAAAAAATTTTAAACCAATCTTAACTTTAAAAATAAAAATAGATGAAAAAATAAAGTTCTTTTTTCGTAAATTACTTCCAAGTATTTTTTCGTCTGGTGTAACGCAAATTAATATTTTGGTTGGAACCATAATTGCTTCTTTTCAAGCAGGCGCGGTTTCCTACCTTTATTATGCAGATAGAGTTTATCAAATAAATCTTGCCGTTGCTGGAATTGCAGTTGGTACGGTTATGCTTCCAGAATTATCAAAACATGTTAAAAATAATAATTTTGAGCAGATCACTGACTTACAGAATAGAGCCTTGGAACTTTGCTTATTTTTATCTATACCGGCTGCAACTGCTTTAGTTTTAGCATCAGAGGAAGTTATTACATCATTATTTGGTTATGGCTCATTTAATGATGCGAGTGTCATTAATACTGCTATTGCACTTACTTTTTTTGCTTTTGGCGTTCCTGCATTTTCCATATTAAAAATATTCTCAAATTTCTTTTTTGCTAGAAATGATACCAAGACGCCATTTTACCTATCAGTTTTATCGGTGACTTTAAATATAATAATTAGTGTATCTTTATTTAGCAAATTTGGTTTTGTTATAATACCGATAGCAACTTCAATTTCTTCCTGGATAAATGTTTTTATGCATTACTATTTTATAAAAAAAAGAGATTTACATATTTTTGATAGTAAATTTATTTATAAATTTCCTCGCATGATATTATCTGTGGTTGTAATGGGAATAGTGTTGTATTTATTGTTAGGCTTTTTTTCAGATAAATTTGATTATAATGAAAGTTGGAAATTTATTTACTTATTTATTATAGTGATAGTTAGTTTAATAAGTTATTTTTTAATTTCAAATTTTTCGGGAGCTTTTAAATTCAAAGATATTAAATTAAAATAGTAATTTTTATATATGCATAAAAAAAGGGTATTTTCAGGAGTTCAGCCAACAGGTAATTTACATTTAGGAAATTATTTAGGTGCAATTAAAAATTTTGTTAATTTACAAAATAAGTTTGAGTGTGTTTATTGTATTGTTGATTTGCACGCTATAACTAACCGTCAAGATCCAAAAGAATTAAAATCCAATATTTTAGAAACTATTGCAAGTTTTATTGCATCAGGATTAAATTCAGAAAAAAATATCATATTCAATCAGGCTAGCGTAGCTGCACATAGCGAATTAGCGTGGATATTTAATTGTGTTGCAAGAATTGGATGGATGAATCGGATGACACAATTTAAAGAAAAAGCAGGCGTTAATAAAGAAAATGCCAGCGTAGGTCTATTGGTTTATCCTAGTTTAATGGCAGCTGATATACTTATATATAAAGCTACTCATGTCCCAATAGGCGAGGATCAAAAACAACATTTGGAGTTAACGAGGGACATTGCAAAAAAATTTAACAATGATTTTAAATGTGACAATTATTTTCCAATAGTAGAACCACTGATTCCTAAAGAAATTTCCAGGGTAATGAGTTTAAGAGATGGTATGAAAAAAATGAGCAAATCAGAAGATTCTGATCAAAGCCGAATAAATTTAAAAGACGATAAAGATTTAATTAATCAAAAAATTAAAAAGGCCAAAACTGATAATGATTCTATTCCATCAGAAACAAATGGACTAAAAAATAGACATGAAGCCGCAAATCTTATATCGATTTATGCAAGCATAAATGAAATTGAAGTAGCTAAAGTTTTAAAAGAATTTGGGGGTAAAAATTTTTCTACTTTTAAGAGTAAATTAAGTGAATCACTTATTGAGCGAATTTGTCCAATAGGTAACGAAATAAAAAAATTATTAAAAGATAAAAATTATCTAAATAAAATCCTAGAGAAAGGCTCAAAAAGGGCAAATATAATAGCAAAAAATAATCTCAAAGAAGTATATGAGATAATAGGCCTCACAAAGTTCACTTGATAAGAGATTTTTTGTATAATATTAAGTAGTTATTATGATGGTAGAGACAGAGCATACACCGAATCCTAATACATTGAAATTTTTGCCCGGAAAAAAAGTTTCCGAGGTAGGTCCAATCGAATTTTTAAAAAATGATCAAAGTATCAAAGTATCATTAGCTAATAAAATATTGTCCTTAGAAGGAACGGTAATGGTGTTTTTTGGAGAAGATTTTATTACAGTAAAAAAAGAAAAAGATTTAAACTGGGAGAATTTAAAGCACGGTATTATTTCTGAAATTAATGATTATTATTCTAAAGGAAATAATGTTGTTGTTAGCAAAGATTCAAAGTTAGAAAAGATTTTAAACAAGTCTAAGTCGAGCTCTGAACCAATTCAATCTAATGAAATAATTGATAAAATTAACGAAGTGTTAGATTCAAAAATAAGACCTGCTGTGGCAAGAGACGGAGGAGATATTACATTTAAGTCCTTTGCAGATGGAGTAGTTACGGTTGAATTAAAGGGTAGTTGCTCAGGATGCCCAAGCTCGATTATGACGCTTAAACAAGGAGTACAAAATCTTATGTGCCACTACATACCGGAAGTAAAAAGCGTGGAGGCAATTTAAACAGTGTCAAAAAAAATTGAAAAACTTTTTAAGTCATATCGAGATCAATTACTTCATTTAGCAAAACTTTATGGTGTAGTTGAAATCAAAAGTTACGCAAGAAGTTCAAAAAGACTTTCAATTTCCCAATTGGAGCTATTATTAATCAAGAATCGGATTAAATTACCGGTCAATCGTTCTAGTGATAAAGCAATAGCCAAACAAGAATTAAGGGAAAACGCAATAAGAAATATTTATCTATCAGTTGCTTTCGTGTTTTTTGTAGGATGTTTAATTGTAATGAGACCGTATATTAAAAATGTAGTTAACGAAGTCAAATTTACCTATGTTGCGCAAGAGTATAAATCATTAAAAACAGACAAGTTAAAGAAAACTAAAATAAAAAAAGATAAAAAGATTGAAATAGTTCAAAAACCAGAATTTACTCTAGAACACGATAATACTGTAAGTTTAAATGCAGAGACAACCTTAAATCTCTTTGATGATTTGGGTTATGATTTAAAAGGTATTCGAGCTGGTCAAAAAGTAAAACCGATATATCTTACCAAACTTCCAAAAGATCTTAAAACTTTAGGTGATACAAAAAAGAAAAGAGAATTATTTATTAAAATTGTCTTACCGTTAATACTTAATGAAAATGATAAAATTACTGAAGATAGGAAAAAACTCTTTAAAATATTAGGTAAAAATTTTAATACAGTAGGAGAGAGAGTTTGGCTTAAAAGAAGATTTAGAGAGTATAAGATTGAAGATCAAGACTCGGGAAAACTTAAAATGAGAATGGATATTATCCCCGTTTCTATTGCTCTAGCTCAAGCAGCAAACGAGAGTGGATGGGGAACATCTAGATTTGCCTTAGAAGGTAACGCTTTATTTGGTCAATGGACATGGAGTAAAAAAGGTATTTCTCCAAAAAATAAAGATCCTGACCAAAGTCATAAAGTTTTACAATTTCAAATTCTTAAAGCGTCAGTGCGAGCCTATAAAAATAATCTGAATACACATAATGCATATAAAGAATTTAGAGAGACAAGAGCAAAGTTAAGACAGGAAAATAAAAGAATTATAGGGTTAGATTTAACCAAGTACCTAAAAAATTATGCTGCAATAGGAGAAAAGTACGTTGTAATTATTGAAAATATTATTGAAAACAATTCGTTAACAGACTTTGACAAAGCAGATTTACTTCCTATAAAATTAAAAAAAGGAGTTGCCTTATAAGTATTTAGTTTGTCAATATTCTTCAATAACATATTGAATACCTAGCCATCTCCATTTTCCACTTTCTTCCCAAAGAGAACAATTTATTCTTCCTCTTTCACTTCGGAATTTTTCTTTTAGTAAAATAACTAATTCATTCTTACTTATGAACTGAATATTAGATTTTTTCCAAACATTACCTTCATTAGAGTAGCAATTAATATTTTGAACATCAATTAAGTCTTTAAAAAATTTAATTTTAATTTCTGGTGGATTTTCATTTTTTTTAAGATATCGATTTTCTGGTGAGATATTTTCGTATGGGAAGGGTAAAGTTTTAAGTATAGATTTAAATCTTTTTAACTCTCCGTATTTTTCATTTATGGGAAATCTTGGTAATTCTAGAAAATTTTTAGTAGGATCAATTACACCAGAATGTTGCCCAAATGCAAATTCAAAATTTAGATCTGCAACAATTTTTTTTAAATTAACGCTATACTCTCCAAAAGGGTATGAAAAAATTTTAGGTGAATATCCGAGTTCTTTTTCAAAAATTTGTATAGAAGTTATTAAATCAGATTTTATTTTGTCATCTTCCCAATCAATTAAATATTCATGAGTATGGCTGTGATTACCTATTGTAACCAAATCACTTGCTGCAACTTCTTTTATATGTTTCCAAGTCATGTAACCATATTTGCCAATTTCTCTGGTGCTAACAAAAAGTATAAATGGAATTTGTTTATTTTTAAGTATTGGCCAAGCGTTTAAATAAAACGACCCGAAAGCATCATCAATTGTTAGGAGTAAATAATTTTTATCTATTTTGGTTTTAATAATTTTTTCAAACTTTTCAAAGGTAATAAATTCAATTCCTAGGTTATTTATTTCTTTTAAATGTTCTAAAAAAATTTCATTTCTTATATTAGTTGATGGATATTTATTTTCTCCAAATCTGTGATACATCAAAGTTATTATACCTTCTTTTGTATTCAGGTTATTTATATCTATTCCAAAGGATTTACTTATTGATAATAATAGTAGTATCAATACAGATATTATGAATTTTTTATCAATTGATTGTAGCACAGATATAGGTTCATTATTTATAAAAACTAAAAATAAAACATTTAGTCAAGTTTTGCAAAGTGATAAATCTAACAACGATTTATTAATGAAACAAATTTTAGATTTTTTTAAAGAAAATAATATAAAGTTTGGTGATATATCAAGTATTTTCGTGAATCAAGGACCAGGAAACTTTTCCGGATTAAGAGGATCTTTGGCGACAGCTAAGGGAGTAAGTTTGTCAAAAAATTTGAATTTATTTGGTTACAATACATTTATATGGTCTTGCGCAAAATTTTTTAATAAAAGGGATTCTATTTTTAGCCTTATTAAATTTAGAGAAAAATATTTTATCAAAAAATTTGATAAAAATCTCAACAGCACTTCAAATGTAGAAGAAATTACAGAAGATATAATAATAAAAAAATATGATAATAAATTTAAAGTAATTCCAAAAAATGTGACAAAATACGTTGATGAAAAAATATTAAAACTCAATAATCTATGTATTGTAGATTTAGATCATCAAGAGCTTGAATTTCTTCAATTAAAAGGTTTATTAGATAAAGAATTGATTAAACCATTATATTTAAGTTAAAGTCTTTTTGAAAATATGTGTTTTGGTTGTAATATGAAATTATAAGATATGAGTAGTGATATAGAAAATAAATGCATCGAGAGAGGTGTAAGACTTACTGATCAAAGAAAACTAATTGCTCAGGTTATGTCGCAATCAACAGATCATCCAGATGTAGATGAATTGCACAAGAGAGTTAGCAAAGTTGATTCTAAAATTAGTATTGCGACAGTTTATAGAACTGTAAAATTATTTGAGGAAGTTGGCATTGTTGCAAAACATGATTTTAAAGGTAATAAAGCGAGATACGAGGAGGCTTCACAAGAACACCACGATCATTTAATAGATGTTAATACGGGAGAAATAACTGAATTTGTTAATGAGGATATTGAAAAACTACAACAAAAAGTTGCTAAAAAACTTGGTTATGAACTTGTTGATCACAGATTAGAATTATATGGTTCAAAAATTAAAAAATAAAAAAATTGCCTAAAAAAATATTTATCAAAACCTTCGGATGTCAAATGAATGAGTACGATTCAAATCGTATTTACGATTTAACTTCAATAATTGGTTATAGTAAAACTCATATAAAAAAAGAAGCTGATTGCTTTGTTTTGAATACTTGCCATATCCGTAAAAAAGCAACTGAAAAGGTTTATGATGAAATTGGTAGAGTTAAAAAAGATTTTAAAAATTTAAAAAAACCATTAGTTGTTGTTTCTGGGTGTGTTGCTCAAGCTGAGTCAGAAGAAATGATAAAAAGAGAGCCATATATTGATATGGTAATTGGACCTCAATCTTACCATAAAATTGGGGATTTAATTTTGAATTATGAAAGAAAAAAAGAAAAAATTAACGAAACTAAATTTGATGTAGTAGGAAAATTTGATGAACTGAAAAAAATTTCTAATTCACAAAATAAAATTTCTTCTTATTTAACTATCCAAGAGGGATGTGATAAATTTTGCCATTTTTGTGTTGTTCCATATACAAGAGGACCTGAGTACTCAAGACCTTTTGAACAGATTATTGATGAGGCACAAAATTTAGTTAGTAATGGGGCTAGAGAAATTATTTTACTTGGTCAAAACGTTAATGCTTACAACTACAATAAAAAGTACAGACTTTCCTCGTTAATAAGAACGTTAAATAATATTAAAAATTTAAAAAGAATTAGATTCACAACTTCGCATCCAAAAGACATGACAGAGGATTTAATTGATTGTTATAAAGATTGTGAAAAACTTATGCCACTTTTGCATCTTCCTATTCAAAGTGGATCCAACAAAATTCTTAAATCAATGAACAGAAAACATAATCGAGAATATTATATGTCTGTAATCGAAAAACTGAACAAAGTTAATAAAAATACTAAAATTTCAAGTGATTTTATTGTTGGATATCCCGGAGAGACCGACGAGGATTTTGAGGACACAATGGAACTTGTAAAAAAAGTAGGTTTTGTTAATTCTTATTCGTTTATTTTTAGTCCAAGACCTGGAACACCATCAGCGACAAAAAAGTTGAATAATTTAGTGGAAAGTAAAATAAGACTCAAAAAATTACAAAATAAATTAGAAAATTTTCAACATAGAAATAACAAAGAATATCTACAACAGCATTGTGAAGTGTTAATTGAAAACAAATTAGATAATCAAGAAGAATATTTTGGCAGAACAAGATATATGACTCCAGTTATATTTAAGGCAAACAATTGTAAAGTTGGAGAGTTAGCAAATATAAAAATTACATCTTTTAATCAAAAGAATTTATTTGGTATTTACGAAACCAATAAAGTAAAAGCAGCATAATTTTTGTGAAAATAAATAAACAAAATAATAGTGATAAGGAAGTTGCAATAACACGTGGAGTAGATGACTCAATTAACGTTCGTATATTTAATAATCAAATTTTGATGGGAATCGTAGGATCTTTTGATAATAATCTTAAAGAATTAGAAAAAATTAGCGGTTCAAAGATTTATTTTAGAGGTAATTCAATTGCAATTAAGGGTGATAAACATGCAAATGAAAAAGTTAAAGATGCAATTGAGTACTTAATTAAACGCTTTATATCTGATAAAAAAATAGATGGAAATGATGTAACTACATCATTAAATAAAGACATGGTACTAGACACAAAAAACCAATCAACTGTGCAGCCCCTAGGAGATGTAATTAAAACTCCAAAAAGGTCTGTTATACCCAGATCATTAAAACAAAAAGAATATGTAAGATCACTTAGGACTAACCAAATAGTAATGTCACTAGGTCCAGCAGGGACAGGCAAAACCTATTTGGCCGTAGCTGTAGCTTTATCTATGCTGTTGGAGAAAAAAGTTGAAAGAATAATTTTATCGAGACCAGCAGTTGAAGCTGGGGAAAGGTTAGGTTTTTTACCTGGTGATATGAAAGAAAAAATAGATCCTTATTTAAGACCCTTATATGATTCTCTTTATGACTTATTGGACTACGATAAAATTCAAAGAAAAATTGAATCTGGCTCCATTGAAATAGCACCGCTTGCTTTTATGAGAGGACGTACTTTAAAAAATTCATTTGCTATTCTTGATGAAGCCCAAAACGCAACTGAAACACAAATTAAAATGTTTTTAACTAGAATAGGGGAAAAATCAAAACTAGTTGTAAATGGAGATCCGTCGCAAGTTGATTTACCAAATAAAAATCAATCAGGTTTAATAAAATCACAAGCTATATTAAAAGGTATTAAAGAAATATCAGTTATAAATTTTGACCATCAAGATGTAATGAGACATCCATTGGTAACAAAAATTGTAGAAGCCTATCAAAAGAATACCGATGATAAAGGTTAATGTTGAGGTAAATAGTAAATCTTGGCATAAAAAAATTAAAAATCCTAAAAAGTATTTTAGTAAAAAATTAAAAAAAATTTCAAAAATTGTTAAATTTTTTAAAGGAAAAAATATCACTTTTACTATTTTATTAACCAGTTCCTTAAATATGAAAAGACTTAATAAAAAATTCAGAAATCAAAACAAATCAACTGACGTTTTATCATTTCCTTTTTTGTCTTCAAATAATTTAAAATTTATTAAACAAAAAAAACTTTATATAGGAGATATGGCTACATCTTATGAAATTATTAATTCTCGAACAAAAAAAAATAATTTCCTTTTAGAATTTGATAAAGCTTGGGTTCACGGCCTTTTACATCTGATAGGTTATAATCACATTAAAAATCAAGATTATTCCAAGATGAATAAAATTGAAAAGAGAATTTTAAATTCAATTAATTAATAATAAGGATTTTAATTTGATTGCTAAACTTAATAATAAATTATTCGTTATATTTTTTGCCCCCTTTTTACTTGGTGCAATAACGATCCTCGGTTTTGCTCCATATAATTTAACATTTATAAATTTTTTTACATTTTCAATTTTATTATTTTTAATTTCAAAAGTTAAAAAAAGTACACAATCTAAATATAGGAATAAAAAGTCTAATCGGTATTTTTTTTATTTAGGATGTTCTTTTGGGTTTGGCTTTTTTTTATTAGGCAATTATTGGATTGCTATATCTTTAACTCACGATGAAATGTTCAAAGGTTTAATTCCTTTTGCTCTTATATTGATTCCTCTATTCTTATCTTTATTTTTTGGGCTAGCAATTTTACTAGTAGGGACCTTTGTAGAGAAAGATATTTCTTTTATTTTATTTTTTTCTTTAGTTTTTTCTATATTTGAATTTTTAAGAGGAAATTTATTTACTGGGTTCCCATGGAATTTAATTTCATATACTTGGTCATGGTCAACAGAAATTGTACAAATACTATCATTAATAGGTGCATATTCATTAAGTTTGATTTCGATTACTTTTTTTTGCATTCCTTTTCTTTTTTTTAAAAAAGAGTTTGTTTTAAAAAATATTTTTTTTGTTTTGTTTTGTTTAATAATTTTTATTGGAAATTATTCATACGGAAAGTTTAAACTTAACAACAGCAATTATAAATTTGATAAAGAAATCAATGTTAAGATAATTTCACCTAATTTTTCACTTAAAGATTATAATAATCAAAGTGAAGAATTTCAAATTAAACGACTTATTAAAATTAGTGATCCGAAGAAAGATAAAAAAACTTTGTTTATTTGGCCAGAAGGGATATTTTATCAATCTTATTTAGAAGATATAAAAAAGTATCGAAATTTATTTAAAGATAAATTTTCTGAAAATCATTTAATAATTTTAGGAATAAATAATTTTACTAGCATTAATAACATAGATGATCAAAAATATTTTAACAGTTTAGCGGTCTTAAACTATAAATTAGAAATTTTATCATTATATAATAAAATTAATCTTGTTCCTTTTGGTGAATTTTTACCTTTTGAAAAAACTTTATCTAAATTTGGATTAAAAAAAATAACTCCAGGATATAGTTCATTTTCTTCCGGAGACGAAAGAATGATGATAAATCTTGGTAGTCAGTTTAATGAAAAATTGATTCTTCCACTAATTTGTTATGAAATAATTTATCCAGCTAAAATAAAAAAAGCAAATCAACTTCCTGATCTAGTAGTTAATATTTCCGAAGATGCTTGGTTTGGTCAATCAATAGGTCCACAGCAACACTTTACAAAAGCAATTTATCGATCAATCGAAGAAGGAGTTTTTATTGCAAGATCTGCCAATAAGGGAATTTCTGCTTTTATTAATCCAAATGGTAAAGTGCTTAAATCACTTAATACGGGAGAGTCAGGTAATATTGAATTAAATTTCCCCTACTTTAATCAACCTACTTTATTTTCCAATCATGGAAATAAAATATTTTTTTTAATAATTTTATTGTATATATTTCTAACTTTAATTTTTAAAAAACTTAAAATCTAATGAGTAAAAAATCATATTTATTTACTAGCGAATCTGTTTCAGAAGGTCATCCAGATAAGATTTGTGACCGTATATCAGACATGGTTGTGGATACCTATCTAGCAAAAGAACCTTTTTCCAGAGTAGCATGTGAAACTTTAACAACTACAAACAAAGTTATTTTGGTTGGAGAAACAAGGGGACCAGCAATTAGGAGAGATGATTTAATAAATAAAGTTCGTAATTGTATTAAAGATATAGGATATGAACAAAAAGGATTTCACTGGAAAAATTGTAGTATAGATGTTCATTTGCACTCTCAATCTACGGATATTGCCATGGGGGTGGATTCGAAAGGTAATAAAAAAGATGAGGGGGCCGGTGATCAAGGAATGATGTTTGGCTACGCATGTGATGAAACTGAAGTTTTAATGCCAGCACCAATTTATTATTCTCACAAAATATTAAAATTAATGGCTGCAGATAGAAAAAATGGTAAGGCAGATAAGTTAGAACCAGATTCAAAAAGTCAAGTTACAATGATGTATGAAAATGGAATACCAACAAAAGTAACGTCTGTTGTAATTTCTACTCAGCATTCACCGGAAGTTAATCAATCTCAAGTAAAAGAAATAGTCCGTCCATATTTAGAAAAATCAATTCCAAAAGAATTGCTATCAGGATTAAAGGAAGAGGAGTTTTATGTGAATCCGACAGGTCAGTTTATAATTGGAGGACCCGATGGAGACTCAGGTTTAACGGGAAGAAAGATTGTTGTTGATACTTACGGTGGAGCCGCGCCTCATGGAGGAGGAGCCTTTTCTGGCAAGGATCCAAGTAAAGTTGATAGATCGGCTGCTTATGCCGCAAGATATATTGCAAAAAATGTAGTTGCCTCAAAAATTGCAAATAAATGTTTAATTCAATTAGCTTATGCTATTGGTGTTTCTAAACCTTTATCAATATACGTTGATCTTTTTGACGGTGATGATGAAAAGTCAAAACATGTGAAAAATTTAATAAAAGATAATTTTGATTTAAGCCCTAGAGGTATAAGAGAAATGTTGTCTTTAAATAAACCTATATATGAATGTACTGCAACCTACGGTCATTTTGGTAGAAAACCAAGATTAAATGGTTCCTTTTCTTGGGAAAAAATTGATAAAACAACAATTTTCAAAAAGTAGGCCTTGAAAAAAGTTAAAATATAAATTAAATAAACCTTAAGTTACCTGGAAAATCCAAAATGGGCTTTTGCCCATTTTTTTTTAGAGGAAACGGAATTCAATTATGTTGAACCAAAGATCTGATAAAGTAGAACTTTTAAGAATAGCTGAAGCTGTTGCCGCAGAAAAATCTATTGATCCAGAAATTATACTAAGCTCAATGGAGTTAGCAATACAAAAGGCAGCTAAAACAAAGTTTGGATCAGAAAATGACATACGAGCTAAAATCGACAGAGAAAATGGGAATATAAGTTTGCACAAGGTATTAACAATTGTGGAGTCACCAGAAAATTTGGATACTGAAATTTCATTGGAGCATGCAAAAAAAATACAAAATAAAGAAAACATTAAAGTCGGAGATGAAATATTTGAACAATTACCCCCTATAGATTTAGGAAGAATTGCTGCTCAAACAGCCAGGCAGGTGATAACTCAAAGTGTGCGCTCTGCTGAAAAAGAAAGGCAATATAATGACTTTATTGGTAAAAAGGATGAAATTTTAAGTGGTATGGTAAAAAGATTAGAATATGGAAATGTAATTGTAGATCTAAATAGAGCTGAATCTATTATTAAAAAAGAAGAGCTTATACCTAGAGAAGTTCTAAAGACTGGAGATAGAATCAAAGCTTATTGTTATGATGTAATTAGAGAAAATAAGGGCCAACAAATATTTTTATCTAGAGCTAGTCCAAAATTTATGGAAAAATTATTTTTTCAAGAAGTTCCTGAAATTTATGATGGAATCATCGAAATTAAATCGTCCGCTAGAGACCCAGGCAGTAGAGCAAAAATTTGCGTTATCTCAAAAGATTCTTCTATTGATCCCGTTGGAGCATGCGTTGGTATGAGGGGAAGTAGAGTCCAATCGGTAGTGAACGAGCTTTCAGGAGAAAAAATAGATATAGTTCATTGGTCAGAAGATGTGGCATCTCTTGTTGTAAGTGCTTTGGCGCCTGCTGAAATTCAAAAAGTAATAATTGACGATCAAAATAGAAAAATAGAAGTTATTTTAACTGAAGAAAATTTAAGTAAAGCAATAGGAAGAAGAGGACAAAATGTTAGATTGGCATCAAAATTAATTGATTTCGAAATAGATATATTAACTGAAAAGGAAGAGTCTGATAAAAGACAATTAGAATTCAAAGAAAAAACTGAAATTTTTGTAAAAAATTTAGAGGTAGATGAAACTTTAGGACAACTTTTGGTTGCCGAAGGATTTTCTTCAGTTAAAGAAATTTCTCAAGCATCTCTAGATGAGATTATAAAAATTGAAGGTGTAGACCAAAACACAGCCAATGAATTAAAAGAAAGAGCAGCGGAATATCTTGTTAAAGAAAAAGAAAATATTGAAAAAAAATTAAAAGATCTTGGCGTTAATGATGATTTGATAAATCACAAGGGGCTTACACCAGGAATGTTATTAACATTAGGTGAAAAAAAAATTAAAACTTTGAAGGATTTTGCAGACCTTTCTACTGATGAATTGATAGGTGGTTATGATGAAAAAAAAGGCATCAGATATAAAATTGAAGGATATCTTGAGGAGTTTGCTTTGACGAATAATGAAGCGGATAATTTAATTATTAACGCTAGAAATATTGTATTTAAATAAAGAAAATCTTTTTTATGGAAGAAAAAAAAATAAAGAAAAAAAAACTTACTTTAAGTGTTTCATCAAAAACACTACATAATGTTCCGAATTATGTAAAAAGTAGGCAAAAAACATCGGTTCTTATAGAAAAAAAAGCTCCAAGAAGATGGGGAGAAAAGAAATTTCAATCGCGAGATAATAACTTTAACAAATCTAAATCAACTGCTAATTTCATTCCAAAAAAAACACGAATAAACAGCAATGTTGATATTAGAAAGATGGCTGAAGAAAGAGCCACGAATAGATTTAAAAATTTAAAAGAAGATAGTTTACAACCAAAAAAGAGCAGTTTAGGAAAAGACAAAGGGTTTACTTCAAAAAGAGAACAAAAACTTACTTTATCAAAAGCTTTAGATGATGAAGTTTTGGATGGAAGAGAGAGAAGTTTAGCATCGGTAAGACGTGCCAGACTTAAAGAAAAGAAAAACCAAGATTCTGAAAAAGCAAAGATTGAAACTAAAAAAATTGTTCATGAAGTCAATATTCCTGGCAAGATTACTATACAAGAACTTTCAAATAGAATGGCTATGCAGGCTAGTAATATAATCAAACATCTTTTGGGTATGGGTGTTGTTGCAACTATAAATCATACTATTGATGCTGATACAGCGGAATATCTTGTAAAAGAATTTGGAAATATACCTATTAGGGAAAAAAAACCAGATTTAAATATTTTAAAACCCGAAAAAAAAGATAACAAAAATTTAAAATCAAGACCTCCAATTGTAACTGTTATGGGTCATGTTGATCATGGAAAAACATCATTACTGGACGCTTTAAGAAACACGAACATTGTTGCACAGGAACATGGAGGAATAACTCAACACATAGGGGCTTATAGAGTAAAAACAGAAAAAGGAAAAAGTATTACATTTATTGATACACCAGGCCATGCAGCTTTTACTGAAATGAGAGCAAGAGGATCAAAAGTGACAGACATCGTTGTTCTTGTTGTGGCAGCTGATGATGGAGTTAAACCTCAAACAATAGAAGCAATAAAACACGCAAAAGCGGCAAAAGTGCCAATTATTGTTGCAATAAACAAATGTGATTTACCTGCAGCTGATCCACAAAAAATAAAAAATGAACTTTTGCAATATGAGTTAATTGCAGAAGAATTAAGTGGAGACACATTGTTTGCTGAGGTTTCAGCGATTACAAAAAAAAATTTAGATAAACTTAAGGAAAATATTACTCTTCAATCAGACCTTCTTGATCTAACAGCAAGTTTCGAAGGCTCTGCAACAGGGGTTATACTAGAATCTAGAATAGATAAAGGTAAAGGATCAGTGTCTACAGTTTTGATAATAAGTGGTAATTTAGAGAAAGGGAATTATTTTGTTAGCGGAAACACTTGGGGAAAAATAAGGGCAATGATAAATGATCAAGGACAAAATATTGATTCAGCATTACCATCAACTCCAGTAGAGATTTTGGGTATGAATAATTCTGCATTTGCTGGTGATGATTTTATAGTGGTGGATTCTGAAGAGAAAGCAAAGAAAATAAATGAATATAGAATTAAAGACTTGAAATCAAAACAGGCACCACTAATTTCAGCAAATAAAGAATCTGCATTTGACGACACCGCTACACCTGAAGAACTGTCTATAATTATTAAATCTGATGTACATGGTTCTAGCGAAGCACTAAAAAATGCAATTGAGAAAATCAAGCATCCAGAAGTTACTCCAAAAATAATTTTATCTAATATTGGTGTAATTACTGAAACAGATGTAACTCTTGCAAGAGCTTCTAATGCTATTCTTATAGGTTTTAATGTGAGACCAAATAAAGAAGCAAAGAAATTGGCTGAAACTCATAAAATAACAATAAAATTTTTTAATATAATTTATGAGGTTTTAGATTTTATAAATGACTCATTATCAGGTTTACTAAAACCAGATGTAAAAGAACAAGCGGTAGGTTCTGCAGAAGTGCAGACAATTTTTACGGTTTCGAAAGTTGGCAAAGTAGCCGGATCAAAAGTTATAGAAGGAGAAATAGTAAATAATTTAAATGCCAGGTTGATAAGAGATGGAAATGTATTATATACAGGTGCAATAAATAGTATTTTTAGAGAAAAAAATGCCGCAAAACAAGTAACGGCAGGTCTTGAATGTGGTATAACCCTCAAAAATTTTGCCGATTTTAAAGAAAAAGATGTAATCGAAGTTTATAAGATTATAGAGACAGAAAGAAGAATTTAATGATTAGGCGAAACGATAATGCTCCCTTTTCACAAAGACAATTAAGAGTAGGAGAATTAATAAAACAGTCCTTGGGACAAATTTTTTTAAAAGATGAGGCAAAAGTACCAATTTTAGAAACAAAAAGTATTACGGTTACTGAAGTCAGGATGAGTCCAGATCTTAAAAATGCTAGAGTGTATGTCATACCATTGGGCGGAAAAGATACAGAACATGCAGTTAACATATTAACTGAATTTTCCCATCTTATTAGAAAAGCTCTGTCAAAAAAGATTGATATGAAGTTTTTGCCAAAAGTTTCTTTTGTTGGTGATAAATCGTTTGATTATGCTGAAAAAATAGAAAAATTAATACAAAAAAATAAATAATTATGCAGAAAAAAAATAAAAAGATAATTGACTCTTTGAAACTTAATTCAAAAGATGTAGGTTCATCCGAAGTTCAAATTGGTTTATTAAGTGAAAAAATAAATAATTTAACTAATCATTTTAAAAAAAATAAAAATGATAAACATTCGACGAGGGGCTTATTATATGCAGTCAACCGAAGAAAGCGCCTATTAGAATATCTCAAAAGCAACAACTCTGAGTCATATAAAAATATATTAACAAAATTAAAACTAAGAAAATAAATGTTTAAAGTATTTAAAGAAGAAATAGAACTAGGTAGAAAAAAATTAACTTTGGAAACTGGCAAGATAGCCCGCCAAGCAGACGGGGCCATAATTGCAACTTGTGGAGAAACCGTTGTTATTTCAACGGTTGTGGGTGCAAAAAAAGTTGATCCAGAAACTGATTATTTTCCACTACAAGTAAATTATCAAGAAAAATATTATGCAGCTGGCAAAATACCAGGAGGTTATTTTAAGAGAGAAGCAAGGCCAACTGAATCTGAAACTTTGATTTCAAGATTAATTGATCGACCGATTCGTCCATTATTTCCAGAAAATTTTAGAAATGAAGTACAAATTTTACCAACAGTACTTTCGTACGATAATGAAAACGAGGCAGATATATTGTCAATTATCGCATCGTCAGCTGCTTTAGCAATTTCGGGCTTACCTTTTCAAGGACCTATAGCTGCTTCAAGAGTAGGTTATATAAATAACAATTATGTATTAAATCCATCTAAAGAAGAGTTAAAAGAGTCCAAATTAGATTTAGTTGTTGCTGGCACAAAAGATGCAGTATTAATGGTTGAATCTGAAGCATCAAG
Organism: uncultured Pelagibacteraceae bacterium; assembly: GCA_950068185.1. Taxonomy (GTDB): domain Bacteria; phylum Pseudomonadota; class Alphaproteobacteria; order Pelagibacterales; family Pelagibacteraceae; genus AG-414-E02. The sequence goes on along the minus strand of CATMHL010000003.1, from coordinate 552 downwards.
TTTAACCGAAAAACAGATGTTAGATGCAATTAAATTTGGACACGAAAAATTTATTCCAGTAATCAAAGCGATAGAATCTCTAGCTAAAAAAAGTTCAAACGAAGCGTGGAAGATAGAAGAAAAAGATTATAGCAAATTAAAAAATAAAATTTCAAAAGAACTAACAAAAGATTTAGAAAAAGCTTTTTCTGAAAAAGACAAAAAGAAAAGATCAGAATTAGTTAATTTAGCGTCCGAAAAATGTAAATCCTTATTCGAAGGAGATGATACTTATTCGGAGCTTGAAATATCCTTACAATTAAAAAATTTAGAAAAAGATATAGTAAGAACAAAGATACTTAAAAGTAAAAAAAGAATTGATGGAAGAGGATTGTCAGATGTGAGACCTATTAAGTGTGAAGTTGGAGTATTACCTAGGACTCATGGATCTGCTTTATTTACCAGAGGTGAAACTCAAGCATTAGTTACTACAACCTTGGGAACGACAGAAGATGAACAACGAATTGAAAGTTTGGAAGGACAAAAAAGAGTAAGATTTATGTTACATTACAA
>CATMHL010000002.1 GCA_950068185.1 uncultured Pelagibacteraceae bacterium | reverse complement strand
AGAAATCATCAACCAAAAATGACAATAGTTGGTCAACCAAAACGGAAAATCGAGAACAGATTGTAAGGATATTAACTTATTTATTAATTGCAGGAATGATCTACCTCTTGTGGCTTAGCTATTAATGGGTGGTCAAGATTTATTCTTTGGATTATCTGGATGGCTGCTTGTCATTTTATTAATTTATACAATAATAAAAAATCACAGATCAATTTATGAATTTATTAGAAACACTACAATATACGAATGGTGGAAAGATCCAAAAAATCGGAAAAAATAAAGACTCTATTGAAATGGATGAATCTGAATTTCCTGTTATTCGCAATGAAGATGATTATAATCAATTAAAAAAGGAGGTAATAATGGCTAAAAAAAAGAAAAAGAAAAAACAAAACAAGAAGAAAAAAAGTCGAAAAAAGAGAAGAGAAGAATAATTAAAATGTGGAATCCTGTAAACTTTTCCGACCTACACCTCACACCAAAAATCATGTTATTATAAGTTGAATGAAAAAGAAGAAAAGACGTTATTCTAGGCTTGTAATCTTAGATTCCAAGAACGATACAACAAAGGAAATTAAAAAAATATTAAGTGAAAAACATCCAGGATATGAAAAAAGAAGTAAGGATGAAAAAATGTTTAACCAAGCATGTGAGAAAATTTCTTTTTATTTATTAGATGGCAATATAAAAAAAGCAAGGTCTGTCTTGAAAAGAATACCTTTTGTTCCAATACGTCTATCTGAACAAGAGATAGATAATATTATTCAAAAATATAAAAAAAAGTGACCAGCTATTGGCACGCTTCACATTCATTTTTTCCAGTTCCAGTCTGACATAGGACTAGCAATAGGTTCTAATTTGTCCTGTGATTGCTCTGATGCCGTTTTTTTTTCTTTTAAAATCTTCAATATACCTTTCGTATTTCTTTTCATTCTTTTACGCTTTAGAAATTTTACGTAACTTTTCTTTTTCTTTTTTCTTCGATGATGAGGACGGCTTCCTCTAGTTTTCCCACTTGATACATTTTTCATTTATTTATTTTCATTTTTATATATTCTATACTTATGTATAAACTTTTTTGGCGTTGGTGTATAAGCGGTTCAATAGTTATGATACTTATAGTATGTTGTATCTGGCTATTATTAGTATATGGATAAGAAATAAAAAATGGATGAAGCGGAGTTCGGTGTTAACGATATTAGTGAGGAAGAGTACAAAAGACTAAAGGAGAAAACTATGGCTAAAAAGAAAAGTATGAAGAAAAAGAAAACTAAAAAGAAAAAGAAAAAAAAGAAACGAGGCTAGCTTCAGCTCCTCGTATGACAAAACTTGCTGATGATTTTCTTGCCGAACTCAAACAAAGAGAGTTCAATAGACGTTCAAAATATCCTACCTAAAATAAATACTTACCTTTAAAACAGACTCTAAAACCTACAGTTTTCACTCTTTATTATAAGTTGAAATTATTATATTATCCTTTATATAAGCATAGCTTATAGGCAGTTGTGGAAGCTTTTTTGTTTTCAATCATGATGGGAACCAATTTGGAACCATCCGGTTAAATGGGAGTGTAGCTCAATTGGTAGAGCGCCGGTCTCCAAAACCGGAGGTTGGGGGTTCGATTCCCTCCGCTCCTGCCAGAGATGAATAAAAAAAATGATTAATCCATTTAAATTTGTTCAAGGTGTAAAACAGGAAGCATATAAAGTGACGTGGCCAACAACAAAAGAGGTTTTGATTGGAGCGTCCATGGTTTTTGTATTAGCAACTATTGCAGCAATATTTTTCTTGTTACTAGATCAAATTTATAGATTTTTACTAGATATAATTTTAACTATTAACTTTTAATATGAAAAATTGGTATATAGTTCAAACTTTTTCTGGTTTTGAACATAAAGTAGCCAAAACAATAAAAGAGACTATAAAAGCTAAGGAATTAAATGAGAAAATTAATGAGGTTTTAGTACCAATACATGAAGTTACGGAAGTAAAAAGAGGAAAAAGGGTTCAAAGAAAAAAAAAATATTTTCCAAGTTATGTTTTGGTAAAAATGGAAATGAACAAAGAACTTTATCATATGATTAGGAATATTCAAAAAGTGACAGGTTTTTTAGGGACAACGGGAAAACCTGTTCCTGTTTCGGATAAAGAAATTGAGAAAATCTTAGGAAATATTAAAGAAGGTTCATTAATACCACCACCCGTTGTTAGTTTTGATATCGGTGAACAAGTAAAGGTTTGTGAAGGTCCTTTTTCTTCTTTTACTGGTTTAGTCGAAGAAGTTGATGAAGAAAAATCGAGACTTAAAGTATCAGTCGCAATTTTTGGTAGACCAACTCCAATAGAGTTAGATTATAATCAAGTAGAAAAATCTTAGATATGGCAAAAGAAATTAGTGGATACGTTAAACTACAAATAAAAGGTGGTCAGGCAAATCCGGCTCCTCCTGTAGGACCAGCTTTGGGTCAACGCGGAATTAATATTATGGAATTTTGTAAGACCTTTAATGAAAAAACTAAAAGTTTTATGGGTAAACCTATCCCTGTGGTAATTACTGTATATAAAGATAAAAAATTTGATTTTGTAATTAAATCTCCGCCAGCTTCTCATTTTATAAAAGAGGCAGCCAAATTAAAAGGAGGCTCACGAGAACCAGGAAGAGTTATAGTAGGGACAATTACAAAAAAACAAGCAGAAAAAATAGCTCAGGAAAAAATGAAAGATTTAAACGCACATTCTATTAAAGAAGCAGTCAAGATAATTAGTGGATCAGCTAGATCTATGGGTATTGAGGTAAAAGATTAATGAGGTCGAATCTATCAAAAAGATATAAAAAGTTACTTGAAGCATCTAATGAAAATAAGCCAGAAATTATAGATGATGTAATTAAAAAAGTTAAAAGAAATTGCACAGCTAAATTTAACGAGTCAATTGATGTTTCTTGTTTATTAAATTTAAAACAGAAAAAAGAGGAAATTAGTTTAAGAACTTTGGTAAATTTACCAAATGGGAACGGGAAAAAAGTAAAGGTGGCCGTTCTTTGTGAAGAAAATAAAATTAAAGAAGCAAAAGATTCTGGTGCTGAAATAGCAGGATTTGATAACTTAGTTAACGATATAACAAACGGAAAAATAAATTTTGATAAACTTATAGCCACACCAGCGACTATGTCAAAAATGGGAAAACTTGGTAAAATTTTAGGACCAAAAGGTTTAATGCCTAATCCAAAATTTGGAACTGTAACAAATGATATTAAAACTTCAGTAAAAGCAATAAAAAATGGTCAGATTGAAATCAAAAATGATAAGGACGGAAATATTGCTGTCTCTATAGGAAAAAAAAGTTTTTCTGATGCAAAGCTTAAAGAAAATTATGATGCTTTTATGAACACTTTATTAAAAGAAAAACCTACTGGAATAAAAGGTAATTTTATTTTATCTGCTTATTTAACATCAACAATGGGTGTTTCTTATCAATTGAAATTATAAGAGTAATATTATGATGAACAAAAATAAAAAAAAGAATTATATAGAGGAAATGAAAGCTTTTTTTAATAAAACTAGCTCAGTTTTTGTCACTCATTATCAAGGTTTAACAGTAAAAGAGATTGACCGATTGAGATCTGAAATGAGAAAACATGGAATACTGTTTAAAATAACAAAGAACAGAGTTACAAAGCTCGCTTTACAAGGAAGTAAATTTAAAAAATTGGAGAATTTATTTTCCGGGCCTACCGCAGTTGCTTTTTCTGAGGATGCTATAACCTCAGCAAAAATATTGACAAAGTTTGCAAAAAGTAATTCCAACTTAAAAATTATTGGTGGAATTATGGAAGAAGAACCACTTTCTGTGAAAGATGTGGAAAAAATTGCGACACTTCCTACATTAAACGAGGCTAGGGCTAAAATTGTTGGTATTTTAGCTACTCCAGCCCAGAAAATTATGAGTATTTTACTTGCGCCAGGCTCAAAAATTGCTATTTTGGCGCTCGCTAAGAGTAAAAAAGCGTAAAATATTTAAGAGAGATTTTCAATGTCAGATTTAAATAAAATTATAGATGTGTTGTCAAAACTTACAGTTGTCGAAGCAGCTGATCTTTCAAAAAAATTAGAAGAAAAATGGGGTGTTTCAGCAGCAGTTCCTGTAGCAGCAGCTGTAGCTGGCGTGGTAGAAGCACCGAAAGAAGAAAAGACAGATTTTGTTATTTTTCTTGCTGCAGTCGGTGATAAAAAAATTAATGTTATAAAGGAAGTTAGAGCAATTACAGGTTTAGGTTTAAAGGAAGCAAAAGATTTAGTTGAAGCAGCACCAAAAGAAGTTAAAAAAGGTGTTCCGAAAAAAGAAGCTGAGGAAGTCAAGAAAAAGCTTGAAGCTGCTGGAGCTAAAGTAGAATTAAAGTAGTATTTTTTTAATATTAAATTTTTATTTACATCCTAGGATGTAAAGGTGTTCATGGATTTATCTTTTACTGAGAAAAAAAGTATAAGAAAGAATTTTGGAAAGTTAAAAGAAATTTTGTCTATTCCGAATCTAATTGATGTCCAAAAGAAATCCTATCAACAATTTTTAAATATCGGAAATGTAAGTGAAATAAATTTACAAAAGGGTCTTCATAGAGTTTTTAGAAATACTTTTCCTATAGAAGAAATATCAGAAAAAGCTACTTTGGAGTTTCTTTCTTTTCGTTTAGAGAAGCCAAAATTCAATGTTGACGAATGCCGCCAAAGAGATTTAACTTATTCAGCATCTTTAAAACCTACATTGCGTTTAGTTGTCTATGATATAGATACTGAAAGTAATACAAAACAAGTTTTGTCAGCAAAGGAACAAGAAGTTTATATGGGAGACATTCCTTTAATGACTCCAAGTGGTACTTTTGTGATTAATGGTGTTGAAAGAGTTGTGGTTAACCAAATGCATAGAAGCCCAGGAGTTTTTTTCGATCATGATAAAGGTAAAACGCACGCAAGTGGTAAGTTTCTTTTTAATTGTAGAATAATACCAAATAGAGGTTCTTGGCTAGATTTTGAATATGATGCTAAAGATCTTTTATATTTTAGAATCGATAGAAAAAGAAAACTACCCATTACAACTTTGCTATATGCTTTGGGGTATAAGAGAAGTGAAATACTAGATTTATTTTATGATTTTAAAATTTTTATTTTCGACAAAGAAAAAAAAAAGTGGAAAACAAAATTCAATCCTAATGAATATAAACGTCCAGTTAAACTAAGAACCGATTTAGTTGATACGAATAATGATAAAAGAATATTAAAAAAGGGATCAAAGATAAATTTTGCTATTGCAAAAAAATTATTTGATGAAGGATTAAAAAATGTTTTATTTACATCTGATTATTTTTTAGGAAAATATATTAAGAATAATATATCAAATCCAATAAATAATGAAATCTTTCTAAAATCAGGCTCAGCAATAGATCAAGAGAATTTAAATAATATTTCAGAATATAATATTTCTACACTTGAGATTGCTGATGTTGACCCAATTACAAAAGGTTCATATTTGATAGATACATTAAATATAGATAAGAATGATTCAAAAATGGAAGCAATAAATGATATTTATAGAGTTTTAAGACCAGGGGAGCCTCCATCTTTTGAAGTTGCAAATGAAATTTTTAATAAATTATTTTTCACGTCTGAGCGTTATGATCTTTCCGACGTTGGTAGGGTTAAATTAAATAATAAACTACAGTTAAAATGTAATGACGATATAACGATTTTACGTAATGATGATATTATTGCAATAATTAAACATATGCTTGATCTAAAAGACGGCAAGGGAGAAGTTGATGATATAGATCATTTGGGAAATCGTAGAGTTAGATCGGTGGGTGAACTCGTTGAAAATCAATTTAGAATTGGTGTTTTAAGAATGGAAAGAGCTATAAAAGAAAAAATGTCAATACTTGTAGAAATAGAATCAGCTATGCCCCAGGATTTAATAAATCCCAGACCAATTACTGCAGCTCTCAAAGATTTTTTTGCAACGTCCCAGTTATCACAATTTATGGATCAGACCAATCCATTAGCAGAGATAACACATAAAAGAAGAGTTTCTGCTTTAGGCCCCGGTGGTCTTACCAGAGAAAGGGCCGGTTTCGAAGTGCGAGATGTACATCCAACACACTATGGACGAATATGTCCAATAGAAACACCAGAAGGTCCAAATATTGGATTAATCAGTAGCTTAGCAACATTTTCTCGAGTGAACAAATATGGATTTCTAGAAAGTCCATATAGAAAATTTATAAAAGGTATAGTTACTGATAAAATAGAATATTTATCCGCAATAGAAGAAGAAAAATTTACGATAGCACAAGCTAATATACAGATTGATAAAGATGGCCGTATCACAGATGAATTAGTAGCATGTAGAAAATCACTTAATTTTATTTTATCAAAACCAGATTCAGTTGATTATGTAGACGTTTCGCCAAAACAATTAGTGTCAGTTGCATCTTCATTGATACCATTTTTAGAAAATGATGATGCTAATAGAGCTTTAATGGGATCAAATATGATGAGACAGGCCGTTCCATTAATAAAACCCGAATCACCATTGGTTGGAACTGGAATTGAAAGGGACGTTGCACTTGATTCTGGAGTGACAATTATAGCTAGAAAGGATGGTGTTGTTGATAAAATTGATGGTAAGAGAATAGTTGTTAAAGCATTTGAAAAAGATCTTTCTAAATCAGGGGTAAATATTTATAATTTATTAAAATTTCAAAAATCAAATCAGAATACTACCATAAATCAAAAACCTTTAGTAAAAGTTGGAGACGTAATTAAAAAAGGAGATATTATTGCTGATGGTCCTGCAACAAAATTAGGTGAGTTGGCTTTAGGTAGGAATATTACAGTAGCATTTATGCCTTGGCTTGGTTATAACTTTGAAGATTCAATTTTAATTTCCGAGAGATGTGTGACAGATGATGTTTTTACTTCAATTCATATAGAAGAATATGAATTAATGACCAGAGATACAAAATTAGGAACTGAAGAAATAACAAGAGATATACCTAACATTAGCGAGGAATCTTTAAGAAATTTAGATGAATCAGGCATAGTATATATAGGAGCAGAAGTTAAATCGGCAGATATATTAGTTGGTAAGGTTACTCCTAAAGGAGACAGCATATCTAATCCAGAGGAAAAATTACTTAGATCAATTTTTGGTGAAAAAGCCACCGATGTAAGAGATTCTTCACTAAAAATGCCACCAGGTAGTAACGGAACAGTTATTGATGTTAGAGTTTTTAACAGACATGGGATTGAAAAAGACGAAAGATCAACAGCTATAGAAAGATCTGAAATAGAATCTGTTCAAGAAGATAAGTTAGCAGAGGAAGAAATTCTTGAAAGGAATATTAAAATTAGAGTTCAAGAAATGATTAAGAGTAAAAAATTAAGCGATGATATTAAAAAACTTAAAGATCTAACTAAATTAACTCCAAAAAATTTAGATGATGCAAATTTGAATGACTTTTGGAAATTACAGTTTGTTGATCAAAAAACAAATGATGATCTTAAAATTCTTAAAGAACAATATACAAATGTTAAAAAAGATATAAAAGATAGATTTGAAGATAAAGTTGAAAAAATTCAACAAGGAGATGATCTTTTGCCCAATGTTTTAAAAATGGTAAAAGTTTTTGTGGCTGTTAAAAGAAGTTTAAAACCAGGAGATAAGATGGCAGGAAGACATGGCAACAAGGGTGTTATAAGCAAAATTGTACCAGTTGAAGATATGCCTTATATGAAAAATGGAAAACCAGTAGATGTAGTTCTGAATCCATTAGGCGTACCTAGTAGAATGAATGTAGGTCAAATTTTAGAAACACACTTAGGCTGGGCTTGTGCTGAATTGGGTGAAAAAATTAACCAAATAATAAAACAACATAATAATATAAGAAAGAGAGATGAACTAATTCATAACATTCTTAAGAAAGTTTATGGTGACAATATTTACGAAAAAAAGATTAAACCTTTAAAGGATAAAGAATTTGATGATTTAATTGTAAATTTATTACCAGGGATACCTGTATCTACACCTGTTTTTGATGGTGCATCCGTTGAAGATGTAACTGAATTATTGAAATTGGCTGAATTGCCCTCGTCTGGACAAACTACTTTATGGGATGGCCGTACAGGTGAGCAATTTGACAGAAAGGTAACTGTTGGAATCATCTATATGCTCAAACTTCACCATTTAGTAGAGGATAAAATTCACGCTAGATCTACAGGACCTTACAGCTTAGTGACACAACAACCTCTAGGAGGAAAGGCTCAACTTGGTGGCCAAAGATTTGGAGAGATGGAAGTTTGGGCATTAGAAGCTTATGGAGCATCGTATACTTTACAAGAGATTTTAACTGTAAAATCTGATGATGTAGCGGGTCGAACAAAAGTTTATGAGACTATTGTCAAAGGTGATGATAAATTTGAGTCAGGAGTTCCAGAATCTTTTAATGTTTTAATTAATGAAGTTAAATCTCTAGCCTTAAATATTGAATTAAATTAGGTATTTATGGATAAAGGTATAACTAAATTATTTAAGTCAGAAACTATTGCTGCACCAAGTTTTAGTAAAATAAGAATTTCATTGGCCAGTTCAGATAAAATTAAATCCTGGTCATTTGGTGAAATTAAAAAACCAGAAACAATAAATTATAGAACTTTCAAGCCAGAAAAAGATGGACTTTTTTGTGCAAGGATTTTTGGTCCTATAAAGGATTATGAATGCTTGTGTGGAAAATATAAAAGAATGAAATTTAGAGGCATTATATGTGAAAAATGTGGAGTTGAAATTACTAAATCCAATGTAAGAAGAGATAGAATGGGCCACATAGAACTAGCATCTCCAGTTGCTCACATTTGGTTTTTGAAATCTCTTCCAAGTAGAATCGCGGCTGCTGTTGATATGAAACTTAAGGATGTTGAGAAAGTTTTATATTTTGAGAGTTTTTTGGTTATAGAACCCGGTCTTACTAAACTTAAAAAAAATCAGCTTCTTTCCGAAGAAGAATATATCAAGATTCAAGAACAATACGAAGAGGGCTCATTTGAAGTAAGTATTGGAGCTGAAGCTATAAGAAAAATATTAATAAATTTAGATCTAAAAGCTGAGAGAGATAAATTAAAATTATTATTAAAAGGAATTAAATCAAAAGTTACAGAAGAAAAAACTATTAAAAGATTAAAATTAATGGAATCATTTATTCAATCAGGAAATAAACCTGAATGGATGATTTTAACATGTATTCCTGTTATTCCTCCAGAACTTAGACCATTAGTACCTCTAGATGGTGGAAGGTTTGCTACTTCTGATTTAAATGATTTATATAGAAGGGTAATTAATAGAAATAATAGATTGAAAAGATTAATTGATTTAAAAGCGCCAGATATAATTGTAAGGAATGAAAAAAGAATGTTGCAAGAATCCGTTGATGCATTATTTGATAATGGAAGAAGAGGTAGGGTCATAACTGGCACAGGTAAACGTCCTCTAAAATCATTAGCTGAAATGTTAAAAGGAAAACAAGGAAGATTTAGACAAAATTTATTAGGTAAAAGAGTGGATTATTCCGGTAGATCGGTAATTGTAGCTGGTCCTGAATTAAAACTTCATCAGTGTGGACTTCCTAAAAAAATGGCTGTTGAATTATTTAAACCTTTTTTATACGCAAGATTAGATAAACTTGGTTTAGCAACAACAATAAAACAAGCAAAGAAACTGGTTGAAAAAGAAAAACCAGAAGTTTGGGATGCACTAGAAACTATTATAAGAGAACATCCGGTTCTACTTAATAGGGCACCCACTTTACATAGACTGGGCATCCAAGCTTTTGAAGCTAAATTAATCGAAGGAAAAGCAATAGAATTACACCCTTTAGTATGTGCAGCTTTTAATGCTGATTTTGATGGAGATCAAATGGCTGTTCATATTCCTTTAAGTATAGAAGCACAATTAGAAGCTAGGGTGTTGATGATGTCAACAAATAACATATTAAGTCCATCTAATGGAAAACCTATTATTGTTCCAAGTCAAGACATGGTATTGGGAATCTACTACTTATCTCAATCTGTAGAAAAAAATACTAAAGATAATAAGTCAAAAGGATATTTTACAAATATTACAGAGATAGAACAGGCTATAGAGGCAAAAAGCATTAGCTTACATTCAAATATAATTTGTAGATACGAGACAGTCGATGAAAAAGGGAATAGAATCTTAGAAAAATACAGAAGCACAGCAGGTAGATTTATTTTATCCAGCATTCTACCAAAACATCATAAGATTAAATTTGCTTTAATTGATAAACTTTTGTCTAAAAAACATGTCTCAGAAATAATTGAGCTCATTTATCGTTATTGTGGACCAAAGGAAACCGTAATTTTTTGTGACAAAATAAAAGCCTTAGGTTTTAAACATGCATTTAAGGCTGCAATTTCTTTCGGAAAAGATGATTTAATTATTCCAAAAACTAAAGAAAAAGTTGTTAACGATGCTAAAAAGCAAATCGAGAATTACGAAAGCCAATACTCAGAAGGATTGATAACAAGGGGAGAAAAATATAATAAAGTTGTTGATGTTTGGTCCAAATGTACTGATTTAGTAGCTAATGAGATGATGAAGGAGATTTCATCAGCAACAAAAATAATGCCAAATGATAGAATTGAAACAAATTCAGTTTTTATGATGGCAAACTCTGGCGCAAGAGGTTCTGCTGCACAAATGAAACAATTAGCAGGCATGAGAGGATTAATTGCCAAACCATCAGGTGAAATTATCGAGACACCAATAACGGCGAATTTTAAAGAAGGGCTAACAGCTTTAGAATATTTCAATTCTACTCATGGTGCTCGAAAAGGTTTAGCTGATACCGCTCTGAAAACGGCAAATTCTGGATATTTAACAAGAAGACTTTGTGATGTTGCCCAGGATATATCGATTACCAAAACTCAATGCGATTGTAAAACAAAAGATAGTTTAACAATGTCTGAAATTATTGAAGGTGGAAATATAATTGTAAGTTTATCTGATAGGATACTTGGAAGAACAGCATTTGATAATGTTAAAAACCCAATCACAGGAGAGATAGTTTTAAAAAAGAAGGAAATCATGGATGAAGAAGCGTGTGAAAAAATTGAAGCTGCTGGTGTAAAATCAGTAAATGTTTACTCTGTGATAACATGTGGTTCGAAAAAAGGTGTTTGTGCTGAATCATATGGAAGAGATTTGTCACGTGGAAAAATAGTTGCTGAAGGAGAAGCGATTGGAATGATCGCAGCACAATCTATTGGTGAACCAGGAACGCAATTAACTATGAGAACTTTTCACGTGGGGGGTACCGCACAAGTTAAAGAGGAGTCACAAGTAGTTGCTCATTCATCGGGTAAAATTAAGATTACAAACAGAAACATTATTGAAGATTCTAAAAAAAATAAAATTATTATGGGTAGGAATACTCAAGTGTCCATAGAGGATCAAAATGGACGTCAACTTGCTATTTATAAGATACCTTACGGAGCTAAACTTTATTGTGATAATGACGAAGATGTTAAAAAAGGTAAGAAAATATGTGAGTGGGATCCTTATACACTACCAGTTATTGCGGAAAAAAGCGGAGTAGCAAGTTATATGGATTTAGTAGATGGAGTTTCGTTAGCTGAAATAATGGATGACGCGACAGGAATATCTTCTAAATCAGTTTTAGATTGGAGATCTCAATCTAAAAATACTGAATTGAAACCAAGAATTACACTAAGAGATGAAAAAGGAAATGTCGTTAAAAAAGCCGACGATAATGAAGCAAGATATTATTTAGTTCCCGACTCAATTCTTTCAGTAAATGATGGTCAAAAAGTTTATGCTGGTGATGTTTTAGCAAGGTTGCCAAAAGAAACTTCTAAAACTAGAGATATTACAGGCGGTTTGCCTAGAGTCGCTGAATTATTTGAGGCAAGAAGACCTAAAGATAGTGCAATTATTGCTGAAAACGATGGTTCAATTGAATTTGGAAAAGAACTTAGAGGAAAACAAAAAGTTTCTATTGTAAAAGTAGATGGTACATCATCATCTTATTTAATTCCCAAAGGAAAACATATAAATTTTAATCAGGGTGAAAAAATAAAAAAAGGAGAGTATCTTTTAGATGGTAGTCCGGCGCCACATGATATTTTAAGAATTTTAGGTATAAAATATTTAACAGAGTACTTCGTTAATGAAGTTCAAGAAGTATATCGTCTTCAAGGGGTTGTAATAAATGATAAACATATCGAAACTATATTGAGACAAATGTTAAAAAAGGTGGAAATTAAATCATCAGGAGATTCCAAATACTTACCGAGTGAAATAATTGATAAGAATGAATTTGATCGTGAAAATGAAATCTTAAAGAAAGAAGGAAAAAAACCTGCCTTAGCAGAAAGAATACTATTAGGAATTACAAAAGCTTCACTACAAACAAATTCATTTATATCCGCTGCTTCATTTCAGGAAACTACAAGAGTTCTTACCGATGCAGCAATAAAAGGAAAAGTTGATAAACTCTTAGGATTAAAAGAAAATGTTATTGTTGGTCGTCTAATACCAGCGGGCACAGGAGCTACAAAAATGAAGTGGCAAAAAGTAGCTGACGAGAGAGATTCCTTATTAACTAAACAATCTTCCGAGGAATCTAAGGAAAAACAAATTCCAATCACTTAAAACCTTTTAATTATAAGACAAAGTTAAATAATTGAGTGTTGACTTTTAATATGTCAGTTAGTAGTTTAGCGCAATTTTGATGGTTGGAAGTGGGGTTTTATTTGCCTTAAACGCTAACTAAATTTGTCTGAAATAATTCAGATAGTAGTATCTTTTCCAAACATAAATATAAGAGTTAAATTATGCCGACTATTAATCAGTTGATTAAAAGACCCAGGATAAAACCTAAGTATAGAAGTAAGGTTCCTGCCCTAGATAGATCACCGCAAAAAAGAGGTGTTTGTACAAAGGTATATACGACCACACCAAAAAAACCAAATTCTGCTCTTAGAAAGGTGGCTAGAGTCAGATTATCAAACGGTCAGGAAGTTACCTGTTATATACCTGGAGAAGGACACAATTTGCAGGAGCACTCCGTTGTTTTAATAAGAGGTGGACGGGTGAAAGATTTACCAGGAGTGCGCTATCATATACTGAGAGGTAATTTAGATACTCAAGGAGTTACATCGAGAAAACAACAAAGATCTAAATACGGCGCTAAAAAACCAAAATAATTTTATGTCTAGAAAAAAACAAGCACCAAAACGAATTTTTTATCCTGACACTAAATACAGTTCATTAGTTTTAGCGAAGTTTATCAATTTTGTCATGTATGACGGAAAAAAGACAACATCTGAAAAGATAATTTATGATGCTCTGGAAAAAATAAGAAATAAAACCAAAGATGATCCAATAAAAATTTTTAATGAAGCAATAGCCAATATTCGTCCAAATCTTGAAGTAAGATCTAGAAGAGTTGGTGGAGCAACATATCAAGTTCCACAGGAGGTGAAGGCAAAAAGATCTCAAACTTTAGCCTTGCGTTGGCTTTTAGAAGCTACGAGAAAAAGAAAAAATAAATCGATGTCTGATAAATTATTTAGTGAACTTATGGATGCTTCACAAAAAAAAGGAGCAGCTATGAAAAAACGAGAAAATACACACAGGATGGCGGAGTCAAATAAAGCTTTTGCACATTACAGGTGGTAACGATGCCTAGAACACACAATTTAGAAAAATATAGAAATATTGGGATCATGGCACACATTGATGCAGGAAAAACAACGACTACTGAAAGAATATTATATTATACAGGAAAGAGTCATAAGATAGGTGAGGTCCATGATGGAGCAGCAATAATGGATTGGATGGAACAGGAACAAGAACGAGGTATTACAATTACGTCAGCTGCAACTACATGTTTTTGGCGGGAACATAGAATTAATATTATTGATACACCGGGTCATGTTGATTTTACTATTGAAGTAGAAAGATCTTTAAAGGTTTTAGATGGTGCTGTTGCTGTATTTGATAGTGTTGCTGGAGTAGAACCTCAGTCAGAAACAGTTTGGAGACAAGCAGATAAATATAAAGTTCCACGAATTTGTTTTGTAAATAAATTGGATAGAACTGGTGCAGATTTTTTTATGTGTGTTGACATGATTAAAGACCGACTTGGAGTAAAACCTTTGGTAATGCAGTTACCAGTTGGTATAGAAGCTTCTTTTAAGGGCATAGTTGATTTAATTAAAATGAAGGCAGTTTTATGGAAAGAAGAAAAGCTAGGTGCTGAATATGAATATGTAGAGATACCAAATGAGCTACAAGAACAAGCTAAAAAATATAGAAAAGAATTAATGGAAACGGCTGTAGAACAAGATGAAAAACTGATGGATGATTATTTAAATGGAAAAGAAATATCAGAAACTGATTTAATATCTTGTGTTAGAAAAGGATGTTTAAAATTTGATTTTGTGCCGATATTCACTGGAGCAGCATTTAAAAATAAAGGGGTTCAACCATTATTAGATGCAGTTGTGGATTTTTTGCCAAGCCCAATTGATATTGGATTAATTAAAGGAACTAAACCAGATTCCAAAGATGAGATTGAAAGAAAATTTAATGATAATGAATCTTTTTCAGCATTAGCTTTTAAAGTTGCAACCGATCCTTTTGTTGGAACTTTAACTTTTATAAGAATATATTCAGGCACATTAAAATCAGGCACTGGAATTTATAATACTACCAAAGATAAAGAGGAGAGAGTTGGCAGAATGTTATTAATGCACGCGAATAGTAGAGAAGATGTAAAAGAAGCTAATACTGGAGATATAGTAGCTTTAGCTGGTCTTAAATATACAATAACAGGACACACTTTATCTGATGAAAATAATCCTATTGTTTTAGAACCCATGGAATTTCCCGATCCAGTTCTTGAAATTGCAGTTGAACCTAAAACCAAAGGCGACCAAGAAAAAATGGGAGAAGCTTTAGGAAGATTGGCAAGGGAAGATCCGTCTTTCAGAGTAACGTCTGATGAGGAATCTGGTCAAACAATAATAAAAGGTATGGGTGAACTACACTTAGATATTATTGTTGATAGAATGAAAAGAGAATTCAAAGTTGAAGCAAATATTGGTGCTCCGCAAGTTGCTTACAGAGAAACAATTTTAAAATCAGTAGAAAATACATATATACACAAAAAACAAAGTGGTGGAGCAGGACAGTTTGCAAAAGTTGAATTGAGTGTTGAACCTTTACCGCCAGGAAAAGGAAGAGAAGTTGAAAATAAAGTCAAAGGTGGATCTATTCCAAAAGAATTTATTCCAGGAGTTGAAAAAGGAATTGAAAGTGTAGCAGACAGTGGAATATTAGCTGGATTTCCTTTAATAGATTACAAAGTTACTATTCTAGATGGTTTACATCATGATGTAGACTCAAGTGTTTTAGCATTTGAAATTGCATCAAGATATTGTTTTAAAGAAGCATGCACTAAAGCAGTTCTTAAACTCCTTGAACCAATAATGAGAATAGAGGTGGTTACGCCAGAAAATTACATGGGAGATGTTATTGGTGATTTAAATAGTAGACGTGGTCAAGTTTCAACATCAGATAAAAGAGGTAATGCTACAGTGATTAGTGCAATGGTACCTTTAGCTAACATGTTCGGTTACATTAATAATCTTAGATCAATGTCTCAAGGAAGAGCATCTTATTCAATGTTTTTTGGTCACTATGAAAAAGTTCCTCAGAACGTTCAAGACGAAGTAACGAAAAAACTGGCATAAATTTATGGATAAACAAAACATAAGAATACATTTGAGAGCGTACGATAATAAGATTCTAGACTTATCGACTATCGAGATAGTTAATACTGCCAAAAGAACCGGAGCCCAAGTTAGGGGGCCAATTCCTTTACCGACAAAAAAAGAAGTTTTTACGGTATTAAGATCACCACATATTGATAAAAAAAGCAGAGAACAATTTGAAACAAGAACACATAAGAGACTGATTGATATTTTAGAACCAACACCACAAACTGTAGAGGCGCTTATGAAATTAGATCTAGCTTCAGGAGTGGACATAGAAATAAAATTATAAAGAACTATATGAGCATTGGACTAATCGGAAAAAAAATTGGAATGACTAGGGAATTTTTTGATTCAGGTATATCTGTGCCAGTCACAGTCTTGTCTATTGAAAAAGGAAGAATCATAGACATTATTACCAAAGAAAAAAGAGGTTATGATGCTATCAAAGTAGGTTTTGGTAGACTTAAAAGCTCAAAATTGACTAAACAAATGAAAGGCTTTTTTGCAAAAAAATCCACAGAACCAAAAAAAATTCTAAAAGAATTTAGAGTAGATAACATTTCTGAATTTAAAGAAGGTAACGAAATAGGCTTAGAACTTTTTAAAGATCAAAAATTTGTAGATGTTACATCAAAAACTATAGGAAAAGGTTTTGCCGGAGTTATTAAAAGACATAACTTTTCTGGTCTTGGAGCTTCTCACGGAGTTTCAGTGTCGCACAGAGCTATGGGATCTACAGGACAAAATCAAGATCCCGGGAAAGTTTTCAAAGGAAAAAAAATGGCTGGCCACATGGGTGATAAATTTAGAACTATTCAAAATCTTGAAATAATAAAATCAGATCTTGAAAATAATCTTATTTTTATAAAAGGTTCTGTTCCAGGATCAAAAAATTCATTAGTTTTAATACAAAAGAAATCAAAAAAAACTAATAAAAAGACAACTGCAGAAAAGATTGCAAAATTACAAACTGAAACCATAACCTCCGCTGCTACAACAAAAACTTATGATAAAAAAGTATCTTCTACAACAAAAGTAGAAAAAAAAGAGGTAAAGAAATAACTATGATACTAAAAGTAATTAATATGGATGGAAAAAAACCTAACGATATTGAACTATCTGATAAGATTTTTTCATTAACACCAAATAAGTATGTAATCCAATCTTTAGTAGATTGGCAATTAAGTCATTTTAAATCAAGAACAGCGAAGACAAAGCAGCGAAACGAAATTAAAGGTTCAACTGCAAAAATATATGCCCAAAAAGGTACTGGCAGAGCTAGACATAGTAGTAGAAAGGCTCCTATATTTGTTGGTGGAGGTGTTGCGCATGGACCTAAAGGTGCAGTTTATAAGATAAAAAAGATAAATAAAAAAGTGAGAAAATTTGGATTATTTTACGTTTTATCTCAAAAAAATAAAGTTAATTCACTTTTTGTTGTGGAAGATTTTAAATATGAAATAAAAAAAACCAAATTGTTCAATAAATTTTTAGAAAAAAATAAATTAAGTAACTCTCTTATAATTTCAGATAAAAATTCTAAATCTAAAATAATTAAATCAGCTAGAAATATTCCTGATCTAAAAATTATTGATCAAGAAGGAACCAATGTATATGATCTCTTAAAATATAAAAATGTAGTATTTACGACTTCATCAATTAAGTCGTTTCAAGATAGGCTTTCAAAATGAGCAAATTTCATTACTTAGATACAATAATTTCGCCAAATGTTACCGAAAAATCTACTGCCTTATCAGAGTTTAATAAAGTTGTTTTTAAAGTACACAAAGGCGCTAGTAAAAATTCAATTAAAAAAAGTATAGAAAAGATATTTAAGGTTAACGTAATTAAAATTAATACGATAAATTTAAAAGGGAAAACTAAGATAATTAAAAACAAAAAAACATATAAATCGGGTTATAAGAAAGCAATTGTAACTCTTAAAAAGGGCCAAAGTATTGATTTAGCAACTGGAATATAATTTTATGTCACTAAAAATTTTTAAATCTTATACAAAATCTACAAGAGGAACCATTCTAGTTGATAGAAAAAATTTATGGAAAGGTAAATCATTAAAATCTTTAACAATTGGACAACATTCAACTGGCGGAAGAAATAATTTAGGAAGGATTACTTCAAGAAGTAGAGGGGCAGGACAAAAACACAAATATAGAGAAATAGATTTTCGTAGAAAAAAAGACAATCTTAAAGCTATTGTGGAAAGAATTGAATATGACCCAAACAGATCTGCTCATGTTGCGTTGCTCAAATACGAAGATGGAGTAATGAGTTATATACTTGCACCAAATAAAATCAATATCGGTGATGAAATTGTTTCTGGAAGAAATAAAGAAATTAAAGTGGGTAATTGTATGCAACTATCCGATATTCCCATAGGGACAGATATACATAACATTGAATTGTCCCCAAATGGAGGAGGTAAGTTAGTTCGATCCGCAGGTTCTTCGGCACAAATTTCGGGAACCGACGAAAATTACTGTATTATTAAATTAAGTTCAGGTGAGATAAGAAAAGTTATTAACACTGCTAGAGCAACAATTGGATCCGTATCAAATACTGATCATCAAAATATTAAAATTGGAAAAGCTGGAAGAAATAGATGGAAAGGAAGAAGACCATCTGTCAGAGGAGTGGCCATGAACCCTGTAGATCATCCTCATGGTGGAGGAGAAGGTAAAACTTCAGGAGGAAGAAACCCAGTATCGCCATGGAGTCAATCTGCTAAGGGATTAAAAACACGTAAAAATAAATCTACAGACAAATATATAATTTCAAGGAGAAAAAAAGGTAAATAATTTATGTCTAGATCAGTTTGGAAAGGACCTTTTGTAGATCCAAGTTTAATAAAAAAAGTTGAAAAACTAAAAACTCAAATCAACCCTACACCAATAAAAACTTGGTCAAGAAAATCAACAATAATTCCAGAGTTTGTTGGGATTAGTTTTTTAATTCATAATGGAAAAAAATTTATTCCAATTAAAATATCAGAAGAGATGGTTGGCCATAAGTTGGGAGAGTTTTCTCCTACTAGACAATTTTCTAGTCATACATCAGCTGATAAAAAAGCCGCTCAAATTGTACATGATTCCAAATCGTCACCATCAACTGCAACAAAACCTAAAGAGATACTCAATGATGCCAAAAAATAAAAATATAGTAAGGGCTGTTAATAAAAACGTCAGATCGAGTCCAAGAAAAATAAATATTTTACTAAAAAATATTAGAGGAAAAAAAGCTGATATTGCTATTAGAGATTTATCCTTTGCAAGACAAAGGATTGCTTTCGAAATAAAAAAAACACTTCAATCGGCAATAGCTAATGCTGAAAATAATAATCAGTACGATATTGATAATTTATACATCAAAGAAGCTTACGTTGGAAAGTCAATAGTATTAAAGAGATTTAGACCTAGAGCTAAAGGTAGGGCAAGCCCTATAAAAAAACCATATAGCAATCTTACAATTATTTTATCTGAAAATATCAACCAAAAAAAGGAATTACATGGGACAAAAAGTTAATCCTATAAGTTTAAGATTAGGAATTAATAGAGGTTGGGATTCTATTTGGTTTGCTAAAAAACGAGAATACGGTAAATTTTTAATAGAAGACTTTAAAATAAGAGAATACATCAAGAAAAATGTTGTTAATTCTGGAGTTTCACAAATTATAATTGAAAGAACATCTAAGAAATGCATTATTTCCATTTATACATCAAGACCTGGATTTGTTATTGGAAAGAAAGGTTCGGATATTGAAAAGATAAAAAAAAATTTATCTAAAATATCAAGCACCGAAGTAAGTTTAAATATAAAGGAAATTAAAAAACCCGAACTAAATGCCTATCTTGTTGCTGAAAACATAGCACAACAATTAGTGAAAAGAATAGGTTTTAGAAAAACAATGAAAAGAGCTATACAATCAGCATTACGATTGGGGGCTAAAGGAATTAGGGTTTGTTTAAGCGGAAGATTAGCTGGAAATGAAATAGCAAGAACAGAGTGGTTAAGAGAGGGAAGTGTTCCGCTTCATACATTTAGAGCCGATGTTGATTACGCCGAAGCAGAAGCATTGACCACGTATGGAATGATTGGAGTTAAAGTTTGGATATATAAAGGAGAAATCTTTTTAAAACATGTAAAAATAAATAATAAGGAAACAAAAAATGTTACAACCGGCAAGAACAAAGTATAGAAAAGCACATAAAGGCAGAATTCACGGGCGCGCCAGTAGAGGAGAGTTTCTAAATTATGGAACTTACGGGCTAAAAGCACTTGAGCCAGAAAGAATTATTTCAAAGCAAATTGAAGCTGCCAGAGTATCTTTAACAAGGTATATGAAAAGAACAGGAAAAGTTTGGCTAAGAATTTTTCCTAACATACCTGTTTCTAAAAAACCTACCGAAGTAAGAATGGGTAAAGGGAAGGGTTCACCAGAATATTGGGTATGTCGAGTTAAACCAGGAAGGATAATAT
The DNA here is from genome assembly GCA_950068185.1 of uncultured Pelagibacteraceae bacterium. Classification (GTDB taxonomy): domain Bacteria; phylum Pseudomonadota; class Alphaproteobacteria; order Pelagibacterales; family Pelagibacteraceae; genus AG-414-E02. Next base: position 18,205 of record CATMHL010000002.1, on the reverse strand, counting down.
TTGAAGTTGATGGTGTCAGTGAGTCTGTTGCTAAAATAGCATTGTACAAGGCTTCGACTAAATTACCAATAAAAACTAAGTTTATAAAAAGACATTAGAACATGAAAAATAAACAGATTGAAAAATTGAGTGTTGATGAATTAAAAAGCAAAATTAATTCATTAAAAAAAGATTTGTTTAATTTTAGATTTAGAAAGGTTAATGGACAATTAGAAGATACATCAAAAGTTTCACAATTAAAAAATGATGTGGCAAAATTATTAACCAAATTACACAAAAAAAATTAATATGAGTAAAAAAACATTAAAGGGTAAAGTTATAAGAGACAAAAATAATAAAACAGTAGTTGTTTTGGTGAAAAGAAAATATTCACATCCTTTTTTTATAAAAGTAATAACTTCTTCAAAAAAATACCATGTACACGATGAAAAGAATAAATTTAAAATAGGGGATAATGTAAAAATTATTGAATCTAGACCTTTTTCAAAAAAAAAAAGATGGGAGGTAATAAATAAGTAAATGATACAAGTACAAACAGAATTAAATGTTGCTGATAATACTGGAGCACGAAGAGTTGAGTGTATTAAAGTTCTAGGAGGGTCTAAGCGAAGATACGCTTCCATCGGTGATAGTATTGTAGTTAGTGTTAAGGATGCAATTCCTAATGGAAAAGTTAAAAAAGGTTCAGTACATAAAGCTGTTGTAGTAAGAACTAAATATTCAATTTTTAGAAATGACGGAAGCACTGTCAAATTTGACGATAACGCAGTAGCGCTTACTGATGAAAAGGGTGAACCTATTGGAACTAGAATTTTTGGTCCTGTTACTAGAGAGCTAAGATTAAAAGGACAAACAAAAATAATATCATTAGCACCGGAGGTTTTATAATTATGCTAAATAAAGGAACACAAGTGGAAATAATTTGTGGAAAAGATAAAGGAAAAAAAGGTGAAGTAATAGAAATTTTAAGAAAAAGTAACAAAGTTAAAGTTAAAGGAATAAATTTTATTAAAAAACACGAGAAAACAACAAAAGAAAAAAAAGGAGGAATTATTACTAAGGAAAATTTTATTGATATTTCTAATATAAAAATTTTAGATTCACTAGATAAAAAAACTAAACTTATACATAAAAAATAATGATACCGAGATTAAAAGAGCAGTATGATAAGAGAATTATAATTGATTTACAAAAAAAATTTTCAATGAAAAACAAACTTATGGTCCCCAGAATCACAAAAGTAGTTTTAAATATGGGTCTTGGGGCTGATGCAAATGATAAAAAAATAGTTCAAAACTCTATTGAAGATATTTCATTAATTAGTGGTCAAAAGCCAATTATAACAAAATTTAAAAAATCTATATCAAACTTCAAAACAAGAAAAGGAACCACAGCTGGTATAAAAGTTACTTTACGAAGTAATAAGATGTATGAATTTATAGATAGATTAGTAAATATTGCTTTACCCAGAGTTAAGGACTTTCAAGGTTTAAGTATGTATGGATTTGATAATTTCGGCAATTACAGTTTTGGAATCAAAGAACATATAATATTTCCAGAAATAAACTTTGATAAAGTAGATCGAATTAGAGGGATGGATATCACTCTTGTTACTACTGGAAAAGATAGAAAAACTACATTTGCATTATTAGAAGCAATGAATTTTCCATTCAGTAAAAAAATTAAAAAAAAGGGAATAAATTGAGGAAATATGGCAAAAACTAGTATGATACAAAGAAATTTAAAGAGAATTAAACTTGTAAAAAAATTTTTAAAGAAAAGAGAAAGTCTTAAAAAGATAATTAAAAATAAAAAATTACCTTTAGAAGAAAGATTTGCTGCGCAATTGAAGCTTGCAAAGATACCAAGAAATTCATCAAAAGTAAGAATTAGAAATAGATGTGAAATAACAGGTAGACCACATGGAGTTTATAGAAAACTTAAAATTTCTAGGATTGCTCTTAGAGATTTGGCTTCAAAGGGTAAAATACCAGGTATGACTAAATCAAGTTGGTAAATTAATGGAGGTAAAATGAGTTTTGTAGATCCTGTAGGTGATATGATTACTAGAATTCGAAATGCTCAACTAAGAGCATTGAATAATGTTACAATTCCAAGTTCTAAGTTTAGAACAAGAATTTTGGATGTACTAAAACAGGAAGGCTACATAGCAAATTATAGAATTTTATCAAATAATAAAAATAAAAAAGAATCTTTGTTGGTAGATCTAAAGTACAGTAATGGATTGCCCGTTATAAAAGAAATAAAAAGAGTATCAAAGCCAGGAAGAAGAATTTATGCAAAAGCTGATAGTATCGCAAAAATTCAAAACGGATTGGGATTAGCCATAATATCAACATCTATGGGAATTATGTCCGACAATGATGCGAAAACAAAAAATATCGGTGGCGAAATAATTTGTAGAGTATTCTAAATTTTTATGTCTAAACTTGGAAAAAAACCAATAATTATACCTAAAGACACAAAGGTCAAACTTGAAAGTGGCAGAATATTCTTGACTGGGCCGAAAGGGTCAAAAGAATTAACGCTAAATGATAAAATTTTTGCAGCTACAATTGTTGATGATAAAAGTTTAATTATAAAGTTAATTAAAAAAAATGAAACTTCAAGCATGTTGTGGGGAACTACCAGAAGTATTATTAATAGTGCTATAATTGGCGTGTCTGAAGGTTTTGAAAAAATACTTGAGTTAAATGGAGTTGGATTTCGTGCAATTTTAAAAGGAAATATTTTAATTTTACAGATTGGATTTAGTCATACTATTTCTTACAAAATACCTGAAGGAATAAAAGCTGCCGTAGAGAAAAGTACTATTATAAAAATTAACGGTATAGATAAAGAATTAGTAGGTAAAGTATCGTCAGAAATTAAAATGCTAAAACCTGTTGAACCTTATAAAGGAAAAGGAATAAAAGAAAGAGGTCAATATGTATTTAGAAAAGAAGGTAAAAAGAAATAAAATGACCAATATTTTATATCAAAAAAGAGCTGCAAGAATAAGAAAAAAACTTAAGAAAATTAACTCGGAAAGGTTTAGATTAACCGTATTTAGATCATCCCGAAATATATCAGCACAAATTATTGATGATAAAAATAATAAAACTTTAGTTTCCGCGTCATCTATCAAAGAAAAAAGAAGTAGTAAAAAAAAAACTGATTTATCCCTTCATGTTGCTGGAATATTAGCTAAAAAAGCCTTAGAAAAAAAAATTACAAAAGTATATTTTGATAGAAGTGGATATAAATATCATGGAAGGATTAAAATTTTTGCTGATGCCTTACGCAAAGGTGGCTTGACGTTTTAATAAATAATATGGAAAATAATGAATTTAAAGACAAGTTAGTTTCAATTAATAGAATCACTAAAGTTGTAAAAGGTGGCAGAAGATTTGCATTTTCTGCTTTAGTTGTTGTAGGTAATTATGCTGGCTCTATTGGCCTTGGCTATGCTAAAGCGAAACAAGTTCCTGATGCAATAAGAAAAGCTACGCAAACAGCTAAAAATAATTTGTTTAGAATTCCTTTGCGCGACGGTAGAACACTTCATCATGATGTGTTGTCCAAAGAGGGAGCCGGTAAGGTTTTATTAAGAAGCGCACCTTCAGGAACTGGAATTATTGCGGGTGGACCAATAAGAGCGGCTTGTGAAGTCGTTGGAATTAAAGATGTTGTTGCAAAATCATTAGGTTCTTCTAATCCTATAAATGTTTTAAAAGCATGTTTAAAGGGTTTGAAAAATCAAAATTCTCCCAAACACATAGCTGCTGCAAGAGGAAAAAAAATAGCCGAAATTACAAAAGGAAAACAATAAGTCATTATTTATGAAACTAAATCAATTAAGTTCAAAAGCAATCAAATCTAAAAAAAGACTCGGAAGAGGAATTGGTTCGTCCAAAGGAAAAACATGCGGAAGAGGTCATAAGGGTCAAAAGTCAAGATCAGGTGTAGCCATAAAAAGCTTTGAGGGAGGGCAAATGCCTTTATATCGAAGATTGCCAAAGCGTGGTTTTAAAAGCATCGTAAATAAAAAAAATATAGCAATAATTAATTTGTCAAGGATTCAAGAAATTATTACCAAGCAAAAAGATATACTCAATAATAAAATAAATCTAACAAATCTGCAAAAATCTAAATTGCTTAGCAAAAAACATAGAAAATTGAAATTACTTGGGACAGGAGACTTAAAGCAAAAATTTGATATTGAAGTTAATTCTATTTCAAAATCAGCTAAGGAAAAGATAGAAAAACTAGGTGGAAAAGTTACATTAATCAAATAGTCTAATATTATAATTAAAATGGCAATTGATAATACAGATTCAGGTTTTTTTTCAAAAAGTAATGACTTAAGAAATAGAATTTTATTTACTGTTTTAATTTTATCAATTTATAGGTTGGGCACGTATGTCCCTTTGCCCGGTATTGATGCAGAATCATTGAAGACATTAATGCAATCTAATCAAAGGGGTCTTCTTGGAATGTTTAATATTTTTTCAGGAGGAGCTGTTAAACGAATGGCTATATTTGCATTGGGTATTATGCCGTATATCTCATCCTCTATTATTATTCAATTACTTACTGGAGTTTCAGAAACATTTAAAAATTTAAAAAATCAAGGAGAAATAGGGAGAAAGAAAATTACACAATACACAAGGTATGGCACTGTTTTACTTGCAACTGTACAAGGATATGGAGTTTCTGTTGGACTCGAAAACTCAGGTATAGTTGTTACAGATCCAGGTGCTTATTTTAAATTAACGACAGTAATTACTTTAGTAGCTGGAACTATTTTTTTAATGTGGTTAGGTGAACAAATTACACAAAGAGGGATAGGAAATGGAATATCATTAATTATATTTTCCGGAATTGTAGCTGAGATACCAAGAGCTTTAGCTACAACATTTGAACTGGGAAGGACAGGAGCTTTATCAGCAACTATTATTTTGTCCATATTTACCCTTTTAATTTTAACGGTTGCTTTTATAGTTTTTATTGAAAGAGCTATAAGAAAAATATTGATAAATTATCCAAAAAGACAAATGGGGACTAAAATTTATGGTGGAGAGTCATCACATTTACCATTGAAAATAAACACAGCAGGAGTTATACCAGCTATTTTTGCATCAGCTTTATTGTTACTTCCGATAACGTTTTCAAACTTTACTTTTTCTGATTCCGAAACATTTTTGGACATTTCTTCTTTATTTTCTCAAGGCAAGCCTTTGTATATGTTACTATATGCTTCCGGTATAATATTTTTTTCATTTTTTTATACTTCTATTGTTTTTAATCCAAAAGAGACAGCAGAAAATTTGAGAAAACATGGAGGATATGTTCCTGGAATAAGACCTGGTGAAAGAACAGCTTATTTTATAGAAGATATTTTAACAAAATTAACTACGATTGGTGCTTTGTATCTAACTTTGGTTTGTTTAATGCCAGAGTTTTTAATATCAAGATATCCAATCCCTTTTTATTTAGGTGGAACTTCGGTTTTAATCGTAGTTGTTGTAGCCATGGATACAGTTTCACAGGTGCAAACAAGATTAATGAGTCAGCAATATGAGTCATTAATAAAAAAAACAAAGTTTGGAAGATAATTATTCGGTGAATATAATATTGTTTGGACCTCCCGGAGCAGGAAAAGGAACACAAGGGGATAAAATCGTAAAAAATTTTAACCTATACAAAGTTTCTACAGGTGATTTACTTAGAGAAGAAATAAAAAAAAATATTAATTTAGGCAATAAAATTAAATCTATAATTGATAAGGGTTTATTAGTATCCGATAATATTATTAATGATTTATTAATAAAGATCTTTTCTGATAAAAAATTATATAATCGTTTAATATTTGATGGCTATCCTAGAAATTTAGAACAGGCAAGAAATTTAGACACATGTCTGAAAAAATATAAACAGAAAATATCATGTGTATTATGTTTAAATGTTGAAAAAAAACTTATTCTTAAAAGAATTCTAGGTAGACAAACTTGTATTAATTGTGGATTAATCTTTAATGAATATTTTATGCCTGCAACAAGTAAAAATCATTCTTGTGATCCAAAATTTTTAAATAAAAGATCTGATGATAATGAAAAAACAGTTACAAATAGATTTGAAACTTATTTAAATAAAACTTTGCCTATATTAGATTTTTATAAAGAGCAAAATTTACTTCACCATATTAATGGAATGTTAGAAATTGATCAAATATTTGACGAAATACGTGCTATTATAGCTTCTTTAGAGACTTGACTTTGTAAACTGTATTAATATAAATAGCGAATTTAGATAATAGTTTTCATTGAAATAATGGCACGTATAGCTGGTATAAATATTCCTCAAACCAAGGTAGTTCACGTTGCGTTAACTTATATTTATGGTATAGGAAAAAAATTTTCAAATGATATTTGTACAAAACTTAGTATTTCAAAAAACAAAAGAGTTAATAGTTTAACAGAAAATGAAATTTTAAAAATTAGAGAATTTATAGATAAAAATTATAAAGTAGAAGGTGATTTGCGAAGAGAAGTATCTTTGAATATTAAGAGACTCGTAGATCTTGCTACTTACAGAGGCTCAAGACACAAAAAGAAATTACCTGTGAGAGGACAAAGAACCCACAGCAACGCAAGAACAAGAAAAGGTAAGGCTATAGCCATAGCAGGAAAGAAATTAACTCCCATAAAAAAATAATTTATGAACAAAAGTGCAAAAAAACAAAAAGAATCATTAAATAATAAAGATGATGAAATAAAAAAAGTTAAAATTATAAAAAAAAAAATTAAAAAAAATATTACTGTAGGAATAGCATTTGTGAATGCTACATTTAATAACACTATAGTCACAATTACCGATGATAGCGGAAATGTAATAGCTTGGTCATCAGCTGGATCCAAAGGTTTTAAGGGTTCAAGGAAATCAACACCTTATGCAGCTCAAATTGCTGCTGATGCAGCCGCTACTAAAGCTCAAGAACATGGTTTAAAAACTTTAACAGTTAAATTGAAAGGACCAGGAGCCGGAAGAGAGACAGCTTTGAGGGCTTTGCAATCTAGAGGATTTAAAATTCTTTCGATAAAAGATATTACTACTATGCCACATAACGGAGCTCGACCACCAAAAAAAAGGAGAGTATAGCAAGCATGCAAAATACGATAATAAATGATAATTGGAAAAATTTGATTAAACCAAATAAATTAAACATTCAAAACAGTGATGATAAATCTATTACTACGGTTATAGCTGAACCACTTGAAAAAGGATATGCTTTAACCATAGGAAATTCATTAAGAAGAATTCTTCTATCTTCAATACAGGGATCTGCAATTACCGGTATACAAATTGATGGAGTCTTACATGAATTTTCTTCTATCAAAGGTGTAAGAGAAGATGTTACGGATATAGTTTTAAATGTTAAATTATTATCACTTCAGGTAATGTCAGATGTACCAAAAAAATTGATATTGGACGTAAAAGGTCCAGGAGAAATTAAAGCTAAAGATATTCAATTAAATCCCGATGTAAAAATTTTGAATGAAGATTTGGTTTTATGTAATTTGGATGAAAATACAGTATTTCATATGGAGTTAATAGCAAGTAGAGGAAAGGGATATCGTCCTGCAGACAGAAACAAAAATGAAGATTCTCCACTAGGTCTTATTGCTATAGATTCACTTTTTTCTCCCGTAAAAAAAGTTTCATATACTATCGAAAATGCTAGGGAAGGAAAATCATTAGATTATGATAAATTGGTAATGAAAGTTGAGACAGATGGGTCGATATCCGCGGAAGATGCAGTGGCTTATGCAGCAAGAATTTTTCAAGATCAATTATCATTATTTGTCAATTTTGATGAACCAGCGGAAATTGAGAAAAAACCTCAAACAACTGAACTTGAATTTAACAAGAATTTACTTAAGAAAGTTGACGAACTAGAACTATCCGTGAGATCAATGAATTGCCTTAAAAATGATAATATAATTTACATTGGAGATTTGGTTCAGAAATCTGAGTCCGAAATGTTAAGAACACCTAATTTTGGTAGAAAATCACTTAACGAAATAAAAGAAGTTTTGAATTCAATGTCGCTTTTTTTAGGTATGGAAATACCAAACTGGCCACCTGAAAATATTATTGAATTGTCTAAAAAGTTAGAAGACAACACATAGTAATATAAAATGAGACATATACTAGGATACAGAAAGTTAAACAGAACTTCAGAGCATCGAAAAGCTTTGTTTAAGAATATGCTGAATTCTCTTATTAAATACGAACAAATTACCACAACGTTACCTAAAGCTAAAGAATTAAAAGCTAAAATAGATAAGGTAATTACGTTAGGTAAAAAAAATAGTTTACAATCAAAAAAAAGTTTATTTGACGAATTGCAATCAAAACTTTCAGTAGATAAATTGTCAAAAATTTTATCTCAAAGATATGGAAAAAGAAAAGGTGGTTATAGCAGAGTTATTAGATCTGGCTTTAGATACGGTGATGACGCCCCTATGGCAGTTATTGAATTAGTTGATCGAGATCCTAATGCAAAGAAAGTTGATATAAAGAAAAAGCCACAAGAATCTGAAAAATCTTCACTCGCGTCCAAACCGAAAGATTCAGACAAGAAGACAAAATCTAAAAAATAAATATATTATGTAAGTTATTATATGTTGCTTTAAAGAGTAACATTAAATTGTTTTTTTATGAAAAAAATTTTTTTAGTTAAATATGATTATATAAATTCCAGGTTAGATAGGTGGTTTAAAAAAAATGTATGTGATGTACCTCAATCATTAATAGAAAAAAATATTAGAAAAGGAAATATAAAGATAAATTATAAAAATGAGAAATGTTCCTATAAACTTAAAGAAAAAGATCAAATTATTATTTATAATGTAAACTTTATAGCAAATAAGCATAAAAAAATAAATGAAAAATATATAGCTACAAAGAAAGAGCTATCACAATCATCCAGTATGTTTATTGAGAATAATGAAAACTTTGTTGTAATAAATAAGCCTGCTGGCATTGCAGTTCAATCGGGAACAAAATCAAGAAGAAATATTTTAGATATATTGCGAAGTACAAAAGAATTTGAAGGATCATTACCATATGCGGTTCATAGAATTGATAAAGAAACTACAGGTGTTTTTATTGTTGCTAAAAACAGAAAGTATGCCCAATTATTTACTTCATTGTTTCGTATAAGAAAAATTCATAAAACTTATTTGGGAGTTGTGTTAGGTCTACCAGAAAAAAATAAGGGCACTTTAAAAGATGATTTACTTTATTATGAAAATAAAAAAAAAATTAAAACATCAGCTATTACTCATTATACTGTTTTAGATAATAATAATAATTATTCCTTATTGAAGCTGAATCCTGAAACTGGAAAAAAGCATCAATTAAGGAAACAATTATTAATCCATGGAAATCCAATTTTAGGAGATACTAAATACAGAATTTCGGAAAATTACCCAAGCAAAAAAAATACCTTAATGCTGCATGCCTATAAAATTAATTTTTCAATTAATGGCACCAAATATAATTTTTCTGCAGAACCGCCTTTAACTTTTAAAAACATTCTTAAAGAAAAATATTTAAAAATTTTTTAGCAATAATTTTATCAATATTATTGTATTTATTGATTCCTAGTTTTTTAAAGTTTGTAATGCCTTTATCTTTAATACCACAGGGTACTATCCCATTATATTTAGATAAATCGTTGCATATGTTCAAAGCAAACCCATGATATGCAATCCATTTTTTTACCCTAATACCTATAGCGGCAATTTTCATTGAATTATTTTTGTCGCCTACCCATATCCCTATGTTTTTTTTATCTGGATATGATGTTACTTTATATTCACGAAGAACATCTATAATGCAATTTTCAATTTTATTGACTAATTTTCTTATATCTTTTTCTCTTTTATTTAAATCTAGAACAAAATAAACAACCTTTTGACCTGGCCCATGATAGGTGAGTTTTCCGCCTCTATCTGTTTTAATTACTCTAAGATTTTTATCCAATAAATCTGTATTTTTTGAACTAGTACCTGCTGTATACACATGGTTGTGTTCCAGTATCCATAAAAATTCATCTTTTTTGCCCAAAGAAACATCATGGACTCGTTGTTCAAGGATATTCATAGATTTAATGTAATCAATTGGTTTTACGTTAATTTTGACTTCAATATTCATTTTAAATTTGTAGTTTTAAAAAAAATCGACTAAACAGTCTCAAAATTCAATAAATAATGTACTTTTATGAGTTTAACAAAAGAAATAACAGATAAAAAAGTAAATTTTGAGTTTAATAAGGAATTCATTAATCTTTTTAGTAAAAAAATTAAAGATAATGATACGAATTTTTTAAATAGAACTTTAAAAGAACTTCACCCTTCAGATTCTGCTGACATAATTGAAAATTTAGTTCCAGAAAATAGATCAAAACTTATTGAATTAGAAGGTTTTAATCTTGATCCGGAGATTTTTATAGAATTAAATGAATCTATACAGACTGAAATATTTATAATTTTATCAATAGAATCTATTGCAAATATATTAAAACGCTTAGAGTCTGATAATGCATTAAAAATTTTAGAAAATTTAGATGAAAAAAAGAAAAATACAGTATTAGATAAACTTCCTCCCAAAAATAGGTTTTTACTCCGTGAAGGCCTGAGCTCACCAGAAGATTCTGCAGCCAGAATAATGCAAAGAGAATTTACCGCAATTCCAAGCAATTGGTCTGTAGGACAAACAATAGATTATCTTAGAGAAAACAAAGAGTTGCCAGAAGAATTTTTAGAAATCTTTATTGTGGATAGTAATTTTAAACCTATTGGCACAGTTCCTTCATCAAAAGTTTTGAGAGCATCACGTGAATCAAAAATGAATTCAATAATGAATGAAACACAAGTGTTAATTCCTGTTAACATGGACAAAGAGGAAGTTGGACATATTTTTGAAAATTATAATTTAGTTTCGGCTGGCGTAGTTGACAAAGATAATAAATTAGTTGGAATGATTACTGGTGATGATGTTTTTACTGTATTAAAAGAAGAAGCTGAAGAAGATGTTTTAAGACTAGCCGGAGTAGGAGATGAAGAAATTACCGATAGTATATTTCAAAAAACAAAGAGACGGTTTAATTGGCTACTATTGAATTTAATTACAGCTTTATTAGCAACGTGGGTTATTAGCAAGTTTGGTGCCACGATTGAGCAAATGGTAGCCTTGGCGTTTTTAATGCCAATAGTTGCTTCTATGGGAGGAAATGCTGGGATGCAAACATTAGCCGTAACTATTAGAGCTTTAGCTACTAGAGAATTGTCCTCAAGCAACTTTGGAAAGGTTGTAACAAAAGAATTTGTTATTGGAATTTTAAATGGAATAATTTTCGCCATTATAACAGGAATAGTAGTTCAGTTATGGTTTAAAGAAATTAATTTATCAATTTTGATTGCTGCGTCCATGATACTGAATATGATTGCTGCTGGTTTGTTTGGAATATTAGTACCTGTTTCTCTTAAAAAATTTAATATAGATCCAGCAATTGCTTCGAGTGTATTTGTTACCACCATAACAGATGTTATTGGTTTCTTATCTTTTTTAGGTATGGGTGCTTATTTTTTTTATGGTTAAATATTATCAATTAATCTAGTTTTTCGAAGAAAGTAAGCCACAAAGATTCTATATTTTATATTTTTTTTATATGGTCTTATAAGATTGTTCACATCTAACAATTTAATGTAATCTATTTTGCGAACACCTAATTTAAGAATTTTATTCTTAATAGTATCCAAAGATATTTCTTTTTTTATCAAGTGTTTTTTTTTATTAACCAAAATTTTATAAATTTTTGAAGCAATTTTTTTTTCATAAACAGAAAGCAAAAAATTTCTTGATGAACAAGCTATTCCATTTCTTTCTCTAATAGTTTTGCATCCAATAATTTTAATTTTATTATAATTTTTACTTATAAAATGTTCCATTATTTTTAGTTGTTGCATGTCCTTTTCACCTAAATAAATTTTTTTGGGGTTAATTATTTTTATAAATCTTTCAATTACATCAACAACAGCTTCAAAATGACCTGGTCTAAATTTACCACATAATTTTTTTCCAAAAGAACTTATCTTAATTTTTTTATTTGAACCTGTAGGATAAATTTGATCATTGGTTGGAATATAAAGATAATCTACTTTTAATCTTTTTAATATCGAGATGTCCTTTTTTAATGTTCTAGGATATTTTTGATAATCGATTTTTCTATTAAACTGTGGTTTATTGATAAATATAGATACAATAGTCCTATTACATTGAGAAATTGACCTCTTAAATAAAGAAATATGACCCAAATGGATAGAACCCATGGTTGGAACAAAACCTAAATTTTTTTCATTCTTTATAAATTTTATAAGATTGTTTTTGTTTAAGAATATTTTCATTTGTAAATTTTAAATATTATATGTAAAAGAAAGCAATGATTAAACAGGCTATTATTCCTTTAGCTGGTCAAGGAACAAGATTGTTGCCATTAACAAGTGTTTTCCCAAAAGAACTTTTGCCCATCAATGGGAAACCTGCCATTGAGTATATACTAGATGAATGTATTAAATCAGGAATAAAAGAAATTATTTTAATTATATCAAAGAGAAAAAATATTATTAAAAAATACTTTTACAATGATGTCTTTTATAAAAATTTAATAAAAAAAAATAAAAATGATAAAAAATTAAAATTTGAATATTCTAAAATTAAAAAATATAAAAAGATGATAAAATTTGTTTACCAAAACTCTCCACGAGGTACTGGTGACGCTGTTTTAAAATGTAAAAATCTCATCAAATCAAAATATTTTTTAATGTTGATGCCTGATGACTTAATAATTAATAGTAACTGTTCAGCTTCATTAGTAAAACTTCATAATAGATACAAATCACCTATTATAGCGTCAAAAAAGGTTAATAAAAAAGATGTTTCAAGATGGGGAATATTTGATATCAAAAAAATTAATAAAAAGGATTTTATTATCAAAGATGTAATTGAAAAACCAAGCATAAAATCTGCACCATCTAATTATGCTGTTATCGGACGCTATGTATTACCTAAAATAATATTTAAAGTCCTTAAAAAACAAAGACCAGGACAAAATGGTGAAATTCATATTACCGATGCCATTCGATTTCTATTACATAAAAAAAATAAATTTATTGGACATATTTTTGCCGGAAAATATTTGGACTGTGGCACCATGAAAGGTTATATCAACTCTTCAATAGAAATATCTAAATTATAATTATGAAAATTTGCATGATTGGTGCTGGATATGTCGGTCTTGTTAGCGGATCCTGTTTTGCTGATCTTGGTAACTTTGTTTGGTGTGTAGACAAAGATAAGCAAAAGATTGATATGTTAAATAATAACCAAATTCCAATTTTTGAACCAGGATTGAAAGATTTGATTAATAAAAATTATTCCTCGGGAAGATTAAAATTTACCACTAATTTAAATCTTGCAGTTAAAAATTCTGATATTATATTTATTTGTGTAGGTACACCAACATCAAATAAAAAAGGGTCTGCTGATCTTCGATATGTTTATAATGTTGTTGCTGAATTAAGCCTTTATATAAATAAATTTAAAATAATAGTCACAAAATCCACAGTTCCGGTTACCACTGGAGATAAAATTGAAAAGATTATTTTAAAAAAGAGAAGAAAAAAATTATTTGAGGTTGTTTCAAATCCCGAATTTTTGCGTGAAGGTGAAGCAATAAGAGATTTTAGATTTCCTGACAGAATAGTAATTGGAGCAAATAGCAAAATAGCCACAAAAAAATTAAAATCACTGTATGATCCATTAATCAAAAAAGGAGCTATATTTTTTTCTACTAACAGAAGAGGGGCCGAACTTATTAAATATGCCTCAAATGCTTTTTTAGCTACAAAAATATCTTTTATGAATGAGATATCAAATTTGTGCGAAAAAACTGGAGTAAATGTTGAGGATGTGTCTATAGGAATAGGTTTAGATAAAAGAATTGGTAGTCGTTTTTTAAGAGTCGGTCCAGCTTACGGTGGTTCGTGTTTTCCAAAAGATACCAAGGCCTTAACTTTTACTGGAACTTTATTTAAAACAGATTTATCTATAATTAAATCAGTTATTAAATCTAATGAAAAACGCAGAATATTTTTAACTGAAAGAGTAAAAAAAATACTATCAAATAAAATAAAAAATAAAAAAGTTACATTTTTAGGTGTAACATTCAAACCAAATACTGACGATATGAGACAATCGTCAAGTTTATTGATGATACCTTACTTACATGAAAGAGGAGCAAAAATTAATTATTATGATCCCTCGGGAGAAAAAAAAGAATTTTCTAGACTTAAAAACGTTTTTTTTTGTAACGATATAAATGAAGCCTGCGAGAAAGTTGATTTGGTAATAATTCATACAGAGTGGGACGAATTCAAATCTCTAGATTTTAAAAAATTATATAGAAAAAGAAAATTTAAAATTTATGATATGAGAAATCTTTACTCACCACGAGATATGAAAAAACAAGGGTTTTCATACCACTCAATTGGCAGACAAAATTAATCTACTTCAAATATAGCATCTATTTCTACTGCAGCTCCTAAAGGAAGTGAATTGGTGCTTATCGCAGCTCTTGCGTGCTTTCCCTTATTTCCAAAAACAGCTGACAAAGTTTCCGACGCTGGATTTATTACTTTAGGCTGATCTGTAAAATCGTCCGTAGAATTAACAAATCCTGTAATTTTTATACAATTTTTGATTTTGTTTAAATCTCCACCCATAGCTTTTTTAGCCTGTGATAAAATATTTATCACACATAATTTTGAAGCTTTTTGCCCATCTTCAAGAGTTAAGTTTTTACCAATCTTACCTTTTATAATTTTACCATCAGACTCTATGGGAAGTTGACCAGATATATAAAGCAGATTACTAATTATTTTGTAAGCAACATAGGCTCCAACCGGCTCTGGAGCCTTTGGTAAATCTATATTTAGTTTCTTAAGGTTATCCGATATCACTCTTTTTTCTTAGCTTAACCTGCTTCGCCTATGTTCTTTCCACCAAAATTTTTAATTTTCTGCCAAAAACCATTGCCTTTTTTTTTAGGTTTATCAGAAGTGTCTGATGAAACAGAATCACCAGTGACCATACACATCATTTTTTCATGGAATTTTTTTGGATCGGAACAATCTCTTGCCTCTGCTGCATGATAGGGAACAGATGTAAATAACGATATAGTAGCTAACAGTATTATTATTTTTATAGTTTTCATTATTTATTATCCTTTCTTTTATTTTTTTTTCTTTTTTTTATCATATTCTTTTCTTTTATCAATTAAAATTATAGCATCTTCCATAGTTATCTCATTCGGGTCTTTTTCCTCAGGAATAGTGGCATTTATTGATTTGTATTTAATATAAGGTCCATATTTTCCCTTCATAACTCTTACTGGTTTTTTATCTTCTGGGTGTTCACCTAAATGTTTTATTTCAGAGGAAGATATTCGACCGGGTTTTGCTTCAGCTAACAATGTCACTGCTCTGTTTAATCCAATTGTAAAAATATCTTCCGATGTTTCTAATCTTGCTGATTTGTTTTCGCATTTTAAATATGGACCATACCTTCCAGAGTTTAAAGTAATATCTTTTCCTGAATCTGGGTGTTGACCAAGAACTTTTGGCAAAGAACATAAAAAATTAGCTCTTTCTAAATTTATAGAGTCGATTGAAATTCCTTTTGGTATTGAAACATTTCTTACATTTTTCTCTTCGGTTTTCTTCTTTGGTTTTTTTTTCTTAATTGTATCACTCACACCTTCTACAGGTTCATATTGCAAATATGGACCAAACCTTCCGCTTTTTAACATTATTTCTTTTCCGTTATCATTTAAGCCTATAGATTTAGGTTTTGCTAAAGCCTTTTGCTCTGCGGCTTTAGCTTTTGATAAAGGTCTTGTAAATTTGCATTCAGGATAATTAGAACAACCAATAAAAGCTCCACCTCTAAAACTATTTTTTAAGCTTAACTCACCACCTTTGCATGATGGGCATTTTCTATCAGTTTTTCCATCTTTGGTTGTATCAAAGATTAATTCACACAAACTATCATTTAAGAGATCGAGGACTTCTCTTGTTCTTTTTTTTTTCACCGATTGAACATTTTCATTAAAATCTTTCCAGAATTTTTCTAAAACTCCAATCCACTTAACTTTCCCAGAAGTAATTTCATCCAACTGATCTTCAAGATCCGCCGTGAAATTGTAGTCTACATACTTAGCGAATAGTTTTTCTAAGAATGCAGCTAGCAACTTACCTCTGTCGGTAGGATGAAATGTTTTATGGATTAGATCAACATAATTTCTAGTCAATAGAACTGAAATAATATTTGCATATGTTGAAGGTCGACCAATACCTAATTCTTCAAGTTTTTTGACCAAACCAGCTTCAGAATATCTTGGTGGGGGTTCTGTAAAATGTTGTTCGTCTATAATTTTATCTATATTTACAGTTTCTTTATTTTTTACTTCAGGTAAAATGTTATTAGCATCATCTTTTTTATCTACACCTTCATATAATTTTAAAAAACCATCAAATTTTAAAATAGACCCTGAAGCTCTAAATTTAATGGTTTCATCTTTTGATGATATAATTATTGTATTTCTATCATATTCAGCGTTTTGCATTTGAGACGAAAGTGCTCTCTTCCATATTAATTCATATAATTTAAACTGATCTGAATTCACATATTTTTTAACTTCCGATGGAGATCTTGTTATTTCTGTGGGTCTAATAGCTTCATGAGCTTCTTGTGCGTTTTTGGCTTTTTTACCACTATAATTATTTTGTGTTTCTGGCAAATATTGTTTGCCATAGTTGGACGATATGTAATCTCTAAAAGATGATATAGATTCATTAGAAATTTGTGTTCCATCTGTTCTCATATAAGTAATTAATCCGACGGTTTCTCCCTCGATATCAATACCTTGATATAATCTTTGTGCAATCTGCATGGTTCTAGAAGCACCAAAACCACATTTCCCCGAAGCTACCTGTTGCAATGTAGAAGTAGTAAAGGGCGCAGCAGGATTTTTTTTATATAGTTTTGATGTAATGTCAGAAATAAAATATTCTTTTGAATTAATTTTATTTATTGCATCATCAACAGATTCTTTGTTAAGAAATGAAAATTTATCAATTTTATTGATATTGTAAGAAATCAATTTGGATAGAATTTCTTTACGATCATTGCTTATAAAATTTAAACTAATTGTCCAGTATTCTTTAGGGACAAATTGTTCAATCTCATGTTCTCTTTCTGAAATTAGTTTTAAGGCTACCGACTGAACCCTGCCAGCAGATTTTGAGCCTGGTAGTTTAGTCCATAATATAGGAGATATGTTAAAACCAACAAGATAGTCTAAAGCTCTTCTAGCCATATAAGCATCTACTAGTTGTGGCTCAATATCTCTTGGATTTTCTATACCCTTAGTAACAGCTTTTTTTGTAATTTCATAAAATACAACTCTTTCAATTTTCTTGTCTTTCAACAGTTTTTTTTGATCAAGAACTTCTTTTACATGCCAAGCTATAGCTTCACCTTCACGATCAGGGTCAGTAGCTAAAATGATTCTATTTGAATCAGCAGCAGTATCAGTAATTTCTTTTAAGTATTTTTTTGAAAATGAATCAATTTCCCACAACATATGAAAGTTATTTTCTGGATCAACAGAACCATTTTTTGATGGCAGATCTCGAATATGTCCATAGCTAGCTAAAACCTTATAATCTTTACCTAAATATTTGTTGATTGTTTTTGCTTTGGCTGGACTTTCTACAATTACTAGGTTCATTTGTTGCCTTTAGGAAACTTTACTGCCAAATATAATTTGTTTTGTCAAATTGAAGATTAAATTAGTTAACAAAATGGCTTGTAACCTAGAGTTTTATTTTCTGCTCAGTTCCGTTTTTTAGATTAGAAATATTTTTTCTGTGTGTAAATACTATCAAAATGAAGAAAATAAATAATATTAATTTTATATCAACTGCAAAAACAAAATTTGGGTCAATTGCTTTAACGGCATTTTCTCTAAATAAAGTTATTACTAGTACAGTCATAGAAGAAAATATTGATGACA
>CATMHL010000001.1 GCA_950068185.1 uncultured Pelagibacteraceae bacterium | reverse complement strand
TTGATCTTTTAGTTCAGCATAAGTTATTTTTTTTTGTGAATTTGTGATTGGGCTATCGTAGATAATAGCTATCTTTTCGCCATTTCCATTTTTGACATGAAGATCAACCGCATTGTAACAAGTGTTTGTGGTTCCGTCCTGAAACCATTTGTAGAAAGGCGGATTGTCAGAATTTAGGATTTTTGTGGGTTTTTTGTACCAAAACACATCGTTTGCTACTTCAGCCCAAAACCCTTTGGCATCCTTGATAGATCTTTGATAAATTTCTTGATATTTTGTTGCCATAAGAAAAAATCCAACAAACTATTAAAACATATCATTTTATCTATTGCATTATTTTATTTAGCATATATCTAGATAATTCAAACCATGGCAAAAATTACTTACATCGAACACAATGGAAAATCACATGTGGTTGAGGTACCAAAAGAGTTAACTGTGATGGAAGGTGCTGTACAAAATAATATTCCAGGCATTGATGCTGATTGCGGAGGATCTTGCGCTTGTGCTACCTGTCATGTTTATGTTGATGATAAATGGTTTGACAAATTGCCAAAAAAAGAAAACGCCGAACAAGATATGCTTGATATGGCTTTTAAACCAAATAGATTCAGCAGATTAGGTTGTCAAATTACAGTTACTGACAAATTAGATGGTTTAGTCGTAAAAACGCCATTAAAGCAAGCATAATCTAATCATGGTTAAAACAGATGTTTTAATAATTGGCGCGGGACCAGTTGGTTTATTTGTCGTGCAACAATTAGGTTTGATTGGCCTTAAAGCAGAAGTGGTAGACAATTTAAATAAAATTGGTGGTCAATGTATAGAACTGTATCCCGATAAACCTATTTATGATATTCCTGCTTTACCCGAGTGTACTGGAGAAAGTTTAACAAAAAATTTATTAGAACAAATTAAACCTTTTAAAACAAATTTTTATCTAAATGAGAGAGTTCAAGAAATTTCTAAGGAAAAAAATAACTGGAAAATTGTAACAAGCAAAGATAAGATTTTTATCGCACCAAACATTATCATTGCGGGTGGTGTAGGATCTTTTGAACCTAGGAAATTTCCAATCGAAGAAGCTGAAAAATTTGAAAATAATGGAATTTATTACTCCATAAGTGACAAAAATTATTTTAAAAATAAAAAAATTTGTATTTTTGGAGGAGGAGATTCGGCTTTAGATTGGGCAATTGAACTATCAAAATTTGCTGAAATAATATTAGTTCATAGAAGAAAAGAATTTAGAGGAGTAGGGCATAACGCTGAAATAGTAAGAAAACTTGAAAAAGAAGGAAAATTAAAAATAAAAACTCCATTTCAAATTAATTCGATTGAAGGTCAGGACAAGATAAGTGCAATAACTATTAAAGATGATGATGGTAAAACTGAAAAAATCACAACCGATTGTGTTCTTGGTTTTTTCGGTTTGATAATGAAATTAGGTCCAATTGCTGAATGGGGTTTAAATTTAGAAAAAAAACATATACCGGTGAATACAGAAAATTTTCAAACAAATAAGAAAGGTATATTTGCAATAGGCGATATTTGTACATATCCAGGAAAACTCAAACTTATCCTGTCCGGTTTTCATGAAGGTGCACTTGCAGCAAGGGCATGCTTTAAATTAGCACGACCAAATGAAAAATACAGATTTGAATTTACCACTACCTCAAAAAGTATGCATGAAAGGTTAGGAGTAAAAAAAATTGATTGAATTATTTTATGCGGACACTCCAAATGGTAAAAAAATATCTATCATGTTGGAAGAAATTCAATATCCCTATAAAGTTACTTTAGTTAATCTCAAAAAGGGCGATCAATTTGATCCTAAATTTAGATCAATCAGTCCATTCAGTAAAATACCTGTAATAACAGATCATGAAAATAATATCAGTATTTTTGAGTCAGGAGCTATTTTAATTTATTTAGCTGAAAAGAGCGGAAAGTTTTATGACAAGAATAATAAGATTTCAATTAATCAGTGGCTTTTTGGCCAAGTAGCTTATGTTGGCCCATTATTAGGTCAACATCACCAGTTTCATCACTACACCCCTGGCAAAAGTAAATGGGGAGAAGATCGTTATTTTAAAATTGCTAAAACTATATACAAAGACTTAGATGAACGTTTAGAAAAATCAAAATTTTTAGCAGGAAAAGAATATACAATTGCAGATATTGCAACTTTTCCCTGGATAGCAAGACATCCAATACATGATATCGGACTTAAAAATTTCATTAACTTAAGTCGCTGGTACAATACTATTTCTGAAAGAGAAGCCGTAATAAAAGGGTTCGATGGTTTAAAAAAAGGGGAAAAAATTCCAAAAATTTAATTTATACATCTGCAAATATTTTTTCGTTTTTTTCATGCTTTTCTTGGGCTTCAATAGTCAGTGTAGCTATGGGCCTCGCAATTAATCTTTTTAGCCCTATCGGTTCACCTGTTTCCTCACAGTAGCCATAGGTATTGTTACTAATTTTTTTAATAGCTCCATCTATTTTTGATAAAAGTTTTATTTGTCTGTTTAGCGTTCGCATTTCAACGGTTTTCTCTGTTTGCGAAGATGCTTGGTCAACGATATCAGATGAAGAAATTTCGTGATCAGTGTTACTTAAATACAGACCTTTACTGTTAGATTCAACTATTTCATTCTTCCATTTGACCAATCTTTTTTTAAAATAAGTTTTGTGTTTTTCACACATATACTTTTCTTTTTCGTTCGGAATGTATTTTTTTGCCATAATCAGTAATTATAATATCGTTTAAGGTCGGCCAGTATATTTACGTTTTTACAGGTGTCAAGAGACATAAACTTGTATAAATTCACAACATGAATAGCGCAAAAATAAATGTTAATAAAATTTTAACAGTTTTTTTATTAAGCCACTTTGCTATTTGGGTATTAGTTCCTTCTATCACGAATCATAATCTTCCCTTAGATACGATAGAAGCTCTAGCTTGGGGAAGTAATTTAGACTGGGGCTTTAACAAACATCCTCCGTTAAGCGCATTTGCTGTTGAAGTTTTTTACCAAATATTTGGAAGTCAAGATTGGGCTTATTATTTTCTCAGCCAGATATTTGTAATAACCAGTTTTTTTGTGGTTTGGAAATTTTCTGAGTATTTTTTTCAAAATAAAATTTATAGTTTAATAGCAGTATTATTATTAGAAGGTATTTATTTTTATAATTATACCACACCAGAATTTAACGTTTACGTTTGCGAACTAGCTTTTTGGGCATTAACCGTTTATTACTGCTGGAAAGGTTTTGAAAAAAATGATTATGCAAGCTGGTTATTATTTGGATTTTTTTCTGGATTGGGAGTCTTATCACATTATCTTTTTATTTATCTTTTATGTGCACTGGATGTATTTTTCATTTATCTAATAATTAATAAAAAAATAAATTTTAAATGCCTTATTTCTTATGTACCTTTTTTACTAGTTTTACTTCCCCACTTAATATGGTTAACAGAAAATAATTATATCACGATAACTTACGCTCTTCATAGGACTGGACTGAGTGAGCCAAATTTTTTAGATCATTTTATTCATCCGTTAATATTTTTAGGAAAACAAATTGGAATACTTGCGCCTTTCTTTTTAATGGTTTTACTTTTGGTTGCAAAACTTAAAACCAATTTTAATTTTAAAGACAAAAAGTTATTATTTTTATTAACTATCAATATTATTCCAATCATTTTGATGTTTTTAACTTCTATGCTAATGGGCGTTAAGGTTAGAACTATGTGGATGACACCTTTTTATTTATTTTTTGGAGTATTATTAATTTATATTTTGCAATCACAAATAAATTTAAATAAATTAAAATACTTTGTTTCGTTATTTTTAATTTTATTTATCTTTTCTCCTTTTGCTTATGCTTATATTTCTATCACTCAAACAGATAAAAGAACTGACTATCCTGGCAAAGAACATGCAATAGATGTACAAAAAAGATGGGATAAAAAATTTGAAAGCAAAATTAATGTAGTTTTAGGAAATGAATGGTTAGCAGGTAATTTATCTTATCATTTAAAATCAAGACCGCGATGGGAAGGTGGTATTGAAAATTATCTGTTGACTGGGGACAAAATGTGTTTTCGTACTAATGTTTGTTTAGGAGATAAATGAAAAAATTTATAATTTCAATTCCTGTTTATAATGATTGGAAATCAGTATTTAAGCTTTTAGAAAATATTGATGCGCAGATTAAAAATTGGAATGCTGAAGTATCTGTTTTGATTGTTAATGATGCTTCTACAGAAGAAAGACCAAAAACTGAAATAAGTTTTAAAAAAATAAAATCGGTTCGAGTTGTGAACATGAAGCAAAATCGAGGCCACGCAAGGTGCAATGCTGCTGGATTAAAATATTTAACCGAAAAAGAAAACTTTGATTATGTAATTGTGATGGATGGGGATGGAGAGGACAGACCTGAAGAACTTACCCCGTTATTCAATAAATCTAAAGAAAACCCATCTAAAACGGTGACACTAGATCGAATAAAGCGCTCTGAGGGACCTTTTTTTAAGCTATTATATGAATGTCATAAAATTTTGACTTATGTTTTTACGGGCAAACTTATTAAATTTGGTAATTATAGCTGCTTGCCAAAAGCAGATGCAGCCAGATTGGCTAAAGAAGCTTGCATTTGGAGCAGTTTTTCTGGATCTGTAACTAAAGTTATTTCCGATCGAGTATCAGTACCATCAATTAAGGGACAAAGATATTTTGGTCCATCTCAAATGAATTTGTTTAATCTTTTAATACACTCTTTTTCTATTATTGCAGTTTTTAGAGGAGCTGTAATAGTTCGTTCTGTCCTATTTCTAATTTTTTATTTATTTTTTATTTATAGCAATCTTTCTATTATCACTTTATTTCCAGTCTTAGCTGTTCTCATTTTTTTGCTTTCAATTCTTAAGGTTTCTTCTCGTGAAAATATTGAAGAATTAAATAATTCTTTGGAAAATATTGGTAGTATTGATGTTTTAAGCGATCTTAATAGTGGGTAAGAAATCAAAACACGCTGTGTCAATTTTAGAAGAATGCTGTCTTTTGATATTCAATTTTTTTCTTAATCCTGCCTGAGCAATACTTAAAGCGTGGCGACCATATTTAATATTTGTATAATCAATTGCCTTCATTAATTTCTTTCTTTTCTCCTCGTTATTTATTGATGAAAATAGATTTTTTTTATAAATATCAACTTCATTTAGCCCTGAAAAGATTATGCCAGCTTTTTGATATTTGTAACCTTTTCTATATATGTATTGTAACGCAATTAAAGCTTGTTTTACCAACTCGATGCTGTCATTTGTTCTAACCGGTAAATCTATATCTTTTGAATTTGCATAGTAATTTTTGTCCTTTTGAAAAGGACTTGTTCTTATAAAGACGGTTATTCGTTTTGTTGTCTGATTATCTGATCTAATTTTTTCTGCTGCATTAAGACAATGTGTTGTTACAGATTCGCTAAGTTCTTCTAATTTTGTAACTTTTCTTCCAAACGATCGTGATACACAACAATTTTTTCTTTTTTCTTGATGTTCTTTTAAAGAGACACATGGGATCCCTTTTAACTCCATTGCAGTACGCGATCCCAAGACATTTGTATTTTTTTTGATCCAATTATTATGCATATTTTTAAGCTGATATGCTGTATGTATTCCATTTTTAATGTAGAATTTAGTTAGTTGACGTCCCACACCCCAAACTTCATTTATTTCAATTTCTTTAAGAATTTGATCTATTTGTTTAGTATTGATTAAATTAACGATTCCTGACTGTTCTTTTTTTGCAATATGATTTGCGGCTTTACTCAAAGTTTTAGTTGTTGCGATGCCAATGCTTGTTGGTATTCCCGTCCATTTTAAAACAGTTTTTCTAATTTTATTACCGTGCTCAAATAAATTCTCATCTCTAATTGAAGATAAATTTAAAAACGCTTCATCAATTGAATAAATTTCCATTTGCGGTGAAAATTGTTTCAAAGTTTTCATAACCCTTCTCGATATATCTCCATATAGTGAATAATTTGATGAAAAAACCTTTACATCATTTTTTTTTATTATTTTTTTCACTTTAAAATATGGTTCTCCCATTTTAATACCTAAAATCTTAGCTTCTGTTGATCGAGAAATTACACATCCATCATTACTTGATAGTACAATGACCGGCTTTTTAATTATTGAAGGATTGAATAATCTTTCACAAGAGACATAGAATGAATTGCAATCTACCAGGGCTATTTTATTTTTATTATAAAGCATGAATCACGTAAGTTACTACACCCCAAATAAAAATTTCAGGATTTTCAGTTAAATTAATTTTGTCTTTTAGTTTTTTTGAACCTGAAGTTAGAAAAGATTGATCTTTTTCTTTTAAGAAACTTTTAATAACCAACTCTTCATTGATATTTACAATTACTGTAGAAAATTTTTTTGGATCTAAACTTCTGTCTACCACTAAAAGGTCACCATCATAAATTCCAACGTTGTTCATAGATTTTCCCTGTGCTCTAATAAGAAATGTGGATGGTATATTTTTTATTAAATGGGTATTGAGATCGATGTCATCTTCTACATAATCTGTTGCTGGAGAAGGGAAGCCAGCACCAACTTTTTGTAAATGAAAGGGTAATAATAATTTCATAATGTTCTTATTTTGTTCTAATTTATAATATAGTATGAGATATAGCAATATGTGGAAAAGTGCCTATAGGTTGTATTTTGAGTCCAAAAAAGAATCTAAACTGAATCAAAGCATGAACATTAAAACTAGATGTGGCTATGATGTGGATAACTATTACCACTATATGAAAATCGTGCTAAAGAATTTAAATTAAAAAAAATGAAAAAACTAACTTGTCACTGCGGCGGAGTAGAAATTGAGGTCAATGCTCCGGATCAATTGAAAAAAATTATGAGGTGCAACTGCTCACTCTGTAAAAGAAAAGGAACCATTATGACTATGGTTGGTCCAGATGATTTAAAAATAGTTAAAGGTAAAGATCTTCTACAACTTTACCAATTCCATACCAAAACAGCAAAACATTATTTTTGCTCTAATTGTGGAATTTATACACATCACAACCCAAGAAGCAATCCAGCCATGTATGGAATTAATGTTGCTTGTTTGGAAGGAGTCAAACCATTTGAATTAAAGGATGTGGGCGTTAATGATGGTGAGAATCATCCTCTAGATAAAAAATAATTAATTCAATGCAATCAGTTAATGAGTGTTTTGACAACGTAAAAGAAGACTATTTGAAATTCCTAAATAAAGAAAAGATTTTTGGTAAATCTAAAGCAGAAAAAATAACAAGCTTAAAAAAAATTTATATACCCATATCATTTTGGATTGAAAATAAATATAAAAAAAAAGGAGAAACTTTAATTTTAGGTTTTTCTGGGGGGCAAGGTTCAGGAAAAACAACAGTTACAGGTATTCTAAAAATTATTTTAAAAAAATTTTTTAAAAGAAGAATACATGTTAGTTCTATTGATGATTTTTATAAAACTTTAAATGATCGTAACAAAATGTCTCACGCAATACATCCTTTACTTAAAACAAGAGGTGTACCTGGTACACACGACATAAATTTGGTTAAAAAATTTTTTGATATTATTAAAAAAAAAAAATTTACAAAAATTAAATTACCAAAATTTGAAAAAGCTAAAGATAATCGTTTAAAAAAAAAATATTGGTTTAATATAAAAAAAAAACCTGAAATAGTAATCCTGGAAGGGTGGTGTGTTGGAGCAAAACCTCAATCAAACTCTTTAATAAAAAGACCAATAAATATTCTTGAAAAATATGAGGACAAAGATTTAAAATGGAGAAAATATGTAAATGAAAAACTCAAAAAAGAATACAAAAAACTTTTTGCAATGGTAGATCATTTTATATTTATGAAAATTCCAAATTTTAATGTTGTTTTGAAATGGAGACTTCTTCAAGAAAATAAGTTGAAAAAAAAGTCACATTTGCAAAAAGAGATAATGTCTTACAATGAAATAAAACGTTTTATTATGTTTTATCAAAGAATTACTTTGCAAATGATAACAGATTTAAGTAAATCTGCATCAGTATTTATGTTATTGAAAAAAAATCATGAAATTAAGAAAGTATTATTTAAATCGTAGCTGAATGAATTTTTTATACAAAATTATTTTAATTATAATATTTACTCTATTTATTAATGAGACAAGAGCAAATACGTTGTTCGATTCTTTAAATTCAGCCTATTTAAATAATCCTAAATTAAACGCAGAAAGAGCAAGTTTGCGCGCTTCAAAAGAAGAAAAAAAAGAATCGATTAGTGAATTTCTTCCAAGCGTTACAATTTCTGGATATGTAAGCGAACAGGATAATACAAATCCAGGGGATGATACAAACTTTCGTCCATCAGAACAATCAATTGAAATAGAGCAAAAACTTTTTCAAGGATTTAGTGGAGTTTCAAATTTAAAGAAAAAAATGTATGGGCAAACTTTAGCAGAATTCAAACTTAAAAAAATTGAACAAGAAACTTTATTAGCTGCTGCAAAAGCTCATACCGATCTATTATTAAACAAAAAAAAGGTAAATATTAACTTAATGAATATTGACTTATTAGAAAGGCAAGTTGAAACTGATCAGAATAGATTAGAAAAAGGTGAAATAAATTTAGCGGACTTGGCGCAGTCAGAATCATCTATTGCAGGAGCTAGAGCAGCTTTAATTACTGCTCAAAACGAATTAGTGACTAGTAAGGCTAATTTTGAGAAGATAATTGGAAAACAACCATCAGAAAATATTCAAGAAATAAAAAAAACTAATTTAAGTTTACCTGGAAGTTTGGCAGCAGCTTATAATATATCTAATTCTGAAAATCCTGATCAACTGATAGCTATGTTGGAATATGAACAATCTAAAATGGATGTAGTGATTGCTGGTTCTGAACTTTCTCCTTCTGCTACGTTATCTTACAAGATTGCTGAACAAGATGATTTTAGCGCAACTGTAAAAGATAGAACTCAAAAAACAGTGAAAGCAACGGCGTCATGGCCTTTATTTGCTGGAGGTCGTAATTTGTTTGGTTTAAGAAAAGCTCAAGAACTCAGAAACCAAAAAGCACTCTTATTTCAAGATAGTAAAAACGCAGCTAAAACAGAAGTGGCTAATGCGTGGTCCAATTATCAATCTTCTAAAAGTGTATTAGACTCGATTAAAACTCAGGTAAAAGCAGCAGAAATAGCAAATGAGGGAATAACTTTGGAGTATGAATCTGGAAGCAGCAGGACTACCCTGGAGGTCATTCAGTCGCAAACAATTTTGCTGAATTCCAGAATGAATTTAGCAAGCTCTGAAAGAAATTTTCTCATCTCTCAATTTGACCTTTTATCTGCTATTGGTCGTCTAACAGCGCAGCAACTTAATTTAAAACAGTAATAGTCTCAATTGGCTAGATTTGTTTAAAAATCATTAATTTTCAAAGACTTTATTACCTATTGATTAAAAGAACAAAATGTGTACATTTAAATCTATGATTCGCTAACCAAATTTTTTAAAAAAAAGGAAAATTATGATTAAAAATAATTTAAAAATAGTAAAATCAAGTAAAAATCAAGAAATTGAAAACAAAGAAAAAAACAAAGCTTTAGAAGCGGCAATTAGCCAAATAGATGAGAATTTCGGAAAAGGTTCAGTAATGAAGCTTGGTCAAAAGACCTCATTAGATATTGAGTCTATTTCAACGGGATCTTTAAGCTTAGATTTAGCTCTCGGAATCGGAGGTTTACCAAAAGGGAGAGTTACAGAAATTTATGGTCCAGAAGCATCTGGAAAAACGACTTTAGCTTTACAAGTAGTGGCAGAAGCTCAAAAAACCGGTGGAATTTGTGGATTCATTGACGCTGAACATGCTTTAGATCCAATTTATGCCAATAAATTAGGTGTTAAAACTGAAGAACTTTTAATATCTCAACCAGATACTGGTGAACAAGCTCTAGAAATAGCTGACACTCTGATTAAATCCGGATCCATATCAGTTTTAGTTATTGATTCTGTTGCAGCTTTAACACCAAGAGTAGAGTTAGAAGGAGAGATGGGAGATCATCATGTAGGTTTACAATCAAGATTGATGAGCCAAGCTCTTAGAAAATTAACAAGCTCAATATCAAAAACTAACACCATGGTTATATTTATTAATCAAATAAGAATGAAAATTGGAATTATGTTTGGTAATCCTGAAACAACATCAGGAGGTAACGCTTTGAAATTTTATTCTTCAGTTAGAATAGATATCAGAAGAATAGGAGCCATTAAGGAAAAAGAACAAATTATTGGTAACGCGACAAGAGTTAAAGTAGTTAAAAATAAAGTTTCACCTCCATTCAAAGTTGTAGAGTTCGATCTTATGTATGGTAAAGGAATCAGCAAATCTGGTGAATTAATCGATTTAGGTTCAAAAGCTGATATAGTTGAAAAATCGGGTGCGTGGTACGCATACAAAGGAGAAAAAATTGGTCAAGGTCGAGAAAATGCTAAAATTTTCCTTGAAAAAAATTCTAAAATTGCCGCGGAAATTGAAATGGCAATTAGAACAAAAGCTGGGTTAATTTCTAAAAAAACTGAAGGAAATCCAACAGTAGAAAACACAGACTCTCCTAAAAAAAATTAAATAACTAAGCTCCCCCCGCTCTCTTAAGAAAGGTGCCTAAATAGGCACCTTTCTTCTCGTCTAGACATCATTCTAAAAAACTGTATTTATAAGATAGATGGTTGAAAAAACATTAAAAAGTGTAAGAAAATCATTTCTAAACTACTTTTCAAATAAAGATCATCGAATTGTGGATTCTAGCAATTTGGTACCGAGTAATGACCCTACGTTAATGTTTACTAACTCAGGTATGGTCCAGTTTAAAAATGTATTTACCGGTCTTGAAAAAAGAGATTACAAAAGAGCTGTTACTTCACAAAAATGTGTTAGAGCAGGAGGAAAACACAACGACTTAGAAAATGTAGGTTATACACCAAGACACCACACATTTTTTGAAATGTTAGGAAATTTTTCTTTTGGGGATTACTTTAAAGATGTTGCGATAGATTTAGCTTGGAATTTAATTACTAAGGAATTTAAAATATCAAAAGATAAACTTAGTGTAAGTGTTTACGCAGATGATAAGGAAGCTTTTGATTTATGGAAAAAAATTGCAGGACTACCGGAAAATAGAATTTATAAGATAGCTACCAATGATAATTTTTGGTCAATGGGCGATCTAGGACCTTGTGGGCCATGCTCAGAAATATTTTACGATCACGGAGATCATTTAAAGGGTGGACCTCCTGGTAGCAAAAACCAAGAGGGAGATCGCTTTATTGAGATATGGAATTTAGTATTTATGCAATTTGAGCAAGTTTCAAAGCATGAGAGGGTGAACCTTCCAAAACCGTCAGTAGATACAGGAATGGGTTTAGAGAGAATTTCCGCTCTACTTCAGGGTACTCACGATAATTACGAAACAGATCACTTTAAAATTTTAATCAAAACTTCTTCGAATTTAACTAAAACAAAAATAACCAAAGAGAATATAGCAAGTCATAGAGTTATAGTGGATCATCTTAGGGCCAGCGCCTTTCTAATCGCAGAAGGAGTTTTGCCCTCTAATGAGGGAAGAGGCTATGTTTTAAGAAGGATCATGAGAAGAGGGATGAGACATTCACATATTCTAGGAAGCAAGGAACCAATCTTTTATAAAATTGTTCCAACATTGATCCAAGAAATGTCGGATTCGTATCCAGAACTTAAGAGAGCAGAACCCTTAATTACAGAAATTTTAAAGACCGAAGAAGAAAGATTTTCTACTCTACTTATTAGAGGAATGGAAATATTGAACGACAATTTGAATAAAATAAAAAACAATTCTTTACCTGGTGATGTGGCTTTTAAACTATATGATACATACGGTTTTCCTTTGGATTTAACACAAGATATTTTAAAAAATAAAAAGATTAACGTTGATATAGCTGGATTTAATAAAGCTATGAACGAAAGAAAAGAAAAAACGAAACTTGCATGGAAAGGTTCAGGAGATCAGACCGTTGATAAAATTTGGTTTAATTTAAAAGACAAAATAGGATCAACTGAATTTTTAGGTTACGAAAAAGATAAATCTGAAGGTGTTGTTTTATCATTAGTTAAAAAAGGAAATGAAGTAAATATAATCAATGAAGGTGATGAAGCTGAGTTAGTTACCAATCAAACACCCTTCTATGGAGAGTCTGGAGGTCAAATTGGAGATATTGGATTTATTTCCAATAACAATTCAAATTTTCAAGTTGTTGATACCCAAAAGAAATTGGGTGATATATTTGTTCATCAAGGCAAATTAGTTAAGGGAAAAATAAAAATTAAAGACATAATAAATCTCGCAATTGATAGTGAAAGAAGAGCGAACATAAGAGCCTACCATTCAGCTACTCATCTACTGCACGAGGCCCTAAGAAGAATTTTAGGCAAACATGTCATCCAAAAGGGATCTTTTGTAGGGCCTGATAAACTAAGATTTGATTTTAGTCATATGAAACCAATAGAGAAAAACGAAATTAATAAAATTGAAAAATATGTTAATGATATGGTTAAAAGTAATAGTGAGGTAAGAACAAGACTGATGACGCCTAAAGAGGCTGTTGATAATGGCGCTTTAGCTCTTTTCGGAGAAAAATATGGAGACGAGGTTAGGGTTCTTTCAATGGGAAAAGAAAAAAATAAATATTTTTCTACTGAATTATGTGGCGGAACACATGTCAACAACACATCAGAAATTGGTGAATTCAAAATAGTAAGTCAATCTGCTATCGCATCGGGAGTTAGACGTGTAGAAGCTTTAAGAGCAGAACAACTTGCCAATTATTTAAAAAAGAAAAAACAAGATTCAGATAGTTTAAATAAAATTACTTTCGATAAAATAGCAGGTTTAGAAAAAGAAATTAAAAATTTAGGCAAAAAACCTGTTGTTGTAAGTGATCTGCCAAATAATGAAAAAATAAAGAAATTAAACAAACAGCTAGAAGTAATAAATATCGAATTAATACTTAAAGATAAGAATAAAAACGAGATTAAAGATAAAACTATTAAAGGTCTCAAAGTGAGATATCAGCTTATTAAAGGTTTTCCTTCTAAAGAATTAAGATCATTAATTGACCAAGGAAAAAAAGATTTAAAGAAAGGAATAGTTATTGTTTACACTATTGTAGATGGCAAAGTCGGAATGGCTGTTGGGGTCACTAACGATTTAGCAACAAAATATAATGCTGTAGAATTGGTTAAATTGGGCTCAAGAGCGATTGGTGGCACTGGTGGAGGTGGAAGAAATGATTTTGCACAAGCGGGTGGAAATTTACCTGAAAAAATAGAAAAATCTTTTCTAAATATAATAGACAATATTTAATTAAGCGTTTTTTTTAACTTTTGATCTAACTGGTCCAAAAATTGGTTAGTAGTTAAAAATTTAGAATTTTTGCTTATCAAAACTGCTAAATCTTTGGTCATATGTCCTCCTTCAACCGTATTAACACATATATTTTCCAAAGTGTTTGAAAATTTAATTAGTTCCTCATTGCCATCTAATTTGCCTCTGTGAGCTAAACCTTTGGTCCAAGCAAATATAGAAGCTATAGGATTTGTCGAAGTTTCTTTGCCTTGTTGATGTAATCTATAATGTCTGGTAACCGTTCCGTGAGCTGCTTCTGACTCTATTGTTTTTCCATTCGGTGTCATCAAAACACTTGTCATTAAACCGAGAGATCCGAATCCTTGAGCTATGGTATCAGATTGAACATCGCCGTCGTAGTTTTTACATGCCCACACATAATTTCCATTCCATTTTAATGCGCAAGCTACCATGTCATCGATAAGTCTATGTTCATAAGTAATCGATTTTTCCTCAAATTTTTTTTTAAATTCCTTTTCATAAACTTCCTGGAATAAATCTTTGAATCTTCCGTCATAATTTTTTAAAATTGTATTTTTTGTAGAAAGATAAACTGGCCATTTTCTATTCAATCCATAATTCATGCATGCTCTTGCAAAATCTCTAATAGATTGGTCCAAATTGTACATTGATAAAGCAACACCAGGTCCAGTGAAATTAAACACTTCATACTCTTTTTTTTCGTTTCCGTCTTCAGAGGTCCACTTTATTTCTAATTTACCCTTTCCAGGTACTATAAAATCAGTTGCTCTATACTGGTCGCCAAAAGCGTGTCTTCCAATTACAATTGGATTTGTCCAACTTGGAACTAATTTTGGAATATTTTTACAAATTATGGGTTCACGAAAAACAGTTCCTCCTAAAATATTTCTAATTGTTCCGTTAGGAGATCTCCACATTTTTTTTAGTTTAAATTCTTTTATGCGATTTTCATCAGGAGTTATTGTTGCGCATTTAATACCTACACCAATTTTTTTTATAGCATCAGCGCAGTCCAATGTTACTTGATCAGATGTTTTGTCTCTGTTTTTTATGCCTAAGTTGTAATATTTAATGTTGATGTCTAGATATGGAAGAATTAGTTTTTTTTTAATAAAATCCCATATTATTCGCGCCATTTCATCGCCATCCATCTCAACTATCGGGTTTTTTACCTTAATTTTTGCCATTATATTTTAATTTTAGCAATTGAATTTAATTACTTAATATACATATTAGCGTAAAATTACAAAGTATATAAATATGACAGATTTTTTATTTCCGAAACTACATAAAGAAGGTTATAGATTTTTAGCCATAGGCGCTGTAATAACTTTTATTCTTTTATTAATTTCTAATTTTCTTGGATTCGTAAGTTTCATTTTAACTGTATGGGTGTATTATTTTTTCAGGGATCCCGAAAGGTTTCCGATAAATGATGAAAATTATTTATTAAGTCCAGCGGATGGGATTATATCACAAATTATAGAAACAAATGGTCCAAGCGAAATAGGTCTAGAAAACAAAAAATATACAAGAGTTAGTATTTTCATGAACGCTTTTAATTGTCATGTTAACAGAATTCCTTCGTCTGGGAAAATTACCCAAATATTTTATAAACCAGGAAAATATATAAATGCTTCTCTTGATAAAGCGAGTGATGAAAACGAAAGAAATTATGTTAAAATGATTAATTCTAATGGAGATGAATTAATTTTGGTTCAAGTAGCAGGACTGATTGCTAGAAGAATTGTTTGTGAAATTAAAGAAAATGATGAAACTACGCAAGGAGACAGATTTGGTATGATCAGATTTGGTAGTAGAGTTGATTTATATTTTGAAAATTACCAATTAATGGCTCAAAAAAACCAAAAAACAATTGGTGGGGAAACTATAATAGCAAGGAAAAAGTAAAAATATGCTTGAAAACAAAAAAGAATTCAAATTAATTACAAAAAAAAATCCAAAATCTCTTTTACCTAATGCTTTAACTATTTTTGGTGTTTGTTTGGGTTTAAGTTCAATAAAATTTGCATTAGATGCAAATTATGGTATGGCAATAATTGCAATAGGGTTTGCTGCAATTCTCGACACTCTTGATGGAAGAGTGGCTCGGTTAATAAAAGGAACATCAAAGATTGGTAAAGAATTAGATTCTCTCACTGATGTTATTAGCTTTGGTGTAGCGCCAGGTTTCATAATATATTTTTGGACTTTAAATGAAATTGGAAAATTTGGTTGGATGTTTGTTTTAATCTACACAGTATGTTGTGCTCTTCGTTTAGCAAGATTTAATTTAATGATTATTGAAGAAAACGAAACATGGAAAATAAATTTTTTTGAGGGTGTACCTTCTCCTGCGGCGGCTGGTTTAGTATTATTGCCTCTTATATTAAGTTTAAGTGGTATAGTTCAATTTGAAAATTACACAGTATTAAGTTCTATAGCAATTTTAACAACATCTATTTTGATGGTTAGTAAAATACCTACCTATTCATTAAAAAGAATTTTAATTCCTAGGCATTTAGCTATTTTTTTATTACTGGGAATTGGAGTCTATGTAAGTCTTTTAATTTTTTATACTTTTGAAACCTTATTTTTTAGTGGTTTGATTTACATTTTTCTAATTCCAATAAGCTATTTTCATTATAGGCATAAAAACAAAACATCATTAATTGCTAACAGCGAAGAGGAAACCGAAGATGTTTTATAAAATTTTTGTGACAAAGGTTTAAAAATTACAATAAATAATTGAAAAAAAATAAAATTTCAAAAAATTGGTTAATTAAGCAAAATAAGGATCCCTTTTTTAGACAGTCTAAAATCCAAGGATATAGGTCTAGATCTGCTTTTAAATTAATAGAGATGAATAAAAAGTTTAAATTTATAAAGAAAAATTCGTCATTATTAGATTTGGGGTCCTGTCCAGGGGGATGGTCTCAAGTAGCAAGAAAAGAAATAATTAAAGGAAAAATTTTAGCAGTTGATGTTAGACCTATGGAAAAAATTAATAATGTTGATTTTATTCATGGTGATTTTTGTGATGTTAACATTTGTGAAAAAATAATGCTTTATTTTAACAATAAAATCGATGTAGTTTTATCAGATATGGCCGTAAATACTTCTGGCAATAAAGCACTCGATTCATATAGAACCGGAGAGCTTTGCATAAGCGCAATGAGTTTAGCAAAAAAAATTTTATCTGAAAATGGTGTTTTCTTGTCCAAAATATTTATGGGTTCAATATTTGGCGAGATTAACGAAAGGGCAAAAAAGAGCTTTAAAAATGTTGTTAAATATAAACCTTTATCGAGTAAAAAAGAATCCAAAGAAATTTATATTTTTTGCAAAGGTATTTTAAAAATATGATACATAATGCAACAATGTTTATGGTTAAATTATGAAAAAATTTTTTATTATAATTAAAATATTTTTTGTTTATTTATTCCTAATATCAGGTGGAACAGCCAAAGAATCAAATTACTTTAAAAAAGGAATAGAGCTTTTCCAGAAAAAAGAATTTGATAAATCAAAAATTTTATTTGAAAGAGATATAGTATTTTATCCAAAAAGTGAAAAATCTTATTTATATCTTGCGAAAATTTTCAATAATTATGACAATGATTTCGAACAAGAAATTAAATTAAATAGCGTTTTACTATTAAATCCACAAAATGATGAAGCGATATACATGCTTGCGCTTCTTAAAATAAAACAATCCGACTATAATCATGCAAAAAAATTACTCGATGAATTTGTTTTAGTTTGCAAATCTTTCTGTTCTAAAAAAAAAGAAATTCAAGAAAAATTTGAAAAAATGACTTCTGATGATGCAAAAAGTAACAATTAATAAAATTTTAAAAAAAAAAAACAAGATTCCAATAACTTGCTTGACAGCTTACTCTAAAACTATTGCTCAAATCGCAGATAAATATTGTGACATAATATTAGTCGGAGATTCTTTAGGTATGGTTTTATATGGAATGAAGACAACAAGAGAAGTTAAAATCGAAACAATGATCCTTCATGGAAAGACCGTTAAAAATTCAACAAAGAAAAGTTTAGTAGTTTTCGATATGCCGTATAAGACATATACAAATAAATTTGTTGCATATAAAAATGCAAGAAAGGTAATAAAATTAACAAAGTGTGATGCAATAAAATTAGAAGGTGGAAAAAAAATAGTTAAAATAATTAGATACCTTACAAAAAGGGGAATTCCAGTTATGGGACATGTTGGATTATTGCCACAGACTTCGACCAACTTTAAAACTAAAGGAAAAAACTTTGCTGAAAAAAAACAGATTTTCGAAGATGCAATAGACGTTTCTAATTCCGGAGCGTTTGCAATTGTAATTGAATGTGTGCCTGAAAACTTAGCAAAAAAAATTACAAAAAATGTTTCTATACCAACAATAGGTATAGGCGCGTCCATGCATTGTGACGGCCAAATACTTGTTACTGACGATATGATAGGTTTAAGTGATTTTTTACCGAAATTTGTTAAACAATATTCAAATTTGAAAAAAGTTATTGAAAAATGCATAAAAAATTATTCCGAGGATGTAAAACTGAGGAGATTTCCTTCTTCTAAAAATGTGTACAATTAGATAATTTAAATGGCAGAAAATTTTTTTGAAGCCCAATATGATGTAACGAAAAAGTCGAAAATAAAAAAATTTTACGAATCAAATAAAATTTTGATTTTTTCTTCTATTTTAATTTTAATAATTTCATTTGGCTCTTTAAGTTTTTATTTAGAAAGCAAAGAAAGCAAAAAGATTTTATTATCTGAAAATTATGTCCAAGCTAAATTTTACCTGGAAAATGGAAACAAAAGTGAAGCATTAAATACACTGAAAAAAGTAATTTTTGCTAATGATTCTACTTATTCAACTTTATCTTTTTTCCTGATACTAAATCAAAATTTAATCAGTGATTATAAAGAAATATCGATTTTGTACGACCATTTATTGGAAAATAATAAGTTTGAGAAAGAGTTAAGAAATTTATTAATTTATAAAAAAGCATTATTTATTTCAAATTCTATAATCGAGTCAGAATTGCTAGAAACTATAAAACCATTATTAAACACTGACACTTTATGGAAACCTCATGCTTTACTATTATTAGGAGATTATTTTATGTCAAAGGGAGAAAATATAAAGGCCATAGAATTTTATCAACAAATTCTCTCTATAAATAATTTACACAAAGACTTTTATAATCAAGCCAAATCTCAGCTTGTTATTATTACCCAATGAATAAAAAAAAGAATTTAATTTTTTTTTTAATATTTATTTTATTAGTAAATTGTTCTTTTGACAATAAAACAGGGATTTGGAGCGGAAGCAAAAAGGAAAAAAGAAGAATTTCCGAATTAGAAAAAGAACAGAAACAAACTAAAGTTGTAGATTATATTTATTCATCCAAAAGTGTTTATTCTAAAGAAATATCTTTAACTAAAAAAATTAGTATATCAAATCCAAGAAAAAATTTATCGTGGAAAATGTCCAGCTTAAATCAGCAAAATTTTCTTGGTAACATTTATTTATCCGGAATTGATAATATATTTTTAAAAAAAAAAATAGGGAAAAATAAATTTCCTATATCAAAAATTATATCCTCACCTTTAGTTTTTGAGAATAATATAATTTTTTCAGATAATAATGGCACAATTTTTAACATTAATCAGAATGGGGAAATAAATTGGAAAAAAAATATATATAAAAAAATATATAAAAAAGTTTATAAAAATTTAGTTTTCTCTATTTATCAAAATAATATTTATGTTGCAGATAATATCGGTTTTATCTATTCAATTGGTTTAAACAATGGAAAACTTGTTTGGATAAAAAATCACGGAATACCAATAAAATCTAATATAAAAATTTACAAAAATAAAATTTTTTTGATTAATCAAGATAATAGAATTTTGTGCTTCAATACAAAAAATGGATCAAAAATTTGGGATATTCGCTCAGTACCTTCCTTCATAAAGTTACAAAACTTTTTATCCTCTGCTATATCAAAACAGGGAGATGTAATTGCCATTAACTCTTCTGGAGATTTATTAAAAGTTAATGCAAATAATGGAAAAATTGCCTGGTCATTAAATACATTAGAATCTACGTTGGCGCATGCTACAGATTTTTTTAAATCATCAGAGATTGTTATAATTGATGATAATATAATTTTTTCATCTAAATCATCAATTTTTTCTTATAATTTAAATACTGGTTATACTAACTGGAAACAAGAAGTAAGTTCAATTGGTGCACCAATTATAGATGGAAAAAACATTTTTATTCTAACGGATAACGGTTATTTTGTAATCATAGATAAAGATACAGGAATAATAATTTCTTCTACTAATATTTTAAAAATATTAAAAAAGAAAAAGCAAGAAACTAAGATAACAGGTTTTATTATGGGTTCTGGAAAAATTTATTCAGTAACTTCAAATGGATATTTAATTGTAAGCTCTCCCGTTTCGGGAAAAGTTGAATATTTTAAAAAAATTGGCGACCCTGTTACATCAACTCCAATAATAAATAATGGAAAATTATATATCTTGACTAAAAATTCCCGTATTTATGGATTTGATTAACTTAATTTTATTTTATTCTCAAGATTTTGACGACATAAAACTTAATTGATTTTCTTCAAAATTTTTATCATTTGCATCGATAGGTTTAACTGGATACTCGCCAGTGAAACAATGATCAGTGAATTGAGGATAAGATGAGTTTCTTTTTTCATGTCCCATAGACTTATATAATCCTTCAATTGATAAAAATTGTAATGTTTTTGCTTTAGTGAATATTTGCATACCCTTAAGGTCAAGTTTTGAGGCAAGTAATTCATCTTTATCTGGTGTATCAATCCCATAATAATCTGGGTATTTAATAGGTGGAGAAGCAATTTTTAAGTGAACTTCCTTTGCCCCAGCTTCATGAAGCATTTTGATAATTTTGACAGAAGTCGTGCCTCTTACCAGTGAATCATCGATTAAAATTAAAGATTTACCTTTAATGAGAGATTTATTAACATTATGCTTTAGTTTAACGCCTAAACTACGTATTTGTTGAGTAGGTTCAATAAAGGTTCTGCCAACATAATGATTTCTAATAATTCCTAATTCGATATTCTTTTTTACTTTTTCGGAATAACCAATTGCAGCTGGAACACCGGAGTCTGGTACCGGTATTATTAAATCTGCTTCAATGTGTGATTCTTTTGCTAACTCTGCGCCTAATCTTTTTCTATATTCGTAAACACTAATATTATTTATGATGCTGTCTGGTCTAGAGAAATATATATATTCAAAAATACACGGCCTTTCTTTTACTTTAGGGAATGGTTTTATACTTTCTAATCCGTTTTCTGTTATAATGATTATTTCTCCATTTTCGATTTCCCTAATAAATTTCGCTCCAATTATATCAAAAGCGCAAGTTTCTGATGCTAAAACATAAGATTTATTAAGTTTACCGATAACCAAAGGGCGGATTCCAAATGGATCCCTAATTCCTATTAATTTTTTATTTGTCAAAATTGTTAACGCATATCCTCCTTGTATTTTAAAAAGGACATCAATTATTTTATCAATTATTTTTGACCTTTTTGATTTTGCAATTAGCTGAACTATAGTTTCTGTGTCAGATGTAGTTTGAAAAATAGAACCATTTTTAACTAATTCTCTTCTGAGATATCGAGCATTACTTAAATTTCCATTATGTGCAATACTAATGCCTCCATCATGAAGGTCAGCAAAAAAGGGTTGAACATTTTTGATTAGATTATTTCCGGTTGTTGAATAACGATTGTGACCAATTGCATAGCTTCCAGGCAATTTCTCTAAAACTTTTCCTTTAGTGAAATTATCTCCAACTAATCCAAGTCTTCTTTCAGCGTAAAAGTTTTTTCCATCAGATGTAACAATGCCACAACCTTCTTGCCCTCTATGTTGTAAAGCATGTAATCCTAACGCTGTGAGGGCGGCAGCATCTTTATTATCAAAAATACCAAAAACTCCACATTCTTCTCTTAATCGTGCCATTTAAATTTTTTCTATTTTTTCTTCTGTTTCTTCGTAGTAATCTTTACTTTTGGGAAATTCATCAATTAAAAACTCACTTCCCTTATATATTATTTCAAAAGAATAAGTACCTTCAGCTTTTAATGGCCATTTTTGATGTGGATAAAACCAGTTAAGCAAAGAAAAAATGCATACACAAATCGCATATCCTTTAAATATTCCAAAAATTAAACCAAAAGTCTTGTCAACTGAGCCAAGACCTGACCAAGTAACCGTTCTACTAATAGCTTTACCTATATTGATTATTACAAAAAGTGAAACTATGTATATAAAAACCCCTAAACCAATATCAGAAATAAATTTTGATTCTACATAATCTTGTACCCAAGGATTTAATTTTGGTACTAATATAATTGTTATTATTAAAGCAAGCAGCCATTTCGAAAATGATAATAAGCTTCTCATAAATCCCTTAGCAGCACATTGTGCCATGGAATAAACAATAATTAAAAAAACAATAAGATCAAATGCTGAAATGTTACTTTGTATAAATTCTATTATGTCAGACATTGCCAAAAGGTTTTACTATCAAAATTAGTTTTGGTAAAAGTGTTAAAACCGAAATCATAGCTAAAAGCATTGCAATTCCAGTAAAAATTCCGAAATAAATTGTTGGTATGAAATTGGAAAGAACAAGTATAGAAAAGCCAAAAACAATTGTTATAGAAGTATTTAAAATAGCTACACCAACCGTATCATGACACTTTTCAAGAGTTTGATTATAGTTGTTATTTTTTTTAAATTCCTCTTTAAATCTATAGATATAATGGATGCTATTATCTACAGCTATACCGATGGTGATAGCAGCAATGGTTATCGTCATCATATCTAGAGGTATTCCTAGTAGGCCAATGATACCTAGAATTAGGAAGGCCGCCATAAAATTTGGCACAACACCTATTAAAGATAAAGTTATATTTCTAAACAAAATTAAAAACATTAAAGTTATGCCTGCCATTACAACACCCAGAGTTAATATTTGAGATTTAAACAGGCTTTGTAACAGATTATTAAAAAGAATAAGAACGCCAGCAAGTTTAAATTCATCACGGTTTAAACCTAATTTATTTTCTAAATCATAATTAATTTTTTTTATCAATTCATTTCTTCTAAGGTCTTCCCTGGAGTCTAAAACTCTCAAACTGATTCTAGCTTCATTATTTTCTATCGATATATAGGGATCAATTATTTCTTTTTTAATTGAATCAGGTATTTTATTGTACAAGATACCCATTTCCAATCCCTGTAACTTCTTTCCATCATTTAAATCCTCAGCAACTCTAACCATAGATGCAAAAGATATGACTTTACCAACGGCTTGCAAATTATCCAGGTAATCGTGAACTAGAGTAATTCTATCTATTTTATTTCTTGTAAACCAATATTTTGCTTCATCTTTTTCTTCATCGTCCCAGCTATCAAAATCGTCATCTATTTTTTCTTCTTTTTTTTTATCTGGAAATTTGACTATTATATCAAGAGGAGTTGTTCCTCCAAGTTTATCATCAATTAATTTCATGCCCTTATAAATTTCAGTTTTTTTATCAAAATAATTTATAAAGCTGTTTTCGACTTCAAGCTTAGTAATACCAATAATACTTACGATGATAACAAGCAAAGATGATACAAAAATAGTTTTTGTGTTTTGTTGTGCAACTTTACTTAAGAAAGAAGTAATTATTGATTTTTTTTCATCTTTATAATTTGTATTATCCTTACTCAAAATATTTAAAATAGCGGGCAGCAAAGTAAAAGTTATAGATAATGAAACCAATAGACCTACAGACATCATCCAACCAAAGTCTATAATAGGTTTAATGCCACTAAATATAAGTGATAGAAAAGCGCAAATGGTCGTAAGTACAGTGTAAAGTATTGGCCAAAACATTTTTCCTGAAGTCCAAAGTATAGCTTCACTATTTGAAATATTTGGATTTTCTTTTTTAAATTGTAAATATCGGACACTCATATGGATGTTCATTGCCATAGTTAAAATAAGCATTAGAGATATGAAATTTGAAGATATTACAGTAACTTTCCAGCCCAGCAATCCTAGTAAACCAACCATAATAAGAACTGAAAAAAAACAACTTAAAAGAGGAATAAATACCCACAATAAGCTTCTAAAAACAAACCAAAGTGTACAAACAATAAAAAGAAATACTCCAGCTCCAAATACTATTATATCGTTTTTTATGTACGTCATCATATCGTCAGCAATCATGGGTATTCCTCCCAAATGAATTTTAGCTGTATCCTTATATTTTTCTATGACTGTTCTAATTTCATTTATATTTTGATGATTTTTTTGATTGTATGACTTCTTGTAGTTATCATATTTTTTTAGAAATTTTTTATATTCTTTTTTATCTTCGGAAGTTAATTGTCCTTTATCCCTCTTATTTAAATAGTTATTTTTAGTTTTTATAAGATCAGATAATTTTTTATCAGTCTTTATGTAAACTAGTATTCCGCTAGTTTTGCCATCTTTACTAATTATGAATTCTTTATAAATTGGACTATTTATAATCTCTTTAAAACCTCTTTCTTTATCAGAATCTTCGCTAGATAGAGTTTTAAAATTTTTAATTCTTTCTGCTAAAGGTTCGTCGTTATTTTTTAGTAATGGAACATCCAAAATAGTTATTACATTATTTGCCCAGCTTAAATTTGTTAAATCATTTTTTAAATTTGTAAGATTTCTTATTGTATCTGGGCTTATTAAACTCTCTTTTGGAGTATAGGTTAGTACTAGAAAATCTTTCGAACCAAATTTGGTATTTACTTCTCGTAGATATTTTAAATCGGGGTCATTTTCTAGAAGCAAAGTGTCCGATGATGCGTCTAACTGAAAGTCCTTTGCAAAATATCCAAAACTTAATAATAAAACAGCAAGAATTAGTAAAGTAAATTTAGGTTTTTCAATTATTGAATTTTTATATATTTTTTCAAACATTGAAATGTTTAAAGCTATTTAGTTTCTAGGTCTTTGAACTTAGTATACATTGCTTCAAATTCAACTTTAATATTTCCAGTTGGCCCGTGTCTTTGTTTGCCAATCATTATGTCTGCTAATCTAGATATTTCATCCATTTTTTGTTGCCATTCTGCATGTTCAATTGATCCTAAAGTGGGTTCTTTATTCTCAAGATAATAAGCTTCTCTATAAACAAACATCACGACATCTGCATCTTGTTCTATAGAGCCTGATTCTCTTAAATCAGATAATTGTGGTTTTTTATTATCTCTTTGCTCAACTTGACGGGAAAGTTGGGACAAAGCAAGCACAGGTACATCCAGTTCTTTTGCTAAAGCTTTCAAGCCTTGGGTAATTTCAGAAATTTCTTGAACTCTATTGTATTCTTTACGACCGCTAGATCTCATCAACTGAATATAGTCAACAACAATTAATTCTAGTCCAAAAAGTCTTTTAATTCTTCTTGATCTATTACTGATGGCTGCAATAGTGATAGCAGGTGTTTCGTCTATATATAAAGGTAGTTCAGAAATATTTTTAGATGTTTCTATAAATTGTTCAAATTCTTTCTCTGATACTTTTCCTCTTCTAATATCATTAGACCTTATTCTAGATTGTTCTGAAAGTATTCTTGTAGAAAGTTGCTCGGAAGACATTTCTAAAGAAAAAAAAGCTACAGTAGATTTAGATCCTTTTTTTTCTATATTTTTTGCAGCATGAAAAGCAATATTTGTTGCGAGAGCAGTTTTACCCATTGAAGGTCGCCCAGCAATAATAATTAAATCCTGTTTATGCATTCCCCCCAGTCTTGAATCCAAGTCGGTTAATCCGGTTGGTACCCCAACTATACCGTCCTCATTTTTATAAGCACTTTTTGCCATCTCAATTGTCTGTTTCAATGCGTATTCAAATTTCAAGAACGATCGATTAAAATGTCCTCTCTCAGCTAAATCAAATAAAGATTTTTCAGCATTTTGAATAATTT
Organism: uncultured Pelagibacteraceae bacterium; assembly: GCA_950068185.1. Lineage (GTDB taxonomy): Bacteria > Pseudomonadota > Alphaproteobacteria > Pelagibacterales > Pelagibacteraceae > AG-414-E02. The sequence continues at coordinate 32,577 of CATMHL010000001.1, read as the reverse complement.
CCTCACCTGAAGTATTAATTTCAGTATCATTAGAAGCTTGCTCTAAAACTGATTCTGAAATCTTGATTAGTTCTCTACGTACATGCATTTCCTGAACGATATTTGCATAATCAATTGCTTGTTTAGTCGAAGTTGCAAATTTAGTAATTTTTATTAAGTATTCTTGACCACCTAATTCTTTTAGACCTTCATTGTTTTCAAAATGATTTTTTAATGTAATTGGATTAGCCAAAAGGCCCTTTGAAATTAATTTTTCAATTGTTTCATAAATTTTTATATGAATAGGGTCTAAAAATTTCTGAGCGTCTACTAAAGGCGATATTTCGTCATAAATATCGTTTGATACCAATATGGAGCCAATAACGGCTTGTTCAGCCTCAATGTTACAAGGCATTTTTTTTTGGCGATTTTCAATTATTTTGAAAGGTTGTTGAGCCATTATTATTTTTTATTCATTTAATACCAAAAAAATAATAAAAAAAACACGAAAGTTATACATGGAATAAATTTTCTGTTGAAAAACAATAAGAAAAACTAATTTGCCTCTTCTTGTTTTACAACTTCAATATGAATTTTGGCTTGAACTTCAGCGTGTAAATTAATTTTTGCCTCATAGAAGCCAATTTTGTTTATTTCTTTATTAAGATCGAACTGGGATGGTTTTATTTCTATCTTATCTAAACTTTCTATAGTTTTTGAAAGTTCCCTGGGTTTTATTGATCCATACAATTCATTATTATCTTTTGTCCTTTTAGAAAATTTATAATTTTTTTTATTAATAATATCAAAAATTTTTTTGGCATTTTTTTTAAAAGTAATATTTTTTTCGCTAAGATCTGTCTTTTTTTTATTTACCAAATCGATATTAACTTCAGAAGCTTTAAGAGCTTTTCCATATTTAATAAGAAAATTACGACCATATCCTCTTTTAACATTTACAACATCTCCTATCTTTCCAAGATTTTTAATATTTTCTAGTAAAACAATTTCCATGACAATTTTTATAATAATGCTAAGAGTCTAGCCCTTTTTATTGATCTAGAAAGTTCTTTTTGTTTTTTCAATGATACAGAAGTTATTCTTGAAGGTAAAATTCTTCCGCTTTCAGAAATATATCTTTTTAGCAATTTGATATTTTTATAATTTAATATAGGGGCATTTTTTCCCGAAAGAGGACATGGTTTAAAAAAGTTTGTATCAGGTTTTTGAAATAAACTTAATTTAGAATATCTGGAATTTTTTTGTTTTTTATTAAATTTTCTCCTTTTTTTTATCATTTTTATCTATTTTCTAAATAATCTTTTTTTTCAAAAAAATTTTCTTCAAGATTGTGTTTTTTTACTTTAACAGTTAAATATCTAATTAACATCTCATCAATATTACCTGCTTTTTCTAATTCTTTAATTGTTGTTCCAATACCTTCGAATTTTATATGAAAATAAAATCCTTTTTTGTTATTTTTTATAATATGAGATAAATTTCTCAATCCCCATTCTTCAGTTTTTAAAACCTTCCCTGAGTTTTTTTTTATTATATCTTCGTATTTATTTACTAGTGTTTTAGTTTGACTTGAGGGTAAGTCTTGTTTTGCTATAAAAGTGTGTTCGTAACAATTCATCCACGTTTTTCCTTGGTTAATTCGATATACCTATCGAACAATCCACCTTATGTTGGTAGAGGTTCTGGTTTTATACTATTAATATTTTTAATATACAACAATTAAAATTTGATTATATTATATTTTCATTACCTTATGCGCGCTGTTTTATTTCCGGGTCAGGGTTCACAATATGTTGGAATGGGATCAGATTTTTATGAAAAATTTGACTCAGTAAAAGAAATTTTTAGAACTGTTGATAAAACTTTAGGTTTTTCACTTTCAAATATTATATTAAATGGTCCTGAAGCAGAATTAAAACTTACGCAAAATACACAGCCCGCAATTATGACTATAGGCGTTTGTATATTTAATGTTTTGAATCAGCAGTTTGGTTTAAATTTAAATAATGCAAGATTTTTTGCTGGACATTCCTTAGGTGAATATACCGCGCTTGTATGCGGAGGATCTTTGACCATAGAAAGAGCGGCTTATTTATTACATGAAAGAGGTAAATCGATGCAAGATGCAGTTCCTTCAGGCCAAGGTGCTATGATGGCTATACTTGGAATGACAATTCATGAAGTAGAGAATGAAATTAACTTACTTCCCAAAGGAGAAATTTGTGAAATTGCCAATGATAACACTAGTGGACAAGTTGTCGTTAGTGGGAAAAAAATGGTAATAGAAATTCTTAACGAAAACTTAAAAAAAAAAAAGAAAAAAGGAATACTTTTACCTGTAAGTGCACCTTTTCATTGTTCTTTAATGAAAAAAGCTGCAGAAAATATGAAGGATGAAATTGAAAATACAAATTTTCTGAAACCAAAACCAAGCATCATTAGTAATGTGACTGCCAAAGAGGAGACCGATGTAGACAAAATTAGACCATTATTAATTGATCAAATTACATCAAGAGTTAGATGGAGAGAAAGTATAGATTTTATGATAAAACAGGGAGTTGCAAGTTTTTTAGAAATTGGTCCTGGCAAAGTGCTTTCTGGTTTAGTAAAAAAAATAAATAGAAATGTAAAAGTATCAAATATTAACTCAATAGAGGATATAATAAATGATTAATTTTAAAAATAAAAATATTTTAATAACCGGTGCGAGTGGAGGTATTGGTAACGAGTTGGTCAAAAAGTTTGTTTCACTTGGAGCTAATATTCTCGGTAGCGGCACCAAAACTGAAAAATTAGAATTAATAAAAAAACAATACCCAAATATTAAAGTAAAAAAATTTGATATTGCAAATCATTCGGGAATTGAAGAATTTATAGATAGTGTTTCTTTAGAACTAGGAGGTTTGGATGTTTTGATAAATAACGCAGGAATAAATTTAGATAATCTCTCTATAAGAATGAAAGTTGAAGAATGGAAGAAAGTGATAGATATTAATTTAACTTCTACATTTTTGCTATCTAAATATGCTATAAAAAAAATGTTAAAAAATAGATTTGGTAGAATTGTAAATATCACCTCGGTTGTTGGTCACGTTGGGAATTTGGGTCAGCCAAACTACTCAGCTTCTAAGGCTGGCATTATAGGAATGTCAAAAAGCCTAGCAATTGAATACGCTAAAAAAAATATAACGGTTAATTGTGTTTCACCTGGATTTATAGTCTCAGATATGACAAAGGGTATAGCTGATAAGGTTAAATTATATTTGACATCAAGGATTCCTATGGGGAAGTTTGGAACGGGCGAAGACGTATCTAATTGCGTTGCCTTTTTGTCCTCCGAGCAAGCATCATATGTAACTGGTGAAACGATACATGTAAATGGTGGCATGTATATGTCTTGACAAAATTCATTTATAATTTATTAAGAACTAATAATTCCAATTAAGGAATTTACAAATGAAAAAAGATATTTCAAGCACGGTAAAAAAAATGGTTGTCGATCATTTAGGTGTAGATGAAACTAAAGTTACAAATGAAGCTAATTTTATTGATGATTTAGGTGCCGACAGTTTAGATACAGTCGAACTTGTTATGGCCTTTGAGGAGGAATTTGGTTCAGAGATCTCCGATACTGAAGCAGAAAAAATTCTTACCGTTGGCGATGCTATAAAGTTTATTGAAAATAAATCAACTTAAAAAATTTTTAAAAAAATATTAAGCCAATTAATATTACTATGGCAAAAGAAAAGAGAGGAATGATGTTTGTTTTATCCTCACCTTCTGGAGCTGGAAAAACAACATTAACAAAAAAAATTGCAGAAAATAATAAAAACTTCACTATTTCAATTTCTCATACAACAAGAAAACCAAGGCCCAACGAAATTAATGGAAGAGATTATAAGTTTGTTAGCGTGCAAGAATTTAATACCTTAGTTAAGGAAAACAATTTTTTCGAATATGCAAATATTTTTGGCAATTATTATGGCACTCTTAAAAAACCAGTATTAGAATTATTATCACTCGGGAGAGACGTTTTATTTGATATTGATTGGCAAGGTACTCAGCAATTAAAAAGAATTAAAAGCTTATCACTAGTAACATTTTTTATCCTTCCTCCTAATATTCAGGCTTTAAAAAAGAGATTATTAAATCGTCACAAAGGCCAAGAAGAATTAATTGAAAAAAGAATGGACAATTTTAATGAAGAAACATCCCATTGGAATGAATATAATTATGTTTTTGTAAATGATGATCTAGATACTTGTTATGAAAAAATATTAAATGTTATAAAATCTGAAAAAAGGGGGATAAGTCAAAATCAAAACACAAATGAAATTGAAAAAAAAATAAAAGAGTTAATCGAATAATTTTTCATATTGCACAGCAATTTTATAAAACATTTCATTACTTAATTCTTCTGGTCTTTTATTTAAGTCAATATTTAAGTTTTTCATTATAGATTTTTTTTTCTCAAACAATTTATTAAAATTCTTATTTATCATTTTTCTTCTATTTGAAAATAAAACTCTAGTTACTTTTTCAAGATTTTTTGGATTTTTTAGATCGAATGGATTATTTCTTTTTGGTTTAAACGAGAGTAGAGTAGAATTTATTTTTGGTCTTGGGAAAAAACAATTTTTCGAAACATTAAAGTGTTTTTTTATTTCCAATCTCCAGTTTGATAAGACTGATAATCTACTAAACTCCTTTGTTTGCATTTTTGCCAAAATTCTATCAGCCACCTCTTTTTGAAACATTAAAATTAAAACATCATACCAAGGAGGCCAGTTTTTTAGCATGATTAGCGAGGCTAATATTTTAGTTGAAATATTATATGGAAGGTTACCAAAAACAACCATGTTTTGTCCAAAATTTTTTTCTTCAATTATATCTAAAATGTCGCGATTAATTATTTTTAAGTTTTTATAATTTTTAAATTTTTTTCTTAAAAAAAAAGCTAATTTTTTATCTTTTTCAATTGCTAAAATTTTTTTTGGCTCCATACAAACTATTGCTTTTGTTAAATTCCCATAGCCAGCCCCTATTTCCATGACTGATTTATTTTTGTTAATGTTTCCAATTTCAATTATTTTATTTATTATATTTTTATCTATTAAAAAATTTTGCCCCAAACTTTTTTTAACTTTTTGTAAAGGTTTCATTAATTAATTTATATAATTAAAAAATTTAATTGATTCGATCAAACTTCTCGGATTCGCAATTTTTTTTCCAGTTATATTTTCTGCAACACCGTGATCTGGAGATATTCTTATATAAGGTAGACCTAATGTAATATTTATTGCTTTAAAATTATATAAAGCCTTAAAAGGTGTAAGAACTTGGTCATGATACATGCCAATTATTACATCAAATTTATATTTCTTGTAAATCATAAAACTTGAATCAGCAGCAACAGGACCCGTCACTTTAATTTTTAATTTAATTAAAGTTTTGATAGCTTTATTTATAATTTCTTTTTCTTCAGATTTTTTTGATAACGAAAAATTATGTGGATTTAAACCAAGAATAGCAAAATTAGGTTTTTTGTTGAAAATTTTTTTATAAAAATTGTTTACAATTTTTACTTTTTTTACAATTTTATATTGACTTATTTTTTTACTGACCTGACTTAGAGGTATGTGGGTTGTCACGGGAGAAGTCGATAATTTTTTATTATAAATTAACATCACTTCATTACCTATTTTACCAGTTTTTTTTGAAAGAAATTCAGTAATTCCTTGATATTTATTTTTAAATAAATGTTCTTTAGAAATTGGGCAATTTATAAAACCAAGAATTTTTTTATCTTTAACAAATTTTGTTGCCGCATCAAAACATTTAAAAATATATTTATTTGATTTATTTGATATTTTTTCAAAAGGTTTTTTTTGATTATATTCAATATCATACACTGGTAATTCTCCACCTTTTAAATCATTTATTCTAAATCTATCGTTGATTTTTTTTATCTTGATTTGATATTTTAATTTTTTTCTTTGCAGATTTAGTAGTCTAATACTTCCAATGACAAACAAAGGTTTATGAATGAATTGATTTTTCAATTTCCAACTCTTAAAAATGATTTCAGAGGAAATACTATTTGGTTCACCCGCAATTATCGCTATACATTTATTCATCAAAAAAATTTTATTGAAATTGATCTTCTTAAATTATTATAGTGTGAAGATGAGTGCATATTAAGTATTCGTGTTTTTTCAGAATTTACCAACTCATTTTTTACTTCTTCTAAATCTATATTTCTTTCTACTTTTCTTTTATTTCTTACTTTAAAAACCAAAATACCATTGGGTAATAAAATTGGCTCAGAGATATTACCAACAGGGGTGTTAGTTATTACGGATTTTAATTTTTTAGAAATTAAATTTTCATTTATCCATCCGAGATCTCCACTCCGTGTTGCGCTGTCAGAAATACTTAAACTTATAGCCGCACTTTCAAATCCTTCAATTTTAATTTTATTTTTTAATTCTTTAATCGCAGATTCTAATTTATCTTTCTCTACAGTTTTAATTACAATTTCTGAAATTAAATATTCTTCTATTTCTTTTTTATTTTTAATTAATTTTAATTGTTCATCTATTTCATCCAAATTAATTGATATTCTATTTTTATATAACTGAAAAATTAAACTGTTCCATAGAAGCTCCGTTTTTATTTGATTTTCAATTATTGAAAAATCTAACTCATTAGATGCACATATATTTTTTAGTGTATCTACATCTACATTTATGTTATTTGCTAATCTTAATAGTTCTTTTTTGAAATCTTGTTGATTAAATTGTAAAAAATTATTTCCTTCAATTTCAATTTGTTTTATATTTCTTTTGATAATCGATTTTAGTGCCATTTCACGTAATTTTTTATCTTCATCAACAGAATAACTTTTATTATTTAAGATTAATATTACTTTCATTTCGTTTATGATATCTGATTTGGTAATAGCTTTATTACCAACGGTAGCATACAGGCCGTCTTCTATTACGGTTTCAACTTGTATTTTTTTCGTTACTTGTGTTTCTTTTAACCTTTGTTCTTCTTCTTGCTTTAATCTTTTTTCTTCTTCAATGTCAGACAATTCTTCACTTTTTGTAACTTGTTTTTCTACTATTTTTTCTTCAACAGGAGACGGTTCGAAAAAAAAAGCTGCATAAAAAAACAAAACTACTGTTAAAAACACAACTAAAGTAAGTAATGATTTTATTATGAAAAAAATTATTTTTTTTATCTTAATCACTAATTTCGAAGTGGTGTATTTACACTAGTAAATGGAACAAAAGTAATAGTGAACATTAAAGTATTTTTTGGTTCTAAATCAGCGTCTTGGTAAAATTCCCTTCTATAAGCCAGGCCAGCAGTTAAACAGTCAATTGCATATTGATAACTAAGATTATAAAGCTCTGTGCTCTCTGTTTTGAAATTCTTTTTTGTACTAAAAGTGAACTTGTTATTATCGTTAAAATTTAAACTAACTCCAGAGCTTACGTAGTGTTCAAGGCCTATGTGATTTTGTTGTTCTAAATAATCCAGGTTAAATTGAACTTTGCCAAAATTTAATTCTGTTGAAACTTCATTATAATTTAGCTCATTAAGATTATGATCAATTGAAAATTTATAATCAATTTTTCCGATTTTTGAAAAATTGTAGTTAATTTCACCTACCACATCAGACATTTTTTGATCTAGAGAACTTTTTGAAGGTATATCTTTATTTTCATCAAAATTAAAAACTTGTCCCAATGACAGAGAGAATTTTTCTTTATTGCTTTCATTACTTACCTTTTCATTTATTTTAAAATCAAAGCCCAAAATTGCACTTAAACCATCTTCAATTTCTGAAGTTTTATTCATAGAGTATAAATTTGTGTATCTCAGATAGACGTCTTTATTACTTAAATTTCTCATGTGTCCTGGTGCATATCTAAGCATAAAGTTTGGGGAAAAAAAATTAGAATAATTTATACCATCTTTCTGCAATGGTAATGAAGATTTATATGTTAAAACAGTACTTAATTCGTTTACTGTACCTTCATTTTTATATTCTTTTGTTTTTCTAGCTTCATAGTTTGTGTTTCTTATCATTCCTTCAAATGAGTTCATAAAACCTTTTTTTGTAATATAGCTAGAAGGACTCCAAATAATATCATTAGTTAAAAAAGTTTTATTTTTATTGGTGTCAAATTTACTATAGAGAGCATTTGACGTAAAATTTAAAGTACCAAATTTTTCAGTAAAAAAAGTTTTTCCATACATGATATTTGGTAAAATATACTCGTATTTATCTGATTTTTTATCTACACTTAAATCTTCATAAACAGTGGCGGCAAGATCAAAAGACGTATCATCATTAGAAAAACTATATTTTATTTCATTTTCTAGATTTGTATTTTCAGAGTCTACTAAGGCTGTGTTAATGTCGTGTTTTTTAAAATAGGTATCATTAGATGTTCTCTGAATTTTAAGGTGCAAATTACTTTGATATGATTCATCTTGATTAAAATTTAAATTAAAATCAGCAAAAATATGATTTCTAGACCCATCTGTTTTTGTACTTGAGGTGTTTTTGTAACCCTCTGTATAACTTGTGTCTAAAGTTAAAAATCCATTTCTGAAAGCTTGTCTGTACTCGTTTAAAAACAATACATTTTCTTTCGTATAGATTTTTGGAGAAAAAGTAAGATCTTTATTATCGCTAATTGCCCAGTAGTATGGAAGAGCAAAACCGGTTCCTACAGTTGTACTATTCGTAAAAAATGGAGCCAAAAAGCCAGATTGTCTTTTAACAGTTGGATCCGGATGAAAAAATTTTGGAAAATAAAATATGGGTATATCATATAATTTTAACGTTGCATGATCATAATATATAGTTTTTTTTACTTTATCGTGGGTGATTTTTTTTGCTTTCAAAGTCCAGGGTGGACACTTGCCATCTCTTTTTTTACAAACAGTAAATACTCCTTTAGATAAATCTGTTTTATACTTTGATATAAAAATATCATTGGCAACAAAACGTGGATCACTTTCTTTACTTACACCAAAATTTTCCTGATCTAAGATTACACTAACATCCGATCCTATCATTTCATTTTTCTTTGTATCAACATAAAGTTCTTTAAGAAAATATTTATTTTTTTTTATGTCAATAATTTTTATTTTACCTACTGATGAAAATAGGTTATCTGCTATATGATATTGAAACATGCTTGTTTCAATTTTATTTCCATCATTGTCAATAAAAATTGAATTGCTATTTGAACTTAATATTTTTTTTCTTGTATCATACGAAATATTTTTCGTGATAAGTTTATATCCTTCTCTTAATACTAATTCAGTGTTGTCGTAAGTTGTAATAATCTCACTTATTTTGTCATATGTAGCTCTGTCAGTAGTTAAGATATTTCCTTCTATATCAGTAATTTTTACCCGTCCCTCGGCTAACAGAAATTCTCTTAATTTTTTATAGGTTATTTTATCAGCACTTATAACTTTTCCTTCAGAATCTACGGCTTTAACAGATCCTTCACCTACAAGAATTTCGTTTTCTTTATCAATCAAAATTTCATTAGCTGTTATATTAAATTCTTCTGCACTAAGATCGAAATTAAATACGAAAAAAATTAAGAAAAAGATAATTAAGAGATTTTTTCTATTTTTGGTTCGCATGAATAATTCCTACTGCACTAAAAATAAAGATAATTGCGATCGGCATCCAAACAGCGATTTCCATTGGTAATTTTCCTGTTTTGCCTAATACTGCAGAAAAATCATTGAAGAAATAAATTAGTACACTTGCAACTATTGCAATAAATACATAAGTCCAATTATTTTCTTTAAACCTTACTCCCAAAGTAAAAACACTACTTAATAAGATCATACTTAATAGAAAAAAAGGAAAAGCATAGGATCTTTGCAATTTTGATTCCATTTCTCTTGTGGAATAACCTCTTTCTTCTAAAAGTTTTATTTCATTAGCAATGCTCCAAAACGAAATAGTGTCTAAATTTGAGTATAGGCTATTAATTTTTATAACGTCATACATACTAATGTGAGAATAATTTTTTAAATTCTCTGAAAGAATTTTTCCATCATTACTTATTATTCTCACATTTTTTAAAGCCCATTTTGTCGAACTTATATTTGCAGATTCAGCCTCAATTCTTCTTGTAAAATTATTGTTTTGGTCAAATTCGTAAATTGTTACATTTATCAATTTGTTACCTTCTAAAGACGAAGATCTTATAATGTTATTTATTTCTAAATTTTTTTCTTTAATCCATATTCCATTTATAGTAATTGCCGCAAGATAATCTTTATCTCTTTCGTAACTTCCTTTAATAGTTTCATATTTTTTTACCAGAAGTGAAGTAATTGGATTTATTGATGTTATAAAGAAAATACCCAAAATTATTGATAAGATGCTCGGAATTAAAATTATCGAAAAATTTGACATTCCGAAAACATTTATAACTGTGGCTTCGTCTGTTTTTTTTATTTTTAAAAAAAACCATAATCCGGATAATAAAATTATGAAAGGAAACATGTTATAGAACAAACTTGGAACGTATAATAGTGATAGGGCAATAGGAATATAAAGACCAACATCAATGTCTTTAAAGAAATTTATTTCTTCAAATACATTCATAAGAACCCCTAAGCAAAAAAAAATTAAACTCATATTGATAATGACTTTGATAAGTTCCGTAGCCAAATATTTATTTATTATGAAAGTTCTAATCATGTTTATTAGGATAAATTCTCATATTTGAATGCTCTTATTAAAGCTAAGTAAAATAATGGAGCCGTTCCTATAGGCAACAAGTAATAAATGATTGTATGATTCCATGAAATTCCAGAATATCTTACTATTATTTCGGCAAGAACTAGAATTAGAACACCAATAAAAAAATAAATATATTTATTTAAATAAAACATTTTTTTATCTTTTCTCGACGTAAGTAGAAAACAACTTATTAAAGAAATTAACGGAATGTAAATGGGCATCCCAAACCTTTTGTTGATTTCTATTTTAGTATCCATCATGGATTTTTTACTGTCGCTGCAATTATGCCTAACAATATTATTGTGTGTTAAACAGCGCAAAATTTGCACCGTAGGTGTTTCTTGCATTTTTGGTTCAGAAATACTTTTAGTAGAAATTCCTGAAAGATTTAATGTAGTTTTTTGAAATTGAATAATATTTACATCACCATCATCATTTAATTTTTGGATATTGCCATTGTACAAAATTAAATTCTTTTCATCTTCACTCATATGGCCAGATTTTGCAAAAATTGTAGAAGAAGATGAACCTGCTATTTTTGATAAAATTTTGCCATCATCTCGTATAAAAATATTTTTATAAATCTGATTTTCATCTTTTTTTTCAATAAATATTGTAAGACCTTCAACCGCATCATTAAACTGTTTTTCTTTAAGCAGGGATGGGATAAATTGTAATTGCGAATTTTTTAATAATGTTCTAGAAAAATTTAATAATGTTGGATTAAAAATGTTAGTCAACAAAAGTTGTAGAAGCATGACTAATACAGATATACGAAATATAAGATTTACAACATGAATCTTATTTAATCCAGATGTCCAAAGAACTATTAGCTCATTATCCCTTTCAAATTTTATGATCGTTAATATGATCGCTGTCAGGAAGCAAAAGGGAATTAATTTTGTTAACACTTTAGATAGTGTTAAAAGAGAATAATAAAAATAAGTTGTAAATGCGTGACCATCCTCTGTAACAAGATCTAGGTAGTTTACGGCTTGAATTGTCCAAACTACTGCTGCTAAAGCAAACAAGGTTACAGTGAAATATATTACAAACTCATAAAAAAAATATTTGTAAATTGTCTTTTTCATTGTAAAAGTTGTATTATATAGTTAATAAATCAACTTTGATTAGAATTCAATTTATACGTTAAAGAGAGAAAAAATGTTAAGTTTTGCAAGCAGTTTAAGCCCTGATAGTGACGCATTTGTAATATTTGTAACAGAAAAGTATGTCTACAAGGATAAAAGAGATGTTTTATCTAGTGACACGGTTCAAAAAATAAATTCTTTTCTTAGTGTATTAAAAGTAAAAAAAAAAGAGGAAGATATAAGTTCTATTGATATTTCAGATCGACAGAAGTGTTTCATAATCAGGGTAAAAAATAAATATAATAGTTATTTTCCACAGGAAAGAGGGGGAGCTTTCTTTTCTCACTTAAAAAAGTTTAAAGATATTGGCAAAGTTGATTTGTATCCAGATAGTTTAGACTTTGATAGTGATAAGTTAGTAGGTTTTTTTTCAGAATTCATTTTTGGTTTTAGTTTAAAAAGTTACAAATTTAATAAATACAAAACCCTAGATAAAAAAGAAATTGATAAAAAAATTAATTTCAAAATAGTGACCTCAAATAGGTCAAAAATAGAAAAAAAATATAAATACTATGATGCTATAAGAGAAGGTGTGTTTTTAACTAGAGATCTAGTTTCAGAGCCACCAAATATTCTAAATCCCAAAGCTTATGTGTCAGAAATAAAAAAACTTTCAAGACTAGGACTTAATATTAAAATTTATAACGAAAAAGAAATGAAGAAATTAGGTTTAAATGCTTTATTAGGAGTTGGTCAAGGAAGTGTGAACGAATCCTATTTGGTTGCAATAGAATGGAAAGGTAAAAAGCAATCAAGCCAAAAACCATTAGCTTTTGTCGGAAAGGGTGTTTGTTTTGATACAGGTGGTATTTCTTTGAAGCCAGCAAAATTTATGGAAGAAATGAAATACGATATGGCCGGATCAGCAGTTGTTGTTGGATTACTAAAATCGTTTGCATTAAGAAAAGCAAAAATAAACGCTGTTGGGGTGGTAGGCTTAGTTGAAAATATGCCTGGCGGTAATGCACAAAGACCAGGTGATATTGTCAAATCTTTTTCAGGAAAAACTATAGAAGTACTTAATACTGATGCAGAGGGAAGATTGGTATTAGCAGATGCATTAAGTTTTACAGAAAAAAAATATAAACCGAAATTTATTATAGATCTTGCTACATTAACCGGTGCAATAATTATTAGTCTGGGGGAAGAGTATGCCGGTTTGTTTTCTAATAATGATGAATTATCAAAAAATATTTTTAAATCAAGCGAGAATGTAAACGAAAAAGTATGGAGACTTCCACTTCACAAAAATTATGATAAGCTAATGAACTCTACTATTGCTGATGTACAAAATATTAATTATGTTGGTGGTGCCGGCGCCATCACGGCTGCACAATTTTTACAAAGATTTATTTTAAATAAAACACCGTGGGCCCACTTAGATATTGCTGGAATGGCATTTTCGAAAAAAGCTGCAAACTTGAATCCCGGAGGGGCAACTGGTTTTGGAGTTAGATTATTAAACTACTTGGTAAAAGAATATTACGAATAAAATTATGATTGAACAAACTTTATCAATCATTAAACCAGATGCTGTTGAAAGAAATATAGCTAATAAAATAAAAGTTTTTTTTGAAAAAAATAATTTAAAAATTTTAAAGAGCAAAAAAGTAAAAATTTCTAAAGAAGAAGCATCTGAATTTTATAAAGCACATCAAACAAAGCCATTTTATAAAGAATTATGTAATTATTTGTCATCCGGACCTATAGTTGTGATGATATTAGAAGGCGAAAATGCAGTATCAAAAAATAGGCAATTAATGGGAGCAACAGATCCGTCAAAAGCAGAGGAAGGAACATTAAGAAAAATGTATGGTCTTTCAATCGGTAAAAATTCAGTTCATGGGTCAGATAGTGCTGAAAATGGAAAAACTGAAATAGATTTTTTCTTTAAATAAAAATTACTTAAATACTGATATTATTGACTGAGGATAAAGTTTATGTTCCTGCTTTAAAATTTTTGTTTTAAGAGAGTTTTCCGTTTCATTTTTATCTATCAAGGTTTTTTTTTGCAAAATGATTTTGCCGGAGTCTAATTTTGGAGTAACTAAATGAACTGTGCAACCAGAATATTTTTCTCTACTTTTTAAAACTCTTTTATGAGTATTTAATCCCTTATATTTTGGTAGCAGGGAAGGGTGAATATTAACAATTTTATAACCAAAGGTTTTTATGAAGTTCTTTGATAGTATTTTCATAAAACCCGCAAGACACAAGAATTTAATTTTTCTTTTTTTAATTTCAAACAAACTATTTCTTTCAAATTTTTCTTTATTATCAGATGGAAAAAATTTGTATGGAATAGAATACTGTTTAGCAAAACGAAGCCCTTTTGCATTTGGATTATTTGATATAATTAATTGAATTTTAATAGGGAAATTGTAGTCTCTTGAACTTTTTATTAACGATCTAAGGTTTGATCCATTACCGGAAATAAGAACGCATGATCTTATTTTGTTTACCATCGTAATTTACCTAATGTTTTAATTTTTGATTTTTCTTTAGATATAAAACCTATTTGATATGGTTGATACTCTTTAGAAAATATTTTTTTAATCTTATTCACATTTCGTTTATTTGTAATTAAACAAAATCCAACTCCACAATTAAATGTTTTAAGCATTTCTGAGTCCTTAATATTATTTTTTCTCAACCATCTGAAAATGGATTTAGTTTTGATTTTAGATAAATCAATATTTAAACACAAATTTTCAGGAACAACTCTAATTAAATTATCTAATAACCCACCGCCTGTTATATTAGCGCAGCCATTAATTAATTTTTTTTTATTAATTTTATTAAGTTCTTTTACATAAATTTTAGTTGGTTTAATTAGTTCTTTTTTAATATATGGAGATAAAAATGAATTAGTCTTTTTTTGTAAAATCTTTCTAATGAGTGAAAATCCATTTGAGTGTATTCCCGATGAAGGTATAGCTAAAATAATATCATTTAATTTGATATTACTTTTTGTTAATAAATTTTTTTTTTCTACTAAACCAACAGCAAATCCAGCCAAATCAAATTTATTTTTGCTATATGTTCCTGGCATCTCAGCCGTTTCTCCTCCAATTAAAGCACATTCAGATAACTTACATCCAGAAACTATACCATCTAAAATTTTTTTAACTTTATTGAGTTTGAGTTTATTAATTGCAATATAATCTAAAAAAAAAATTGGTTTTGCTCCTTGAACTATTAAATCATTTACACACATTGCCACCAAATCAATTCCAATTGTATTATATTTCTTAATTTGATTTGCTATTTCAATTTTTGTACCAACACCATCCGTAGACGATACTATAAGAGGATGACTCATTTTTAATGACGACAAGTCAAAAATAGATCCGAAACTTCCAATATTTTTAAAAGACCCTGTATCAATATTTTTTTTGTAAGTTTTTCTTGATATTTTAGATATGTAGCTTACTAGCTTATCAGCAACTGCCATATTAACACCGCTTTTTTTGTAAGTATTATAGGTTTTTTTCATGAAAAATTATTTATTATTAAAATATTTAGTAGCCTTTTTAAGAGAATATATTTTTATTTTTTTCACAGCAACTATATTTTTATTCATCTTATTTACAAAAAGTTTTTCGGAAGAAAATGTTTTTACTATAAATAATGTTACAGTCAAAGGAAATATAGATTTAAACTTTTCAAGAGAAAAATATATTAATAAGGCTTTTTCAAATTCTTTTGAGATACTTATGAACAAGATTCTACTTTCAAGGGATTTTACAAAAGTAAATAATATAAAATTAAAACAAATAAAAAGTTTAATTAACAGCTTTCAGATTTTGGAAGAAAGTTACCGTAAAGATGAATATAAAGCTAAAATTAAAATATTTTATAGTGATGCCAAAGTAAAAAAATTTTTAAGGCAAAAAAATATTTCATTTTCACAGCCTGAAAATATTTCTGCAATTTTTTTTCCTGTTCTTATTATTAATAATGAAATTCAAAATTTTAGTGAAAACTTTTTTTATAAACATTGGACAGAAATTGAAATTAAAAATGAATTAATAAATTTTATATTACCTCTGGAGGACTTAGAAGATATTTCTAAAATAATGGAAATGAAAAATAGAATTGAAGAACTTGACGTTGATGTTTTAGTAAACAAGTATGATATAAAAAGTTATGTTTTTGCATTATTTGATTATCAAGATAAGAAATTAAATATACATGTCAAAACAAACTTCAATAATAATAAAACAAATAAAAATTTTTTATACGAAGTAGAAAATATGAATGATGGGTTGGTGCTAAATTCTATTGCAAAAGATCTAAAGTTTAAAATTACGGATCTTTGGAAAGAAGAAAGTCTTATCAACCTTTTGATGCCATTATCAATAAGATTACAATATCAACATTCAAATCTTGAAGATCTAGATAAATTAAGAAATATTTTTTACAAAATAGGTCTAATTGATAGTTACATTTTAGAAGAATTTAATATTAATAATTCTTTTTTTAAAATATATTATTATGGCAATCCAAAAAAACTGATAACAGAATTATTAAAATTTGGATATCAGTTAAAAAATGATCAGGGATATTGGCGACTATATTTAAATGAGTGATCAATTAATTTTAAAATTTCCATCTCATCAGGCTTATAAAAAAGAAGATTTCTATGTTTCTCCCAGCAATCAAAAGGCATATGATTTTATAAATAGTTGGCCAAAATGGATAAAACGAACTGTTAATATTTTTGGTCCCTCTGGTTCTGGAAAATCTCATTTGGCATCTATATTAAAAAGTAAAACTTCATGTTTACAAATTGAAACCAAAAAATTAAGTGACGAAATTTTTTTTAAGTTTAAAACAAAAGAGACTTTAATAATTGAAAATTTGGATAGAAAGGTTTCAGAAAAATTATTATTCTCACTGTGGAATATTGCTTTGCAAGATAACAAATATCTCTTAATTACTTCAAAAAAACCAATCAATTCATTTAAATTTAAATTGCGAGATTTAACGTCTAGAGTCACTAGCAGCTTAATTATTGGTATAAATCTTCCTAGTGATGATTTAATTAGTGTAATTCTTGCAAAAAACTTTTCAGATAAACAAATTACGGTTGAGAAAAAACATATTGATTACATTATCAAAAGAATAGATAGATCGTATGAAAAAATATCCCAATTTATTTTAACTTTAGATAAATATTCTTTAAAAAAAGGAAGCCCATTTGCCTTAAAATTGATTAAAGAAGTGTTAAAAATGATATAAATTTTTAAAAAGGAATCACTTTGCATAAATTCAGAACTCACACTTGTTCAGAAATAACTAAGAAAAATTCTGGCACGACGGTTAAACTTTCCGGATGGATTCATAGAAAAAGAGATCATGGCAACCTTCTCTTTTTTGATTTGAGAGATCATTTTGGTTTAACTCAATGCGTAATCGAAAATAGCAATAATTTTTTTAAAATTGTAGAAAAAATAAAACCAGAATCCGTCGTTTGTGTGTCTGGCAAAGTAGTTAATAGGTCTGCCGATACTATAAATAAAGATTTGTTTACTGGCGAGGTAGAAGTAAAAATTTCCTCATTTGAAATTTTGTCTGAATCACTGGATTTGCCCATGCCAGTTTTTGGAGAACAAGATTATCCAGAGGAGACAAGACTAAAATATAGATTTTTGGATTTACGTAGACAAGAAATGCATGAAAATATTGTTCTAAGATCAAAGGTAATTTATTTTATAAGAAATAAAATGATAGCAGATGGTTTTTTAGAATTTCAAACTCCAATCTTAACTGCTTCAAGTCCTGAAGGGGCAAGAGATTTTTTAGTTCCAAGCAGAATGCATCCAGGAAAATTTTATGCTTTACCACAAGCTCCACAACAATTTAAACAAATGGTTATGATTTCGGGTTTTGATAAATATTTTCAAATTGCACCATGTTTTAGAGATGAAGATGGTCGAGCAGACAGAAGTCCCGGAGAACATTATCAACTAGATATGGAAATGTCGTTTGTTGAACAAGATGATGTTTTTAATGCAATGGAACCTATTTTTTTTAAGTTGTTTACTGAATTTGGAAAAGGAAAAACTGTTTCTAAAACTCCATTTAAAAAAATTACTTACAAAAGCTCAATGTTAAAATATGGTACAGACAAGCCCGATTTAAGAAATCCAATCGAAATATTTGATGTTACAGAAGTTATGAAAAGAAATGATGTTAAATTAGATATTTTTAAAAAATTAATTGAAAAAGGTGGAGTCGTTAGAGCTATACCTGCTCCAAACACGTCTTCTAAACCTAGAAGTTTTTTTGATGGATATAATAATTGGGCTAAAGAAGAAGGAGCAAAAGGACTAGGTTATATTGTATTAGAAAAAAATAAAGGTAAATTAATTGGAAAAGGACCTATAGGAAAGTTTTTTTCTGAAAAAGCTATCGCTGAATTGGCAAAAATTTGTAAATTAAAAGAAAAAGATACAGTATTTTTCTCTTCCGATAAAGTAAAAGAAGCGGAAAGAATTTCTGGAATTGTTAGACAAAAATTAGGTAAAGAACTTAATCTTATAAACAATAAAAAGTTTGAATTTTGTTGGATAACTGATTATCCCATGTATCAATATGATGACAAAGAAAAAAAAATTGATTTTAGTCATAACCCTTTTTCAATGCCACAAGTTAGTTTGAAAGATTTTGATAAAGCTGATCCTTTATCAATACTTGCTTATCAATATGACCTGGTATGTAATGGTTATGAAATATCTTCGGGCGCAATAAGGAACCATTTACCTAATTTAATGTATAAAGTTTTTTCTAAAGTTGGTTATTCTAAGGAAGTTGTAAATAAGAAATTTGAAGGAATGATTAAAGCTCTTTCATATGGAGCCCCACCGCACGGTGGAATGGCTCCTGGAATTGACAGAATTGTTATGTTGCTAGCTGGTAAAAATAATATACGTGAAGTCACGTTGTTTCCAATGAACCAAAATGCTCAAGATTTGTTAATGGGAGCCCCATCAACGCCAAGCGAACTTCAGCTCAAAGAATTAAATATTAAAGTTTTAGAAAAAAAGAAATAATTTTTACTTATTGCTCTTTAAATTAATTTTTACATTACTGAGATCAACTAGTTTATCTTTATAGTTACTTCTAACAAAACCTTTACTCGTGATATCTTTTACTAATTTTAAAAATGTATCTTCACCATCATCATTAGTTATTTTATAATTCATGGATTTGCTAATCGAAGGAGTATGAGCGAGATCTTCTCTACCTAAATAAGATATGGCTAGTTCTCTAAAAATATAGTCAAGAATTGAAGAAGCATTTAGTATTCTATCATTTCCTTTAATTTCTCCAGATGGTTCAAATTTAGTTTCTATAAAAGCATCTACAAATTCATCCAGGGGAACCCCGTATTGAAGTCCTAAAGAGATAGCTATTGCAAAATTATTCATTAAAGCCTTTACTAGCTCTCCTTCTTTGTTCATATCGATAAAAATTTCACCGACTTTTCCTTCATCATATTCTCCTGTATGTAAGTAAATTTTATGATTTCCTATTGTAACTTTTTGAATGTAGCCTTTTCTTCTATCAGGCATTTTTGATCTATCATTAGTTTTTTTGTTGAATTTTTGTGATTTTAGGTATTTGTTGTCAAATTCATTTGAAATTTGGGATTTATCAGAATTAACAATTTTTTCACTGACTATCGAAGAAATAGCAGCAGTATTTTTGTTCTGTAATTTATCAAAAGCATTATCAAGATTTTTTTTATTATCTGCTATTTTAGTTTTTCTGTTGTTTAGTTTTACATCAATTATTTGAACTTCACCATCGTTACGGTTTTCTAAATCAGAAAGATTTTTTTCATTTAGTTCATCGAGTTTATGGGTAATTTTAAATGCGCATGTATAGAACGTTTCAACTATATATTTTTGCATAATATGAGAATCTCCAAAATTTGATTATTTTTATATATTGTGTACATTTATATGATATATACTAAATATATTTTAAGTCTAATCAATTATTTACAATTTTTAATTGTGTGGATTTTAAACTTGGTTAAAAAATATAACAAAACGAATCAATAATAATTTTGTGATTAATTTTTTAAAGCAAATATTTACTTGGTGGCATAGGCAAACTTTAGGAACTTTCATCTATACTTTGTTCGTAGGAAAATTTGTTGGTGCAGATGAATTTGGAAATAAATATTATTCTAATTCTAGGGGTAAAAGATGGGTAATTTATAAAAACAGTGTTGAGGCGTCAAAAATTCCCCCCGAATGGTATTTATGGATACATTTTTTGACAAAAAATAAACCTTCTGATAATCCAAATAAATTTCCATGGCAAAAAAAACATAGAGAAAATTTAACAGGAACAAAAGAAGCATACAAACCAGAAGGCTCGCTAGCCTCTGGTTCGAGACAAAATATAAAAAAATATGAAACTTGGAAATTTTAAAATTTTTATTTTCGCTTTTGTCTTACTGATTATAAGCACTTTACCTGTTTTTTCTGTAGACGAAATTGAAATAGTGCCTTTAATAAATTTAGAAGATTTATCACCAACTTTTGAAGAAGATAAAGATGAATTGGAAAAAATAAACGAAAAAAATACTAATTTAAATAAAAGCGAAGATATTTTTGAAGAGTCCAAAACTCAAAAAAATGAAAAAGTTTATATTAATTTAACAGCTTTAGATAAAATAACTGCAAAAACAACAGCAATTAGATTAGGTGTCGGTGAAAAAAAATTTTTTGCTTCTTTAGAAATTAAGGCTTTAAAATGTCAACTTTCAGAAAACAATGACTCCATAGATACCGTTGCTTATTTGCAAGTTAAAGACCTATCCGCTAAAGATAACAACCAAGTTTTTTTATTTAATGGATGGGCTTTTGTTTCTAGTCCAACTTTGCACTCAATCGATCACCCACTTTATGATTTATGGATTACGAGTTGTGAAAATATCTAATAAAAATTTTCTTTAACTAACCAATTGACATCAAAATCGGAATTAATAAATTTTTTATGACTAAGTATTTTTTTGTGCAAATTAATCGTTGTTGCTATTCCTTCAATTACAAATTCATCTAAAGCTCTTAGCATCCTCTGTATTGATTCAGTTCTGTTCCTTCCCTGACAGATTAATTTACAAATTAAACTGTCATAGTGTGGTGTAATCTTACATCCCTGAAAAATAGCTCCATCTACTCTAGTTCTAAAACCCGAGGGTTGATGACAAACACTGATAGTTCCAGGGCTTGGTTGAAAATTTTTATTTGGATCTTCTGCATTTATTCTACACTCAATAACATGACCCCTAAAGGTTATATCTGACTGCTTTAATGATGTTTTGCCTATAGAAGCAATTTTTATTTGTTCTTTGACAATATCTATACCACCTCTTATTTCAGAAACAGGATGTTCAACTTGAATTCTAGTATTCATTTCTAAGAAAAAAAACTTTCCATTGTCATAGATAAATTCAACTGTTCCCGCACCTTCATAATTAAGTTTACTAACCATTTCTAGAGTTTTTTTTAATAAATCTTGTCTTGTGCTTTCGTTCAATACGGGACTTGGAGATTCTTCGATAAGTTTTTGATGTTTTCGTTGTACACTACAGTCCCTTTCGCCCAGGTGTATAGTGTTTTTTTTATCTGATAAAATTTGTACTTCAATATGCCTTGGTTTTTCAAAATATTTTTCTATATATATTTCGTCGTTTGAGAAATATTTTTTTGCCTCCTGTTTGGCTAAGGAAAGAGCGCTATCAAGTTCATTTTTATTTTTAACAAGTTTCATTCCTTTTCCACCACCCCCAGCTGATGCTTTAATCATAACTGGATATCCAATATTTGAAGAAATTTTTTTTGCTTCTTCCAATGAGTTAATTTTTCCTTCTGATCCTTCAATAATAGGAAGTCCGAGTTTTTTTGCAGTTCTTTTTGCTTCAATTTTATCGCCCATCTTTTTTATAATTTCTGCGCTGGGGCCAATAAACTTTATATTACTTTTTGTAACGATCTCTGCAAAATGATAGTTTTCTGAGAGAAATCCATATCCTGGATGAATGGCATCTGCTCCAGTTATATCAACAGCTGACATAATTGCAGCTATATTCAAGTAACTATTTTGTGGTTTGTGAGAACCTATGCAAATACTTTCTTCTGCCAATCTTACGTGCATTGATTCTGAATCAACATCTGAATGAATAGCAACTGTTGGGATATTTAGTTCTTTACAAGCTCTAATTATACGGACCGCTATTTCACCACGGTTAGCAATCAAAATTTTTTTGAACATTATTTAAGCGAAATAAGCGGTTGACCAAATTCTACGGGCTCACCATCATTTACTAAAACTTTACTTACTACACCATCTAAGGTTGAAGGAACATGATTCATTGTTTTCATTGCTTCAACGATCATAATGGTTTGTCCTTTTTTTACTTTCTGACCAACTTCTACAAATTTTTTTCCTCCTGGTTCTGGAGACAGATATGCAGTTCCTACAATTGGAGATGTTATTTTTAAGCCTAAGTCAACGTTATCCCCGATGTCGGATTGTTTTTTTTTTACTTCAGCAGATATAGTACCCGGGTTATTCATAGATCGAGAAACCTTTACTTTTGTTGTTCCTTCAGCATATTCAATTTCACTAAGGTTAAATTCTTTTAAATAACCCACAAGTTCTTCAATAATTTTTTTATCAATCTTCATTTTATTTATTAATAATTTCTTTCATGGAATCTAATGCCATAATATATCCATTTACACCAAACCCACAAATAATACCTTTTGCAGCCTCGCTTATTAAAGATTTTTTTCTAAATTCTTCACGATTGTAAATATTTGTTATGTGTACCTCTATCGCAGGTAGTTTAATTGCTAAAAGAGCATCTAAAATTGCAACTGAAGTATGTGTATAACCTGCGGCATTGATAATTATACCATCGAAAACATCTTTTGCTTTTTGTATCATTGTAACAATTTCACCTTCAACATTAGATTGTTCAAATTTTATTTCAACGCCAATTGATTCTGCGTGGGATTCACAATTTTTTTTAACTTCTTCAAGAGTGATTTTACCGTACTTTGGTTCTTCTCGCTCACCAAGTAGATTTAAATTAGGACCGTTTATTATTAGTATTTTTTTTGCCATTTAAATAAGTTAAAATAATGTAAATGAATAACTTAAATGTGGCAAAAATACAATTAAATGGGATTCCTTATGAAATAAATGATGGAACCAATTTAAATGAACTATTAAATAAGCTTAAAATACAGAAAAACAAAGTAGCCATAGAAGTAAATGGAGAAATTGTTGAAAAAAATAAGTATCCAAATTTAATTTTAAACAAAGATGATAAAGTGGAGATAGTTCAGTTTATTGGAGGAGGATAAGTTTTATGGAAGATATTTTTACTATAGCTAATAAAAATTTTAATTCACGATTAATTGTTGGTACAGGAAAATATAAAAGCTTCGAAGAAACAGCAAATGCTGTCAAAGCAGCTGGAGCGGATATAGTTACAGTCGCGGTCCGAAGAATAAATATTTTAGACAAAGACCAACCATTACTAATGGATTATTTAGATCCAAAATCTATTACCTATCTTCCAAATACTGCCGGATGTTATTCGTCAGAGGAAGCCTTGAGAACACTTAGACTAGCCAGAGAAATGGGAGGCTGGAGATTGGTAAAACTAGAGGTTTTAGGAGACAAAAAAACATTGTACCCAAACATGATTGAAACAATTAAATCGACAGAAGTTTTGGTTAAAGAAGGTTTTGAGGTTATGGTTTATTGTACTGATGATCCAATTATGACAAAAAAACTAGAAGATGTTGGCGCATGTGCAATTATGCCATTAGGAGCTCCTATTGGTTCAGGAATTGGAATACAAAACAAAATAAATATTGCTTTAATAAAAGAACAGTCTTCAGTGCCAGTAATTGTTGATGCTGGAGTGGGGACTGCTTCAGATGCTACCATTGCAATGGAATTAGGATGCGACGGCGTCTTATTAAATACTGCAATTGCAGAGGCAAAAAATCCGGTTTTGATGGCAGAGGCTATGAAACATGCTGTTATAGCAGGAAGAAAAGCTTTTAAAGCCGGAAGAATGCAAAAGAAACAATATGCTAGCGCTTCTTCGCCACAAAATAATTTAATTTAATTTTTCTGAAAATTAATAATTAGCTAATTTTTTATTTTCAAAATTATTTTTTTCTATTTTTGAATGATGTTTAAATTTTTTCCTAGATTTATTACTCACCTTAGAATTTTTATTAAATTTATTATCTATAAAATTCTTTCTATTATAATTATTTTTTAAAGAAATTTTTTCAATATTTTCAATTTTTTTTATAATTTTTTTATTCTTATTTAATAAATCAATTTTATATTCAGGAATTATATGAGTGTTATCTGCTATTATATTAAATTCTAATTTATATTTTTTCTTAAAATGATTTATTTCTTTTCCAAAATTTTTCTCAATATAGGTTTTAACTTTTGAAGGAACATAAATATTTGCAATTTTTGCTTTATTAGAAAATGCCAATTCTTCTCCTTTTTTAACTATTTTTAGAGCAAAAGAATCAAGTGAGAGCGTCATATTCCACTTGACTGAACTTTCTCTTAGTCTCTGTCTTGTCATTTCTAGTAGTCCAAAATTACCTATTCTCCCAAACTGTATTCTGGCTCTATCGTCTTTTAGTTTTCCTCTTAATTTTCTTTCAACAATTTTTTTATTGTGAAAACTAATCATGTCAATAAAATCAATTACAATTAATCCAGAAAGATCTCTTATTTTGATTTGTCTAGATATTTCCTCTGCTGCTTCAAGATTAGTTTTTAAAGCCGTTTTTTCTATATTTGCCTCTTTGATTGATTGTCCTGAGTTTATATCAATCGAAACTAATGCTTCGGTGGGATTGATTACTATATATCCACCAGATTCTAATTTTATAGTCGAATCAAAGATTAGATTTAAATTTTTTTCAATTCCAACGTCATGGAAAAGAGGTATTTTTCCCCTATATTTTTTAACTTTTTTTACATTTTCAGGCGTCAAAAATTTCATAAAACTTTTAGCTTTTTGATACCCTTCATTTCCATCCACAATTACATTATTGGTTTGATTGTCGTATATGTCTCTTATAGCCCTTTTAATAAGATCACCTTCTTCATACACTAAACTAGGCGCTATAGATTTAACCGCTTTTTCTTTGATTTCTTCCCATATGTTAATGGTATTCAATATATCTTTATTAAGTTCATTTTTCGTTTTATTTAAGCCAGCAGTTCTAACTATTAATCCCATGGTTTCGGGAATTTTTATTTCTTGAAGAATATTTCTGATTTTTTTTCTATCATTTGAATTGATTATTTTTCGAGAAATACCACCACCCTTTGGTGTATTAGGCATTAAAACGCTATATTTGCCAGCCAAGGATATAAAAGTTGTTAAAGCAGCACCTTTCTGACCTCTTTCATCTTTCAGTATTTGAACTAAAATAACTTGGTTTGGTTTAATTACTTCCTGTATTTTATATCTTCTAATGCCATATCTTTTTTTTAGTTCGTTAAATTGGTCACTTTTTTCTGGTAGTAAATTTCCATCATTAGTTTTTTCATTAGAGAGATTATTTTCATTTGTATTGCTATTTGCAGAAGTTACATTAGATATTCCTTGCTCTTTTTTTTCATTTTCTTCAACATCTTTACTTTTTTCTTTAAGTTCTAATCTTAAATTTTTTTCTTCTTTTTTGAGTTTATTTTTATCATCATAAGGTATTTGATAGTAATCTGATTGAATATCGTTAAATGCTAAAAAGCCATGTTTTTGGCGTCCATAATCGACAAAAGCTGCCTGCAAAGAAGGCTCAATTCTGGTAACTTTTCCTAGATAAATATTATTTTTTAAATAAAGTTTATTTTTGTTCTCGTACTCATATTCTTCAATATGCTTTTCTGATTTAAGCACGACTCTAGTTTCATCTGGATGCGAAGCATCAATATATAAATTTTTTTCCATGAAAACTTATTCCTATTTGTAATGATAGTTTTGTTCATAAATTAGAATTCTGTTACTTGCCGATACGTATGTATATCCTAAATTTCTCAATAAAAATAGGAATTTTTTCTTTTCAATTTACATTTTAATCAATAAATGCCCTAAGAAAGCCAGAATTTAATCATTTCTTCAAACTTGTGCTTATTTATTTTAAAAAAATCATAAAATTAACAATTGTCACTTTTATATTAGGGTTACTTTTCTCAATTTCGACTCTTTGGTATTTTTCACTAGATCTTCCCGATTATAAAATTTTAGCGAACTATAAACCCCCAATATCAAGTAGAGTTCATTCTGGGGAAGGCCAACTAATTGCTGAATACGCACTACAAAAAAGACTGTTTATTCCTTACGATTCTGTTCCTAAAAATATAATTTATTCATTTTTATCAGCTGAAGATAAAAACTTTTTTTCTCACCCAGGAATTGATGCGAAAAGCATTACAAGGGCAATAATCAATAATTTGAAGAATATTTATTCAGAAAAAAGATTGCAGGGGGCGTCAACTATTACACAACAGGTTGCAAAGAACTTTCTATTAACAAGTGAAATTTCTATAAAAAGGAAAATTAAGGAGGCCATATTGGCATTCAGAATTGAAAGAGCATATTCAAAAGAACGAATTATGGAATTATATTTAAATCAAATATATTTAGGAGAAGGAACATATGGAATTGCTGCAGCAAGCTTGGAGTATTTTGATAAAGCTGTTAACGATTTAAATTATGAAGAGGCCGCTCTTCTGGCAGCTCTCCCGAAGGCTCCTAATAAATATAATCCATTTAAATCAATTGAAAGAGCAAAAACTAGAAGAAATTTTGTTTTAAAAAACTTATATGACAATTCATATATAAATTATACTGAATATAAAGATTTAAAAAAAAAAGAAATCAAAACAAAAAAAAGAAAGATTAAGCTTCTTGAAGAGGCTAATTTTTACTCAGAAGAAGTAAGAAGAATAGTCACTGATACTTATGGATATGATGAGCTGTATAAGGGAGGTCTGTCTATAAGAACACCTTTAAATTCCAATTATCAGATCAAGGCTTTAGAGGCTCTTAGAGAAGGGTTGGAGAAGTACGATAAAAGACATGGTTGGCGCGGTCCAATAACAAACTTAAATTCAGTAGACTGGCAAAAAGATATTAAAGAATTTATTTATGATAAAAGTTTACATTGGGAACTTGCAAAAGTAATTGATGTCAATCAACTTTCTTTAAAAATCGAAATTGAAAATAAAGAAGTAGGTTTTATAGATTTTAAAAATATTAAGTGGACTAGAAAAAAAAGCTTTGAAGATCTTTTAAAATTAAACGATATTATTTATGTACAAAAAATAAAAAAGAATAAGTGGAGTTTAAAACAATTACCCAAAATAAACGGTGCAATTGTAGTTATGGATCCATATACCGGAAGAGTGTTAGCTATGGTTGGGGGTTTTAGTTTTAAATTAAGTGAATTTAATAGAGCAACTCAGGCTAAGAGGCAACCTGGTTCTGCATTCAAACCTGTTGTTTATGCTGCGGCGTTAGAAAATGGTTTTAATCCATCAACTTTAATTTTAGATGCACCTTTTGTTATAGATCAAGGAGAAGGATTAAAAACATGGAAACCAGAAAATTATGGAAAAAAGTTTTATGGTCCATCTACCTTAAGAACTGGTTTAGAAAAATCTAGAAATTTAATGACAGTACGTGTCGCACAAAAAGTTGGTTTTGATCAAATCTCTAAGATTACAAAAGATTTTGGAATCTATGACCAAGTACCAGAACTACTATCAGTCTCCTTAGGAGCGGCCGAAACGACTTTGGTAAAACTTACAAATGCTTATTGCACATTTGTTAATGGAGGCAAAAAAGTTACTCCCATATTTATAGATAGAATTCAAGACAGAAGAGGAAAAACAATTTTTAACGCTGATAAAAGAAAATGTATTGGTTGTGAAGGGATTTCATATTTAAAAGACGAAATACCTTTGATTCAGGACGACAGAAAACAAATTATTTCTTCAGAAACTGCTTATCAAATTACTTCAATGTTGGAAGGTGTAGTTAAAAGAGGAACAGGAAGAAAACTTAGAGATTTAAACTTATCTTTGGCTGGCAAAACAGGAACAACAAATAAAAATATGGACGCGTGGTTTTTGGGTTTTACATCAAAATTAGTTATAGGAGTATATGTGGGTTTTGATGAACCTAAAACTTTAGGTAAATACGAAACAGGAGCAAAGGTGGCTCTACCAGTTTTTAAAAAATTTGTTGAAAAAGTAATTAGAAAAAAAGACGCACTTCCTTTTAAAGTTCCTAAAGGCATCAATCTAGTGATGGTTGATGTAGAAACTGGATTACAACCAAATGATAATACAAAAAGAGTGATATATGAATCTTTTAAAGGGGAGGACAATTTTATAGTTGGTCTTGAAAATTCATCTGATAAAAATAGATTAGGAACTTATGATTCTAATAATCAGGCAACAATTCTGAGATTTTATTAACTATGGAAGATATAAATATTAAAATTATTAAAATAAAAAAAGTAATAGATAATGTTAGGGGGTATCTTTGAAAAAAATAAGATCAAGGAGAAAATTCAAACATTTAACAAAAAAATAGTACAAGAAAATTTTTGGAAAGAAAAATTATCCGCTCAAAAGATTCTTAAAGAGAAAAAATTTCTTGAAAATATTTTTGATGATTTTAATTCTACTGTAAAAGAGTTAGAAAATTTAGAGCAACTTTTAGAACTTGCTGCAAAAGAAAATGATATTGTGGTAACAAAAGATTGTGAAAAAAAAATAAATTTATTACTTAACCAAATAAAAAAAACAGAAGTTTCCTGTTTCCTATCCGAAGAAAATGATCATTTGGATACTTACCTAGAGATTCATGCTGGAGCTGGCGGAACGGAAAGCCAAGATTGGGCTCAGATGTTGAGAAGAATGTATTCTAAATGGATAGAAAAGAAAAAGTCTAAATTTGAAATAATTAACGAACATAGAGGTGATGAAGCTGGAATAAAATCTAGTACTCTTAAAATTACAGGACCTTATATGTATGGATGGTTAAAATCGGAATCAGGTGTTCATAGGTTAGTTAGAATTTCTCCTTTTGACTCTGGAGCTAGAAGACACACCAGCTTCGCAAGTGTTTGGGTTTATCCAGTCGTGGATGATAGTATTAAAATAGATATACAAGAAAAAGATATAAGAGTTGATACATATAGATCTAGTGGTGCTGGAGGACAGCATGTAAATACAACAGATAGTGCTGTTAGAATAACACACTTACCGACAAATATTGTTGTTCAGTGTCAAAATGAAAGATCTCAACACAAAAATAAGGAAACGTGTTTCAATATGCTTAAAGCTCGTTTATATAAATATGAAATACAAAAAAAAGATGAAGCTTCAGAAAATTTAGCTAAATCAAAAACAGATATTGGATGGGGTCACCAGATAAGATCCTACGTTTTGCAACCCTATCAATTGGTTAAGGATTTAAGAAATAATTTAGAAAATACTGACCCAGATAGTGTACTAGATGGTGACATAGATGAATTTTTAGAAGCCGCTCTTTATCAAACAAAAGATTAAGAAATAACTGTGAGTAAATTTTTTTTAAGATTTTTTCTAATAGTTTTAATAGTTGTGGTTCCTGCAACAATTTTTCTTAGTTATTTTGGAATAGAAACAGATAAATTTGATGGTTTAATTAAAAGTAAGGCTAATGAAGTAAATCGATATGTCAAACTAGGATTTCAAAAAACTAAAATACATATTAATCCAACCGAATTTAATCTTGTAGTTAAACTACAAAATCCAAAAATTTTAGTTAAAAAAAATGAAATTATTTTATCAAAACTAGATCTATTTTTACCATTAAAATCATTTTTTTCATCTAATTTTTTATTGAAAAAAGCTGAGGTCGCTTTTGTTAAAAATGATATAAAAGATTTAACAAAAATCACCAGTATTTTTCTTCCTAATATTGTTAATAAAAAACTTAATAAAGTATTTCATAAAGGATACCTGGAAGGAGAATTCATTATCCCGTTCGAATCTGACGGAAGTATAGGAAAAGATTATGGATTTTTTGGAAAAGTTTCAGATGCTTCAATTAATTTGACAAAAGAATTTTCTATTAAACAATTAACAACAGAAATTAATCATGTAAAAGATGCTGGTGCTGATGGGTTTAAAATAACAGTTAAAAAAGGCTCTATTTATAATCTTGAATTAGCAGGTAGCACAATTAATTTAAAACGCAAAAAGAATGAAACAAAAGTAAAAAGTTTGTTAAAAACAAAAGGAAAATTAAATTTTTCTCAAATTAAGAAAATATCAACATTATTCGCTTTAAATACTAGCAATTTAAAAGATGTTAATGGAACTGTGGACCTAAAAACAAACATTAATTTTGATTTAGGTAAACAATTTAAAATAGGCAATTTATCTTATTCAATAGAAGGTGATATTGCTTATTTAGAAATACACACTGAAGAAAGAAGAATTATTAAAAAGTATTTACCTGAGTTTGATCCAAAAATAATTCTTAAAGATACCAACATTAAACTTATCAATTCCAAGTCAAATAATACAACGGAATTAAATGGTTTTATAAAAGTAAAAGATTATTTTAATAATTTTAAAATAAAAGAAATTTATAATTATAATGAAAAAAGTTTCGATATTAACGGAATTATAGACTTAACAAACTCTAAAGTTAAAGTGTCCAGATTAAATTACAATAAAGATTACGGAAAAAAATCTGAAATAAATTTTGATGTCAATTTTGTTTTGGACAAATATTTTAATATAAATAACTTAAATTTTTTAGCTGATAAAACCAGAATTCATTTATCCAATATAAAACTAAACAAGAATTTTGAAGTAAAAGATTTTAAAAAATTAGAAATAAAGACTTTTGAAAATGAAATTAAAAATAATGATTTTTTAGTTAAAAAGTCAGAAAAAGTTACAATTTCTGGTGAGGTTTTTGATGTACAACCTTTGCTCAAATCCCTATATAAAAAAAGTGATAAAAAGACTTTCAGCAAGAATTTCAATAGCGAAATAAAAATTAATTTTAATAAAGTACTTACTGGTACAAATGACGATGTATTTAACTTTGCCATGATTGCTGCAATTAACAAAGGTTCTTACGATAAATTAAGTTTAAAGGGAAATTTTTCTGAAAATGAAATAATTGAAATGACTATTTATCAAGTTGATAATGATAAAAAAATACTTCAAGTAATTTCAGATAGGGCTAGACCATTTGTAAAGAATTTTGATTTTATAAAAGGTTTTGAAGGTGGAAAATTGGAATATGAGTCAGATATTTCAAAAGAAGTCTCTAATTCAAATTTAATAATTAGAGACTTTAAAGTTTCGAAAGTACCGGCTTTGGCAAAATTGTTAACATTAGCTTCTTTACAAGGTATTGCTGATACACTTAGTGGAGAGGGAATACGTTTTGAATCTTTTGAAATGAAATCAAATTCTAAAGGTAATGTATTAAATATTGACGAAGCTCTAGCAATGGGTCCAGCAATATCAATTTTATTAGATGGATACGTGGATAAAGGAAAAGTTGTTAGTTTACGAGGAACTTTAGTACCAGCGACCAAACTTAACGCAATCATTGCTAAAATACCACTTATTGGAAATATTTTGGTGGGAAAAAAAACTGGGGAAGGCGTAGTTGGTGTAAGCTTTAAGATGAAAGGACCTCCAAAAGATATTAAGACAACAGTAAATCCAATTAAAACTCTAACTCCCAGGTTTATTGTGCGCGCAATAGAAAAAATGAAAAAGAAAAAAAAAGAAGAAGTTAAATAATTTTTACAATTACATGTTGTTTTTTTCCATGAGAAACTTTTAAGTTATTATCCTGATCAAAGTTATTCTGATCAATTATTTTTGCTTCATCAGTTATAATTTCGTTGTTAATTTTTAAACCATTATTTTTAATCATTCTTCTAATTTCACTTTTAGAATTGCCCAGCTTTGTTTGGAGCACTAGGTCTAATATATTTACACCGTTTGTTATTATATTTTTTTTTATTTTTACTATAGGAAGGTTTTTTCCAATGGATTTGTCACCGAAAGTTTTTCGAGCTGTTAACTCCGAATCTTTAGCAGCTTTAGATCCGTGCAACATAGCTGTTGCCTCATTGGCAAGTAAAACTTTAAGTTTGTTAATATCCTGATTACCACTTTTTAAATTTTCAATTTGTTCAAGATCTATATCTGTAAAAAGTTTCAAAAAATTTATTACATCTTTATCGTCTGTATTTCTCCAGAATTGCCAATAATCATATGCTGAAAGCATTTTTTTATTTAACCAAATAGCTCCTTTTTCTGTTTTCCCCATTTTTGCTCCTGAGGAAAGTGTTAGCAACGGAGTTGTTAGTCCATAGGCGAGCTTTTTTTCTTTTCTTTTAATTAAATCAGTTCCATTAACTATATTTCCCCACTGATCAGAACCGCCAATTTGCAAAATACATTCGCGTCTTTTATAAAGTTCATAAAAATCATATGCTTGAAGCATCA